>NZ_JBMDKF010000015.1:0-147249 GCF_057809575.1 Azospirillum sp. FG154 | reverse complement strand
AGCGACAAGGGCAACATCTTCCTCGCCCGCACCGATCTCGCTTTCTAAGCGGCGGTTTCTTCTGGTGATTTGACGCCTTCCGCCCCGTCGCGGTGTTCTCCATCCCGCCGTGATGGGGCGTCCCGGCGTGCTCGTTCCCCCGAGTGCGTTCGCCTCTTTCGCTCTCCTGGCAGAGGCTAACTTACGGCCAAGCGGCTCCCCGCTTGGCCGTTTCCTTTTTGAGACCGAACAAAAAGGCCCGCCCCGGAGACGCCGGAGCGGGCCTTTTGTCGAGCAAGCGACGGATCAGCGAGTCGGGACCGGCGGGGTCTGCGAGTAGTCGTAGAATCCACGGCCAAATTTTTTGCCGATCCAGCCCGCCTCGACATACTTCACCAGAAGCGGGCAGGGGCGGTACTTGCTGTCGGCCAAGCCTTCATAGAGCACCTGCATGACGGCCAGGCAGGTGTCCAGACCGATGAAATCCGCCAGTTCCAGCGGCCCCATCGGGTGGTTGGCCCCCAGCTTCAGCGCGGTGTCGATGGCCTCGACGCCGCCGACGCCCTCATACAGGGTGTAAACGGCCTCGTTTATCATCGGCAGCAGGATGCGGTTGACGATGAAGGCGGGGAAATCCTCGGCCACGGCGGCGGTTTTGCCGATGGCTTCGGTCAGTTCCATCACCGCGTTGAAGGTCGGCTCGTCCGTGGCGATGCCACGGATGAGTTCGACCAACTGCATGACCGGCACCGGGTTCATGAAATGCATGCCGATGAACTTGGCCGGTCGGTCGGTGGACGCGGCCAACCGGGTGATCGAGATCGACGAGGTGTTCGTCGCGATCAGCGCCTCGGGCTTCAGATGGGGCACCAGCTTCTTGAGAATGTCGCGCTTGAGCGCTTCATTTTCGGTCGCGGCCTCGATCACCAGATCGGAATCGGCGAAGATCGACAGGTCGGTGGCGGTGGCGATGCGGCCCAGCGCGGCGGCCTTGTCGGCCTCGCTGAGTTTGCCTTTCTGAACCTGACGGTCGAGGTTGCGGGTGATCCCGGCGAGGGATTTCTCCAGAACCTGCTCGTTCAGATCGGAAACGCTCACATCATAGCCCGCCTGCGCGCAGACTTGGGCGATGCCGCTGCCCATCTGGCCGGCGCCGATGATACCAATCTTCTTGATCGTGGACATTGGGCTTTCCCGAAGGGATGAGGATGGGTGGACCGAGGATCGACCGCGCCGGTTAGGACGCCTTCAGCGCCGCCGTCAGCTCCGGCACCGCCTTGAACAGGTCGGCGACCAGACCGTAATCGGCGACCTGGAAGATCGGCGCTTCCTCATCCTTGTTGATGGCGACGATGACCTTGCTGTCCTTCATCCCGGCCAGATGCTGGATCGCGCCGGAAATGCCGACGGCGATGTACAGCTCCGGCGCGACGATCTTGCCGGTCTGGCCGACCTGATAGTCGTTGGGAACGAACCCGGCGTCCACGGCGGCGCGGCTGGCGCCGACGGCGGCGCCCAGCGTGTCGGCCAACGCCTCCAGCAGCGGGAAATTCTCGCCCGACTGCATGCCGCGTCCACCCGACACCACGACGCGGGCGGCGGTCAGCTCGGGACGCTCCGACTTGGTCAACTCCGCCGAAACGAAGCTGGACAGGCCAGCGGCGCCGACCGAGGCGACGGAGTCGACCGACGCCGAACCGCCGGTGGCGGCGGCGCTGTCAAAAGCCGTGCCGCGCACGGTGACGACCTTCACCGCATCCTTGCTTTGGACGGTGGCGATGGCGTTGCCCGCGTAGATCGGGCGTTCAAAGCTGTCCGCCGAAACCACGCCGGTGATGTCGGAAATCGCGGCGACGTCGAGCAAAGCGGCGACGCGCGGCAACAGATTCTTGCCGACGGAGGTCGCGGCGGCCAGCACATGGCCGTAACCGCCCTTGGCGAGCGAGACGACCAGCGGGGCGACGTCTTCGGGCAACTGGTGCTCATAAGCCGCGTCGTCGGCCAGCAGGACCTTGCTCACCCCGGCGACGGCGGCGGCGGCGTCCGCGACGCTCCGCGCGCCCTTGCCCGCGACCAGGATGTGGATGTCTCCACCGATCTTCGTGGCGGCGGTGACGGCGTTGAGGGTTGCGGGCTTGAGGGCCGCGTTGTCGTGGTCGGCAATGACGAGAATGGCCATAATCAGATCACCCGCGCTTCGTTCTTCAGCTTGTCAACCAGGGCGGCGACGTCGGCGACCTTCACGCCAGCGCTGCGCTTGGCCGGTTCCACCACCTTCAGCGTGGTCAGTCGCGGCGCCACGTCCACGCCCAAGGCGTCCGGCGTGACGGTTTCCAGCGGCTTCTTCTTCGCCTTCATGATGTTGGGCAGCGAGGCGTAGCGCGGCTCGTTCAGGCGCAGATCGGCGGTGACGATGGCCGGAAGCTTGAGGTTCACCGTTTCCAGACCGCCGTCGATCTCGCGGGTGACGGCGACCACGCCCTCGCCGGGAACGATTTTCGAGGCGAAGGTTCCCTGACCCCAGCCCAACAGCGCGGCCAGCATCTGGCCGGTCTGGTTGCAATCATCGTCGATGGCCTGCTTGCCAAGGATGACCAGCGTCGGGCCTTCCCGCTCCACCAGGGCCTTCAGCGCCTTGGCGACGCCCAGCGGCTGGGTTTCCGCGTCGGTCTGGACCAGAATGGCGCGGTCCGCGCCCATGGCCAGCGCGGTGCGCAAGGTCTCTTGGGCGGTGGCGGGGCCGATCGACACAGCAATGATTTCGGTCGCCTTCCCGGCTTCCTTCAGACGAACCGCCTCTTCGACGGCGATTTCGTCGAAGGGGTTCATGCTCATCTTCACGTTGGCGGTTTCGACGCCGCTGCCGTCCGCCTTGACGCGGATTTTGACGTTGTAATCGACCACTCGCTTGACGGGGACGAGAACTTTCATAACCCACCCTGACTGGTTATGCGCGCGCCTTTTGGGGCGAACACCGCGAAAAATTGCTGTGGTTGCGAACGGACCATAGGATTTGCCGTTTCCACTGTCAATGTCGCCCAAGCGTTGGGCGTTCGTCGCCTCAACGGTTGGCGCCGGGAACCCACAACACATCGCTGGCGCCGTTGTCGTTCACCACACGGCCCAAAACGAACAGGTGGTCGGACAGCCGGTTGACGTATTTCAGCGCGGCGGGCGTCACCGGCTCGTGCCGCGCCAGATCGGTCATCAGCCGTTCGGCCCGGCGGGCGATGGTGCGGGCCAGATGCAGATGCGCGGCGGCGGGGGAGCCGCCGGGCAGGATGAAGGATTTCAGCGGAGCCAGATCGGCGTTCATCGCGTCGATTTCCGCCTCCAGCCGGTCCACCTGCGACTGAAGGACGCGAAGAGGGGGGTATTTCGGCTCCGGCTCCTCCGGGGTGCAGAGGTCGGCGCCCAGATCGAACAGGTCGTTCTGGATGCGGCCCAGCATCGCGTCGATGGCGGGCTGGTCCTTGGTGTGCAGGCGGGCGAGGCCGATGGCGGCGTTCGCCTCGTCCACCGTGCCATAGGCGGCGACGCGGCGGTCATGCTTGGGCACACGGGAGCCGTCGCCAAGCGAGGTTTCCCCGGCGTCGCCGCCGCGCGTGTAGATCCGGGTCAGACTGACCATGGCCGCTTTATCCTTGGGTCATCATGGCGATGACGAACAGCAGCAGGGCCAGCCCCTGCAAGGCCACGCGCACGCGCATGACCTTGTTGGAGCGTCGCGGGTCGCCCCCGCCGCCGCGCGCCATAAAGAAAAGACCGACGAACAGCGAGCCGACCACCGCCAGCATCGCCACGATCATGAGGATAGGGAAAAGTCCGTTCATGAACGCGACTATACCGCAGCCGACGGGCGCCGCCTATGGCGACGGCGCGCGTCGGCGTCGATCATCGTCAAACGGTTCAATCGTCGCTGGCCGCATCCACTGTGTAGAAAACCCGCAGCCCCAGCAGCCGGGCCGGCGCGTCCAGCGTGTCGGCGGGGTCTTCGGTCGCGCGGGCGATGGTCAGCAACGTCAGCCCGTCCGCCGTCGGGGTTCCGGCCAGCGTGATCGCCGGGCTTTCCGGGGCGGCGTGCAGGACGTCGGCGGTGGTCAGGGCGTCGGTCAAGGTCACAGGCGCGCCGCTCGCGGCGTCCAGCCCGTCGCCGTCGCCAAGCGCCACGCCGCCGACCGACCAGACCACGGATCCGACTCCGCCGCTGGCGGTCCACAGGGGTTGGACGGTCACGCTTCCCCGGTTCCAGGCTTTCGGCAGGGCGATCAGCGCCTGGGCCGTCGTCACCGCGTCGGCGGGGAAGTCGAATGAGCGCAGGATCACCCCGTGGGATGGGCCGTCCGTCGATCCGGCGACCGCGCCGCCGCTGGCTGGGGCGTTGAGCGCGGCGGCGGGAAGCCACAGGCCGCGCCGACCGACCGCGCGTTTGCTGGCCAGCGCGGCGGGCAGGCCGGTGACGTCGGCCTGCGTGTGGGCGTGGGCGCTTTCGGCCAGACCGGCGCGCAGTTGCGCCACGGTGGCGCGGACGGTGGCGCCGTCCTGCACGGCGGGAAGCAGCTCAACGCCGGTCAGGGCGGCGCTGGCGGGAAGCTGGCTGATGGGCAAGGCGGGCATGGGATCACTCCGCGCGCAGGGGAAAACCGGATTCGGTGGACAGGCGGGCGCCGGACTGGCTGGTCAGCAGAACGACGCGCCACAGGCGGGCGGCCAGCGGGGCCAGCCCCCGACCAAGACGGATCAGCATGGCGCTCACTCCATCTCGGAGACATGGAGGGTGCCGGGCGCCGAATCGGCGGCCAACGCGGCGATGTGGGTGTGGCGGACGCTCTGCCGGTTATCGCCGACCGACAGATAGAGATAGGTCCCGGCGGGCAGGAAATGGTCGGACGCGCTGGCGCTGACCGCCGCGTCGCCGCTGCGCAGAAAGGCGGGAACGTCGCTGTGCACTGCGATCACGCGGGTGTCGGCGGCGAAGGCGGCGGCGTTGCGGGCGCTGCTGTCGCCCACCGGGATGGCGTGGGCGCCGCCCGGCTTCAGGCGCAGGGCGGGGATAGGATGAAAATCTTCGTCGCGCGGCAAAAAGGTCGGCATGGCTGGCTCGCTCCGCAGAGGGCAAGTGGAAACGAAAAACGCCCGCAGGGCGGGAGCCTGCGGGCGCATGGGTGGCGTTGATTATTAAGCTTATAGTCCTATAATTAAGATCGCGTCAATCCATCCGTTGCGAAAGCCGCCGCGCGGCTTAGAGTGCGCGGCGGGACGGCGGCCAAAGAACGGCGCGCGCGTGGGGCTATGGTGGAGTGACGGTGTGATGCGGCGGCGGACGTTCCTGAAAGTGGCGGCGGCGACGGCGACCCTGGCGTCGGCGGGCGGCGGGGCGCGGGTTCTGGCCGCTCCCGGCGCCGTTCCGGCGACGGTCTTTCCCGAAGGTTTCCTGTGGGGCTGCTCGACCTCCGCCTATCAGATCGAAGGGGCGGTGGCGGAGGATGGGCGCGGCCCCAGCGTGTGGGACACGTTCAGCCACAGCTTTGGCCGCGTCGCCAACGGCGACACCGGCGACATGGCTTGCGACCACTACCACCGCTTTCAGGAGGATGTGGATCTGATGGCCCAGGCGGGGATGCGGGCCTACCGCTTTTCCATCGCCTGGCCGCGCGTGCTGCCGCAGGGGATTGGGGCGGTCAATCAAAAGGGGTTGGATTTCTACGACCGCCTGACCGATTCGCTGCTGGCCCGTGGGATCGAGCCGTGGCCCTGCCTGTTCCATTGGGATTTGCCGCAAGCCCTGCAAGACAAGGGCGGCTGGCTGAACCGCGACAGCGCCGCGTGGTTCGCCGACTACGCGCTGACCGTGGCCGCCCGGTTGGGTGATCGGGCGAAAAGCTGGACCATGCTGAACGAGCCGTCGGTGGTCGCCATCTTCGGTTATGGCGTTGGCCTGCACGCGCCGGGCGTCACCGGGCGGACAAATTGCTTGACGGCGATTCATCATCAAAATTTGGCGCAGGGCAAGGCGCTGGCGGCCCTGCGCGCGGTTGGCGGCGGCAAGGGCTGGCGGCTCGGCACCGTGCTGTCGCTGCAACCCTCCTGGCCGGTCGGCGGGCTGGACGCCAATTACGCAGCGTCGAAGATGTGGGACGCGGTGTGGAACCGCTCCTGCCTCGACCCGCTGTTCAAGGGCCGTTACCCCGAGGAGTTGGAGGCCGAGTTCGCCGCCATCGCCAAGCCCGGCGATCTGGAGGCGATCCGCCAGCCGCTCGATTTCCTGGGGGTCAATTACTACAGCCGGATGCACCAGCAGCCCGACCCGCAGGGGCTGTTCGGCACCGGCTACGGCTCGCCCCCGGAAGGAACGCGGCGCACCGCCATGGAATGGCCGTTTGAACCGGACGGGTTGGCGGAAATCCTTGGCGAGTTGCAGGAAAGCTACGGGAATCCCCCGGTCTACATCACCGAAAACGGCGCTGATTACGTCGACAGCGTCGGCCTCTCCGGTCGGGTCGAGGATGGCGACCGCATCGCCTTCCTGCGCGACCATCTGCTCGCCGCCCGCAAGGCGATGGACGAGGGGGCCAACGTCAAGGGCTGGCTGGTCTGGACCCTGCTGGACAATTTTGAATGGGCGGAGGGCTACCGCCGCCATTTCGGACTGGTCCAGGTGGACCGCAAGACGATGGCCCGCAAGCCCAAGGCCAGCTACGACTGGTACGCCAAGGTCATCCGCAAGAACGCCGTGCCGACGGCCTGACCGGCGTCACAGCCGCCGCATCAGCGCGTCCACCCGGCCCAGGTGGCGCGCCCGCGCCGCGTCGGTCGCCCGGTCCATGTCGTAGAGCGCCTGATAATGAAACCGCGCCTGCGGGGCGCAGGCGGTCAAAACGCCCTTCTTCAGAATGCGGCGAGCCGGGTTGCGCATGTAAAGCTCCGCCAGCCACCAGGGCGAGCCAAAGCTGGTCAGCACGGCGACGTGGCGCAGGTGGGTCAACAGCGGCAGGATCCGTCCGCCCGCGCGGTCATGGCGAAAGGCGACGCCGGGCGCCCACACCCGATCAAAATACCCCTTCAGGATCGCCGGTTGGTCGAACCACCAATGGGGATAGACCAGCGCCAGCCCTTCGGCCCAGCGCAGCCGCTCGACCAGCGGGGCGACGGCGGACCAATCATAATCCGGGGCGAAATAGCCCGTCCGTTCGGCGCGGGTCAGGGCCGGGGCGAATCCCTCGGCGTACAGGTCGGTTTCCACCACCTCATGGCCGCTGGCGCGCAGAGCGGTGGCGGCGGCGCGTTGAACGGCGGCGGCGAAGCTGTCGGGCAGGGGATGGGCGAGGATGGTTTGAACGCGCATGGTGCGGCGATCCTGTCATGGCGGGCGCTGTGCGTCTTTGTTGATCGGACGGATTCGCGCGTCAAACCGATTCCGGTTTCGCGCGATCCGCTCTAGAGTGCGCTTCCGCTCTTTGACCCGCCGCGACGCTCCGGTCCCGATCATGGCCGCTCCCCCCGCATCCCACCCCACCCGCTTCGCGATTCAGAAGGCGCGCGGCAAGGGCTGGAAAACCCTGGAGGTGGGGGAGGAGCTGCCCCACGCCAAGGCGCGGTTCGAGACGATGATCGGCGTCAACCCGCGCGCCTATTTCCGGCTGATCCAGTTGGATTACAACGCCGAGGCCAATTACGAGGGCATGGAGTTCAACTGGACGCTGATCGAACTCTACGACCCGACGCAGAAGAGCGTCCGCAAGCCGCCCCCCGCCGCCAAGCCGACCAGAGGCAAGCCGCGCGATCCGTCGCGCCCGGCGACGGCCAAAGGCAAGGAGAGGGTGCCGCTGCCGGTGCGCTTTTATCTGGCGGTGATTCTGATCGGCCTGCTGGTCGGCGGTCTGGCCTATCTGCGCTACGCGGCTCCGGGGCGGTAGGCGAGGCGGCGGTAGGCGGCGGTCACTCCGTCGTGTAGCCCTTGCGCCGCATGCATTGGCCGAAGATTTCCTTGCGGTACTGGAATTGCGGGGTTTCCGGCAGCGGGCGGTTGGGGTAGCCGCGCAGGCGCATGGTGACGTCCACCTCTTCGGTGCATTCGTCAAACGCCACGCTGGGAACCTCTTTGCTGGCGGTCCATTCCCGGTAGGAGGGGGGACCGCCGCAACCGGCCAGCAGCGCGACGCCCGCCAGCAGAACCGCACACTTCACCATGGTCATGACCCTGTCCCTTGTCCGAAGCCCCCAAGGGCCAAGGCTAGCACGCGGAGGCCCGTCCTTCCATTTATGGGCGCGCTTTTTTGGCAACGCTGCGCGACGGACATGGCGGCGTTCCAAAATTCGCGACCGGAAAGCCGCCGCAATCTGGTAACACCGTTGACAGGCATCGGTCGTGGCGGAGCGCCACGGGTGGAAGGGGAGAAGCATGTCTGGGGATCGGTGGCGGACGCTGCGTGGCGTCGCCGCAGCGGCGGCGATGATGGGCTGTTTGGCCGGGGTGACGGAGGCGCGGGCGCAACCCGCGACCGCCGACATCCAATGGGCGCAGACCATTCTGAAGGAAAAGGGGTTCGACATCGGCGGTCGGGCCAACGGCCAGATGACGGCGCAAACCCACGCCGCGCTCAGCGCCTATCAGAAGTCGGTCGGTTTGCCCGCCACCGGCCAGCTCGACGCCGCGACCACCGCCCGGATGATGGGCGACCGCGAGAAAAAGGCCGCCCCGACCATGGGCAGCCTGTCGAAAAGCCAGATCGGCCAGTCCCCGCGTGAGAAGGAGGTGACGCCCCGCGCCGCGCCGACCCACCGGGTGGACAGCGGCAACGAGACGGTCGGCGGCATGGCGCAATTCGGTTCGGCGCCGCCCTCCTCGTCCAGCAGCGGGGGCAGCAGTCCGGCGCGCTCTGCCCAACCGCAAGGATCCGTCGCCGAAACCCCGGTGAACCCCGCCGCAGCGGATGGTCCCGTTCCCCTGGCCGCGCCCCGCGCGGCGGTCACGGCGACGACCGCCACGGGGCAACCGGCTCCGCTGGTCGAGCCGCCCGCGATGGGTCCCGCCGGGATGCCCGGCTGGATGACCAGCGGCCTGCGCTATGGCGTCATGGGGTTGCTGGCGGCGACGCTGGGGGGAATCGGCTTCGCCTGGTGGCGCAGCGGTCGCGGCGTGTCGCCGGTCGAACGTCCCGCCGACGAGGCGCCGCGCGAGACCCGCGTCGAACCCAGCTTCGGAACCCGCCGTCGGGAGGAGTTGAGCGCCGGTCCGCGCCTGACCGCCGAGGCGCGGCGGCGTTGAGGGTTTGAATCCCCGCCGACGCCCGCCCCGTCGCCGTCCATGTCGTCGTCGCCCGCGCGGAAAACTGTAACGCGCGTCTGCTACCCATCGCCGTTGGCGTCAATCAGGCGATGGGCAGGCTTATGTCGGTGGCGGGTGGAGACGTGGCCGTTGTCCGGTCCTTGCGGCGCCCCGCCCCGGCCATCCCGCCGGAGACGCTGGGCAAGCAGGTCGCCCGCTTGTTTGAAGAGGACCGCGCCGTTCCGGCTTTCGCCGTGCTGCGCGGGCGGAGTCCGGTTGGTTTGATCGACCGGCTGGGCTTTATGTCGCGCTTCGCCGCCCGCTATGGCCGCGACCTGTTCGGCCACAAGCCGATCACCCAGATGATGGACCGCGACCCCTTGATCGTTGACGCCGCCCTGACGGTGGACGAGGTCAGCCGCCGCCTGTTCACGCAAAACCCCAAGGCGCTGCACACCGGATTCATCGTGACCGAGGACGGGGCCTATGCCGGGATCGTCACCGGCATCGATCTGCTTCAGGCGGTCGCCCATTCGTTGGCCACGACGAACGAGCATCTGCGCGAGGCGCAGGCCAGCCTGGTGCAGTCGGAAAAGATGGCGGCCTTGGGCGCGCTGGTCGCCGGGGTGGCGCATGAGATCAACACGCCCATCGGCTCCGCCCTGACCGCCGCCACCGCCTTTGGCGAGCGGGCCAAGAGTTTCGGCGCGCTGGCGGGCGGCGGCAGCATCCGCCGCACCGACATCGACCGTTTCGTCGGCGCGGCGCTGGAGGCGTCGGATTATATGGAGGCGAACATCCGCCGCGCGTCCGAACTCATCACCGGCTTCAAGCAGATCGCGGTGGATCAGACCAGCGACGAACGCCGTCACTTTCGTCTGGCCCAATGCCTGGACGACGTGATGCTCAGCCTGAATCCCCGGCTGCGCAAGGAGGCGGTGGGCGTCGCCCTGTCTTGTCCGCCCGATCTGGAACTGGACAGCTATCCCGGCGCGGTCGCGCAGGTGCTGACCAATCTGGTGATGAACGCCGTCGCCCACGCTTTCCGCGACGACCGCCCCCGCCGGATGACGATCACGGTCGCGCCCTTGGCGGGCGACGCGCTGGAACTGGTGGTGGCCGACAATGGCGGCGGCGTTCCGGCGGACGTCCAGCCGCGCGTCTTCGACCCGTTTTTCACCACCCGGCGCGGGCAGGGCGGCACCGGGCTTGGCCTGCACATCGTTTACAACCTGCTGGCCCAACGGCTGGGCGGCGGCATCCGGGTGGAGGACGCCGAGGGCGGCGGCGCCCGCTTCGTCGCGTGGCTGCCGCTGGTGGCGCCCTGAGGATGTCAGTCCGTCGGCGGCGCGTCAGTCGGCGGGGGCCAGCAGCAGCGGCGCGCTGCGGTGGATCAGGGCGGCGGCCTCATTGGCGGGCATCGGGCGGCCGAACAGATAGCCCTGCGACCAGCGGCAGCCGAGCGCGCCGAGCGCGTCGGCTTCCGGCTGGGCCTCCACCCCTTCGCCGACCAGTTCCATCCCAAGGTTGCTGGCCAGAGTGCAGATGGCCTGCACCACCGTCATGGTTTCCCGCCGGTGCAGCATCGCCTTGACGAACGAGCGGTCGATCTTCAGCACGTCGAAGGGGAAACGGTCGAGGTAGCTGAGGCTGGAATAGCCGGTGCCGAAATCATCCAGCGCCAGATGAACGCCCAACGCCTTCAGGGCGCGCAACAGCCGTTCGGCGGTGTCCGGCTCGTTCATGATGAGGCTCTCGGTGATCTCCAGCTTCAGCCGTTCGGGGGCCAAGCCGGTGCGGGCCAGCACCGCCGCGACCTCGCCGGTCAGATCGTGATTCATGAATTGGCGGGCCGACACGTTGACGCTGACCTGCAACCGTTCCGCGCCGGGGATGCTGGCCCCCCATTCGGCCAATTGCCGGGCGGCGCGGTCCAACACCCAACTGCCCAGCGGCAGGATCAGGCCGGTTTCCTCGACCACGCCGATGAAGGCGCCGGGCGCCAGCAGGCCGCGATGGGGGTGGCGCCAGCGGATCAACGCCTCGAACCCGCACAGATGGCCGTCGGCGGTGCTGACGATGGGCTGATAGAACAGCTCGAACTCGTGGCGGCGGATGGCGTGGATCAACTGCGTGACCAGCATCAACCGCCCTTCGCCGCTCAAGGGCGGGCGGTGGACGGTGAATTCATAGCGCCCGCCGCCCAACCATTTGGCCCCGCGCATGGCGCGGTCGGCGTCGGCGATCAAATCCTCGGCCCGCCGGTCGTCGCTGACCATGGTCAGGCCGGCGGCCATCGACGGGATCACCTCGCAGCCATCCAGCATCAGCGAGGCGCCGACCGCCGCCATCAGCCGTTCCGCCCACATCTCCAGCGCCGCGCGGTCGCCGCGCTTGAGCACGACGAACTGGTCGGCCCCCAGACGGGCGGCGACGTCGCCCCCGCCCCCGCCCCCATCCTCGCCGCCGCCATCGTCGAGCGCCGATTCGATCCGCCGCGCCAGCGTCGCCAGCAGCCGGTCGCCCGCCTCATAGCCCAGGCTTTCGTTGACGTCGCGGAAGCGGTCGCAATCCAGCACGCAGATCGCCATCTCGGTCCGATGATCGACGTCGGCCAACCGGGCGTTGAGGGACTCGACGAAGGCCGTGCGGTTCCACAGCCCGGTGACGGCGTCGTGGGTCTTTTCGTGGGTGATCTGCTCGAACAGATAGGCGTTGTCGAACCCGATGGCGACCTTGGAGCAAAAGACTTCCAGCAGCTTGCGGTCGATCACCGTCAAGGGGCGGTGGCCGCACAGATAGACGACGCTGGCCGAATGGTTGGCGGTCTTGAAGAAGATGACGCAACGGTCGTCGGCGAAGAAGCTCTCCTCCCGCTCCAGCACGGCGGCGATTTCCCGGCATACCGCGTCGGGCAGGGTGGCGCGGATCGGCGCGCCGGAGCGGAAGGCGAAGGGGGCGACCCCGGCCACCACCCGCACGTCGTCCAGATCGCCGGTGAAATGCCGCCCGCTGACGGCGCACAGCAAGGCCCCTTGCGCGTCGTGAATGATCGAGCGGATTTGCAGCACCACGCCATCGACGAATTGCGCGACGGAGCGCTGTTCGTACAAGGTGGTCGAGGCGGCGAGAATCTTCTCCAACCCCCGGCGGCTCATTTCCAACGCGGCGATCTGGTTGTAGGCGCGCAGCGCCGCCAGAACGGCGGTGAACAGCTTTTGCGCCGTCAGCTCGTTCTTCGCCTTGTAGTCGTTGATGTCGTAATTGACGATGACGTCCCGTTCGGGGGCCTGCCCCGGCTGGCCGGTGCGCAGGATGATGCGGACGAAGCGGTTGTCGAGGCGGCCCCGGATGTGTTCGGCCACCTCCAACCCGGCGGCGTCGGTTTCCATGACGACGTCGAGCAGGACCACGGCGATGTCCGGCGTGTCGCTGAGAATCGCCTTCGCCTCCCCGCCGCTGTAGGCGCTGAGGAAGGACAAACGCCGCCCCTCGAAGCGAAAATCCTCCAGCGCGAAGCGGGTGATGGAGTGAACCGACGGATCGTCGTCCACGATCAACAGCAGCCATCGCGCGTCGGCTTCGGATGATTCGTCGTTGGGGCCGTCTTCGATGATCGTCAGATGATCGTTGGCGGCGCTCTCGTCCAGGGGCAAGGCCGCCGCGCCGGATCCGGTTGGTCCGTTGTCTGGCTCAATCGTCATCAGGACATGTCCGCAAGCCTTGGGATCAAACGGGCGCCGTCTGTCCTCAGCGTTCCCTTCTACCCCTTGGCTTGTTGAGTTCTTGCGGCGGTTTTATAAAGTTTTCGTGTCTCCTTGCCGATGGTCGAGGCTGAGGCGAGGTTGTTGACGACGCATCACGCGCCGTTGTCCATCAAGGGCGCCGACCAAGGCCGCCAACACGGACCGGGCAGCGCGGATGACGGTGGAGTTCCAGGTCGAAAAAGGCGTGGAAGGATCGGCGGACTTGGTTGTACCCTTCAATCGTCAGACAATCGAAACGGTACGGTCACAATTCACGCGTAAGGTTTTTCCTCCTTCGGTCGATTGCCAACGGGAGTGTCATGCGCCTCACCATCGAAGTCTTGGACCAGAAGACGCTCAACTGGAATGTGCTCGCCTGCCATGAGGGCGTCGGCGTTGACGCGGCCCCGGCCATCGTCGCCGTGCTGCGCGACGGCTTGCCCGAAGTGACAAGCCTCCGTTGGAATTGGTCGCGATTGCGGCCACAATCTGCCGATGGCGCGCCCGCCCCGGCGCCGGTTGGGCGCGGCTATCGCAAGCGGGGCGTCCGCCGCTGACCCCTGGGCCTCCGGGTGGTCATGTGGGCGTCCGCGCCAATGGCCATCGGGAGAACCGGGATGCCGACCATCTTTGACCGCAGTCTCTTTGACAGCAGTCTCTTGGCCCGCACGGTGGCGTTGATCTGCGCCCCGTTGCTGCTGGTGGTCGCGGTGTCGGTGGTGGTCGCGATCGACTATTCCGACCAGGACGCCCGCCGCGCCTTGAGCGAGCGGGCGCGCCAAACGGTGGCGCTGCTGGCGGGCGGCGCCGGCGACGCGCTGTGGAACATGGACCGCAAGGCGGCGGAAGCGGTGTTGCAACCAATTCTGACCGACCCTGATTTTTCCGGGATGCGGATTCTCGATCAGGATGACACGGTGTTCGCCGCCTTCGGCGATTTCTCCGCGCCCGAACAGGGCCTGATTGTCGCGCATGAGACGCTGCGCCATCGCCAGGGACCGGGGGAGCTGCGGATCGGCGCGCTGGAGCTTCGCCTCGCCACCGCCCGCGCCGAGGCGGCGATTTTGGAGCGCGCCCGCAACATCGCCCTGATGGGGCTTGGTCTGCTGATGGCGATTTGCGGCTTGCTGGCGTTGATCGTCCGGGGCGTCACCGCGCCGATTCGGGCGATGACCCGCAGCGTGACGGCGCTGGCCGCCGGAGTCGTCGACGTGCCGATCCCGGTGGTTCGGCGGATGGACGAGGTCGGGCGCATGACGGTGGCGCTGGGCACCCTGAAGGAGCATGAGGCTGAGCGGCTGCGCTTCATCGAACGCCAAGCCCACCAGATGGAGGAGATCGAACGCACGGTCGCCGAACGCACCCAGGAACTGCGTGACGCGCTGGAAACCTTGCAACGGGCGCAAAGCGAGCTGGTGCGCACGGAAAATATGGCGGCGTTGGGCGGAATGGTCGCGGCGATCGCGCACGAGATCAACACGCCGCTTGGCAACGGTCTGACCGTCGCCACCACGCTGGGCGACAAGATCACCGAGTTCCGCGCCCTGTTGGAAGGCAAGGAGCTGCGGCGGTCGGCGCTGCGCGACTATTCCGACAGCTTCAACACCGCGAACCGACTGCTGGTCGGCAATCTGACGCGCGCCGCCGAACTGATTGGCCGATTCAAACGGGTGGCGGTCGATCAAACGAGCGAGTTGCGCCGGACCTTCGAGCTGGATGTGGTGTGCGGGGAGATCATCGCCATGCTGGCGCCCAGCTACAAGCGGTCGCCGGTGGTCTTCACCCTTGATCTGCCGTCGGGCATCGTCATGGACAGCTATCCGGGCGCCTTGGGGCAGATTCTGACCAACCTGGTCGCCAACGCCATGCTGCACGCCTTCGCCGAGGGCGCCGAGGGCGGCTCCATCCGGGTGTCCGCGCGGAGGTTGGAGGAATCCGAGGGCGACGACCGGATTCGGCTGTGCGTGGTTGACGATGGGGTGGGGATTCCCGCCACCATACTGCCGCGCATTTTCGATCCCTTTTTCACCACGAAATTTGGCGCGGGCGGCAGCGGCCTTGGTCTGCACATTGTGTACGCCATCGTCACGCGGGTGCTGGGCGGCAGCGTGACGGTGGAAAGCCGGGTTGGGGTGGGAACCACCTTCGCCATGACCCTGCCACGGGTCGCGCCGGTCCATTCGCCGGAGGCGTCTCCGGGCGACTGACCCAGCGACTGACCCAGCGGTTGGCTCAACGGTTGACCCGGTTTTGCCGCTACGGGGCGGCGAGTTTGCGGCTCTGAAGCCAAGCTTCCAGCGCGTCGAAAGGCAAAGGTTTGGCGTAGAGATAGCCCTGCCCGGAATCGCAAGACAGTTCCCGCAGCGTGTTTTCCTGCGTCGGGCTTTCCACCCCTTCGGCGAGAACCGTCATGCCCAGCTCATGCCCAACCTTGACGATCATCGCGGCGATGGAGCGGTTTTCCGGGCGGTTGTCGATGTCCATGACAAAAGAGCGGTCGATTTTCAGGACCGAGGCGGGCAGCTTTTGAAGCCGCGACAGCGACGAATAGCCGGTGCCGAAATCGTCGATGGCGATGCTGAACCCCATCTTGCGCAGCGTCTGCACCGCCGACAGGATGTGATCGTCCTCCATCGCGTTGCTTTCGGTGATCTCCAGTTCAATGTCCGTCGGATCGACGCCGCATTCCTTCAGCACCCGTTCGGCCATGGACAGGAACTTGTCGTCGCGCAACTGGCGAACGGACACGTTGACCGCCATGCGCAGACGGCCAAGCCCGCGCTGGCGCCACTTGGCCAAGTGCAGGCAGGCTTCGCGTAGAACCCATTCGCCCAACCAGACAATGTGCCCGGCGTCCTCGGCCACCGGAATGAAGGTGTCGGGACGGATCCAACTCCCATCCGGGCGCCGCCACCGCAACAGGGCCTCCGCGCCGATGACGGCGCCATCGGACAGGCGGAGCTGCGGCTGGTACATCAGCGAGAATTGATTGGTCGATTGCGCCTCGGCGATGCGGTTGACCAGCGACAGACGCCGGTGCAACTCGTCCTCCATTGCGCTGTCGAACAGCAGGATGTGGTCGCGCCCGTCGCGCTTGGCCCGTTTCAACGCCATCCCGGCCCGACGAATCTGGCGGTTCACGTCCAGTTCGGCGGCGTCGGCCAACGTGTAGCCGCCCGACACCCGGACGGTGATCGGGTGTCCGCCGATTAGGAAAGGTTCGGCGAAGCAGTGTTGGATGGCGCGCAGCAGGATGTTTTCGTCGCCTGGATTGAGCAGCCGGACCTGGACGCCGAACAGATCGCCCGCCAGGCGGCTGACGGCCCCCGCTTCGGCGAAGCCGCCATGCAGCCTTAGGGCGACGGCCTGGAGCAGGGCGTCGCCGGTGCGGTAGCCCAGCCCATCGTTGACGGTCTGAAAATGATCGAGATCAAGCAACAGGATGGCCAACCTGCCGCCGCCTTCCGACCGCAGGCGGGTCAGGGAGGCGGCGACCTCGTCCTGGAACAGGGTGCGGTTGGGCAGGCGGGTCAGCGGGTCGAAATAGGCCAGCGCCCGGATGTGGTCGAGCAGCGACGCGTTGTCGAATCCCAGGGCCACGTTTGACGAGAACACCTCCAGCAACTGCCGTCCCATCGCCCCAACCTTGCGGCCGGTGGCCAAGAAGATCGCCAGATCGTCGCCGGACCGGCCCCGTATGTGCAAAACGGTGGCGTGATCCTGAAAGATGCTGGTCCGTTGCTCCAGAGTCGTCCGCAGCAGCGTCTGGAGGGATTCGTCGGGGATCTGGCTCAACGGCGCGCCCGCCAGATGGCGGAAGGGACCGGCGGCGGCCAGGATGATCGGCTCGTCGGTTCCCAGCTCGTGACGCAGGCCGTTGAGCGCGGGTTTGGTCCGGGCCAGCACGATTCCGCTGGCTTCGATGTCCAGCAGGCTGCCCAACTGGATCAGGATGCCTTCGCAAAAGGCGGTGAGCGAGTTGCGGCGGAACAGCTCGGCGGAGGCGCCGATGATCTGTTCCAGCCCGCGCCGACTGGTTTCCAGCGCCTGGATGTGGTTGTAGGCGCGCAAGGCCGCGTAAAGCGAGGTCAGCAGCCGGGTGCGCGTCAGTTCCGATTTGGTGCGGTAGTCGTTGATGTCGTAATCGCGAATCACTGCCAATTCAGGGGCGTAGCCGGGTTGGCCGGTGCGCAGGATGATTCGTGGGCTGCTCAAGGCCAGATCTTCGCGGATCATGCGGACCAGCCGCAAACCGGCGTCGGGCGTTTCCATGACGACGTCGAGCAGGATGACCGCGAAATCGGAATCGCGGCGCAACAGCTCCAACGCCTCCGTCCCGGATCGGGCGTGCGACAACTCCAGCTTGCGGCCAAGAATTTCAACGCCTTGCAAGGAATAGGCGGTGGTGAGGTGCACCTCGTCGTCGTCATCGACCAGAAGCATCCGCCAGACCCGATCCGGCGGCGTCGCGCTGGATGTCGGCTCGTCATCCTCAATAATGGCGAGGATGTCATCATGATCTTGTTCGCTCATCAGAGAATACCCCGCCCGGTGGCTGCCTCATGATCGCGTGACACGGCGCAAACGACTCTAAGCCCATGAAATCGGACGGCGCAGCTTCTGAACAGAACCGGCCATTTTGTAATGGTGACGCAGGAACAGACCGCTGTCGATAGGGGAAACCCATGACGGTTGGCTGCATCTTTAAGATGTGGCGGCGACGCCAATTGATTGGGTTTCGACCGGCAAGGGTAAAACAGTCGCGCGCGCCGCTCGCGCCCGCAATCACTCCCCCGCATCCCACCGCGACGACCCGCCGTTGATCGCGCGTGGTTGGGGTTTTGTGAACAGGCGGTGACAGGCGGCGGCTTTCGGCGCGGCCAGCGTGAATTTGCGCTTGGATAAGACGTGGGTTGCCCTAGTCTGTCGCTCAACACGTCGGCGGCGGTTTGTCTCCCCGGCGGCAACGGTGATCGGGGTCAAGCTTGGCGCGGGGGATGGCAACAGGGGACTCGGATGCGCGGGGGCCTGCCGCAGGGGCGGGGCCGACGCTGACGGCGGCGTCGCCGCCCGTGTGGTTGACGATCGCCGGGCGGGTTTGGGCCGTGCCGGTGGCCAGCGTGCGGACCATCGCCGAAGCTGAGCCGGTCACGCCCTTGCCCATTGCGGCGCCTTGGGTCGAGGGCTTGGCCAGCGTCAATGATCGCCCTGTGGTCCGCGTCGATCTTGCCGCCGCGTTGGGGCTTGGCATGGATGGCGCCGCCGCATCCGGCGCCGCCCGGCGTGGGCGTGTGGTCGTGGTGGTGGCGACGATCATCGGGGATGTCGCGTTGCGCGTTGATGACGCGCGGTGGGCGCGCGAGGACGACGCGCCAGTCCTGGAGCTTGCCGAATTGTTGCCCTGGTGCGGCGGCTTTCGCGTGGAGGGGCGTGTCGAATCGGCGCCCTCCTCGGTTCGCGCGTCGCAGGGTGGCGAGCGGTCTTTGCTGCGCGTGAGCCAGGACGGCGGCGAGTTGGCGTTGCGGTTGGATCGGTTGGACCGGATCGAACGGGCCGAGCCGGTGGCCCCGCTGCCCGATTCGTCTGCGTGGCTGGTGGCCGTCGGCGGCGGGTTGTTGCCGGGCCGGGCTTTGTCCGGGCAAAGCGACAACGGCGGGCAGGGACCGGCTGGGCACGCGGTGGTGCTGCGGGGCGACGCGCCGGGGGAGCGCGCGGCTTTGCTGGTTGATCGCGCGATTGGGGTGGAGCGCTGCCCCTCGGACGCCCTGATTTCCGTGCGCCACCCCGATGGCGGGGAGTCGGTTTGGTGGCGGCGCGCCGACGCCCCGCCTTTGCGGGTGGTTGATCCCGGTCCCTTGTTTGGCTGGTCTCCGGCGGATGAGGCGGCGACCGAGTCCGCCGCCGCGACGTTGACGACGCGCGATTCGGGCGGCGGTCAACCGCGCTGGCTGGTGGTGGAGCGGGATGGCGTGGCCGTGGCGCTTCCCCTTGCGCGGGTCGCTCAGGTGACGAGCGGGGGCGCCGGACGTGGGACGGATGAGGCGGCGGGCGCCGCCGACCGCGTGCGTCTGGTCGGGCCGGGTCGTTGGCGGCGGCATCCGTTGCGTGTGGATCGCGTGCACGCCCTGGATGGCGGAACGGCGGCGTGGCGGCGCGTTCAGGGCGCCCCTCCGGTGGTCGCGGCGTTGTTCGACGCGGCCCGGCGCGACCCGATCACCGGGCGCTGGACGCTGCGTTTGAAAGACGATTCTGTGGATCATGCCCCGGGCAAGTTGCCTTGGCCGGTGCGGCGGCTGTTGGTGGCGGCCTGGCGGGATTGGGCCGACACCGGATGGCGGGGTGGGAGCGATCCACCGCCAGCGTCCACGGCCATGCCCCATCCCGATTCTGCCCCGAAACCGTCCGTGATTGCCAAAACATGACCATCAAGACCAAGCTTCGTCTGGCCTTCCTGCTGATGATCGTGCTGTTCGCCGCGTTCGGCGGGGCGGCCATGCACGCGCTGAACCTGTTGACGACGGACGTCGATAAAATCACGCAGCGCATTCTGCCCGCCGTGGCGGCGGTCAACGCCATCAACACGGCGACCAGCGATCATCGGGCGGCGGAGTTGCGGCATATTCTGGCCACGGATCCTCAAGAGATGCGGGAGCTTGACGCTGAGATCACCCAGTTGCGGGCGAAGATCGAAACATGGCGCAAGCGCTACGAGCCATTGATCGAAACCCCGGCGGAGCGGGAGCGCTACGGCTATTTCGCTCGCGACTACGCCACCTATTTGGCCGGCAGCGACAAGACGCTGGCGCTGTCGCGGAAGAACGAAAACACGGGCGCCCACGCGCTGGTGGTGGAGGCGACCCGCCTGTTTCTGGATTTCAGCGACGATCTGACCGAATTGGTCCGAATGGAGCAGGTTTCCAGCGAAGAAACGGGCGAGAAGGCGAAGCAGGTCGCCGCCCGTGGCCGGGCGGTCATCGTGATTGGCTTGGTCCTGGCCATCGGTTTTTCGCTGGCCTGCATGTGGTTGGTGGACATGTTGATTTCCCGCCCGGTCGCCGGGCTGACCGGCAGCTTGCGCAAGGTCGGCGCGGGTGATCTGGACGTGACGGTCGGCATGACCGAACGCGCCGACGACATCGGCGAGATGGCCCGCGCCACCGAGGCGACGATCGTCGCCGTGAAGGGGCTGGCCGCCGATCTTGGCGCGCTGGTGGACGCCGCCCAGGCCGGGGCGCTCGCCGCCCGCGCCGAAAAGGGCCAGCATCACGGCGAATACGCTTCGCTGATCGGCGGGTTGAACCTTCTGATCGAAACGCTGACCAAGCCGCTCTACGAGGTGGTCGGCGTCATGCAGCTTCTGGCCGCCGGCGATCTGAAAGGCCGGATGACCGGGCATTACGACGGCGATTTGCGGGCGCTGAAGGCCAACATGAACCGCAGCCTGGACGCGCTGGTCAGCCTGTTGGGCGAGGTTGGCGCGTTGGCCGGACGGATGGCCGAGGGCGATTTGGCGGCGACGGTCGCCGGATCCTATCAGGGCGATTTCGCCATTCTGAAGGGCAACGTCAACCGGGGGCTGGAGCGTTTGCGCGAGTTGATCGGCAACGTCGCGGGCGACACCGAACAGATCGCCGTCGCCGCCACCGAAACGTCGGCCGCCGCCCGGCAGGTCGCCGAGGAGTCGGATCGGCAGTTGGTCAGCCTGACCGCCGTCGCCGGGGCGGTGACGCAAACCGCCCAATCGGTGGAGGACATCGCCGCCAACGCCAACCGGGGCCGCGATCTGGCGACCACAACCGCCACCCTGGCGGACGAAGGACGCGGCAAGCTGGCCCAACTGTCCGACGCCGTGGGCCGGATCGCCAACGCCCATGACCGCATCGAACGGATCGCCGGAACCATCACCCGCATCGCCGACAAGACGCACATCCTGTCGCTGAACGCCGGGATCGAGGCGGCGCGGGCGGGCGAGCAGGGCATGGGCTTTGGCATCGTCGCCCAGCAGATCGGGCGCTTGGCCGAAGACGCGGCGCTGGCGGTGCGCGACATCGAGGGCATCGTCGCCGAATCGGCGCACACGGTGCGCGACGGGGTGACGACGGCGGGCGAGGCGCGCGGCTCCATCGACCGCATCGCCGAGGCCGCGCGCGACAGCGGCGCCGCCGTCCAGGCGATTTCGGCGGCGATGGCCCAGCAGACCGCCGCCGTGCAGGAGTTGGCCCGGCGTCTGACCGAACTGCGGACCAGCAGCGAGGGCAACGCCGCCGCCGCCGAGGAAATCAGCGCGACGATGGAGGATCTGGCCCGCATGGTCCATCGGGCGCGCGACCAGCTTGGCCGTTTCCGGCTCGTCTGATCCTGTTTGACCGTGTAAGGAGCCTGCCGCCCGATGCCCGTGCCGACCATCATTTCCCGGCTGAACAAGCTGCTGTTGCCGCTGGCCGGGTGTTTGCTGTTGGGCGGCGCCCTGTATCTGGAGGGCAGCGCCTATCAGGCCGCCGGGGCGGAGGCGCTGGAAAGTGGTTGGCGCGTGCTGGGCTACGCGCTCAGCGTCGGGTTGATCCTGTCCTTGGGCATGCTGCTGCAACGGGTCGTGCAGTATGTCCTGCTCGACGGGTTGGTCGCGGCGGCGTTGGGCGCGCCGGTGCCGCGCCTGCTCAGCCAATTGTCGGGCCTGTTGATCTTCCTGCTGTCCTTCGGCGCCATCGCGGGCTTCGTCTTCAAACAGGATCTGACGGTTTTGTGGGCCGCGTCGGGCGTCGCGGGCGTCGTCTTGGGCATGGCGCTGCGGGAATTGCTGCTCGACATCTTCACCGGGTTGGCGCTGAACCTCGACCGTCCGATCAAGATCGGCGACCATGTGGTGCTGCACAAGGCGGGCGACACGGTGTTGGAAGGGCGCATCGCCGAAATCAGTTGGCGCAGCACGCGGCTGCGCGACGACGCGGGCAATCTGGTGATCGTGCCCAACAGCCGGATCGCCGCCTCGACCATCACCAACCACTCGCTGCCGAATCCGTGGTTCGAGTTTATGACCACGGTGACGCTCGACGCCACCGTGCCGACGGAGCGCGTCCTGCGCATTCTGGAGGCGGCGGCGATTGAGGCGATCCTGCCCTACGCCTTGCCCGACGCGCCGCCGCCTTACAGCCGGGTGCGGGCGATCACCCCGCATGGGGTGGAATACGCGGTGTTTTTCAGCCCGCCCATCGACCGGCGTTATCGGGTGCGCAGCCTGATTCTGGAGCAGATTTTGCGTCATCTCGACCGCGCCGGTCTGCGCCCGGCCTGGCCGAAGGGGGAGCGCGCGGCGGGCGATCCGATGAGCGTCGCCGGGCGGACGGTGGACGTTGACGGCCTATCCCGATTGCTGGCGACCACCGCGCCGATGAGCGCCCTGTCGGTGTCCGACCGTCGTGTGCTGGCCGCTGAGATCCGTCAACGCCGCTTGCCAGCCGGGTTGACGCTGGTTCAGGCGGGGGAGGCGGCGGTGGCCTTCCACATCATCATTGAAGGGTTGATGACCGCCGAGGCCCCGCGTGGGCGCGCGGCGGCCCCGCCCCCGGCGCCGTTGGGGCCGGGACGTTTGGTCGGCGTCGACGCGCTGCTGCTTGGTACGACTCACGGTGAAACCGTGCGTTGCCGCACCGAAACGCTGGTCGGCGAGATCACCATGGACACGTTGCGCGTCTTGCTGACCCACAACCCGGACGCCGCCGACACGCTGAGCCGCGCCGCCGCCGCCCTGCTGGCGCAGGACAGTCCGGGCGAGCCGCGCGGATCTTTTGCCGGGGAAGCTGATCTGGCCGCCGACATGCTGTCGAACCTGCGGCGCTCCACCGGCGTCGGTCGGCTGATGGCGGCGGACTGAGAGCCGTTGACGGCGCATTGACAGCGCGCGCGTGCTCCGGGAAGATGGAACAACGCGCGGGAGGTGTGTTCCATGCCGTCTCAAGCTCTGCGGGATCAGGAAATGTCAGGTCGCGTCATACAGGGCCGATTCGCCGCGTCCGGGCCGCGCTTGCCGATGGCGGGCCGCACGGGAACGGCGCAGCCGATGGCGCAGGGCAACGCGCAACAACTGCCCTCGGGTTTGCTCCGCATGGGCGCGGGTGGACGGCCCTTGCCCGAGTCGGTGCGGCAGAAGATGGAATCCTTCTTCAAGACCGATTTTTCCGACGTTCGCGTGCATGTCGGGGCGGAGGCGCCGTCCATCGGCGCGCTGGCCTTCACGCTTGGTTCCAACCTTTATTTCGCGCCGGGGCAATACAACCCGGACACCCCGCAGGGCCAGCAATTGTTGGGGCACGAGTTGACCCATGTGGTTCAGCAACGGGCGGGCCGGGTGCGCAACCCGTTCGGCAACGGCATCGCCGTGGTGCAGGATCCCTCGCTGGAGTCGGAGGCCGACCGGATGGGCCTGCGCGCCGCCTCGCACGTCGTCGCGCCCAGCCTTCAGGCCAAGATGGCCTCGCCCAAGCCGGGCCAGCTTCCGGCGGTCTCGCCGAGTGTCGGGCAACCCAAAGCCGGGGCGGCGGTCGGATCGGGCTACCGCCTGATCGTCGGGGCGTATCTGCACCAGGAATCAGGCTTGCCCGACGCGATGGCCGGGCATGGCTTCGTCGCCGTCGAGCGGCCCGGCGGCAAGCGCGAAGCCTGGGGCTTTTCCCCCGCCAACCTGTCCGGTTTGGACGCCAAACGCGATCTGGGCCGCCTGACCACCGGCGTGCCGGGGCGGGTTCACCGCGACGAAAGCGCCTTCGCCAAGCCCGGCGTGCGCACCCGCAGCATCCCGATTTCGGCGGAGCAGGCCAAAGCGGCGATGGCGAAGGTTGAACAGCGCCAATCAAAGGGCGGCAATTTCAGCTTGGCGAACGGCCAATGCACGGCGTTTGTCGCCGAGGTGGCGCATGCGGCGGGGGTTGACGAGTTTGATGCGGTTCGGGGCGCCACGCCACGGCAGTTCTATCGGAAGATTTGACGGCTCGGTTCCGCGAATGACCGATAGAAGAGGCGTGATCGTATGACCAAACACTCAGCGCGGAATCCAACTCATCGCGCCCCGTCGGTTGGGGCGCGTCCTGCGCCAGGAGTGGTTTCAGAATCGCTGACCTTGGCGGGAAAGCCGCTGGCTTCCCATGTCCAGGCGCGGGTTGGGACGCTGGCGACGGCGCAGGCCAAGAAAGCGCTCTCTTCGATCCAGCCGCCGGGTCCTCCTCCTCCAGCGTGGCGACCGGCGCAGCGGGAAAATCCGCCATCCTCCTTTGGGGCGACGGTTCAGGCGCGGCCTGTTGCGGGGAACGCTTCGCATCCGGGGCCGCGCGCGCCGCACGTTCATCCCCTGAACGCGGCCCGATCCGTTCAGCGCCCGTTGACCGGCGCGATACAGCGCATGCAGAGCCTGTCGCTGACGAACAACAATCGGCCAATGATCGCCTATTGGCTTTATCAACTGGGCGAAGGCGTGGTTACGGCGTTTCAGAAGTTGAAAAGCCAAGAAATCAACGCATTGGTTGAGCTGATCGTTGATGAGGAAGACAAGGGAAATGACGGCGTCGCGATGTACAAGGGCGAAATCGAAAATATGCTGTCGGCTCTGACAAAATACATCTTCAGCAGCAATGGAATTTTGGCTGATGCGTGGTCTTCAGCGGTTAAAAAGACAAGAAGCAGTCTTTACAGTGATGTAGGGAGCAAATTTGGATATGAACTTCGCAGAATGCTCGATCAAATAGGAATGGTTGATCCAGATCAAAATGAATTGATTATAAAAATTAAGACCGATTTTATCAACAAGCATCATGTGTTGTTAAAAAGTAAATTCCCAGACTTGCAAATAAAGTCGTTCAATCTGTTGCATGCGGGTCATGGGTCGCAAGAATCGACAAATACGGATCTTCATAAGTCAATGCACAAAATGACTTCGGTGTCAAATTCGACAAATTATTCAAGAATGCATCAAGGCGTCACGGATCTGTTGAAGGCGTGGGTCGAAGAACTTAAGCTGCATACGGCAACATTGGATATTTAGGAGCGGCTGTGAAGGGGCTGACGAGCGGGGTTTGCGACAACGATCAGGTGGCGCCATGTCCCCGCTGAAGCCCCTCATCGGCAAGCTGAACCCCACGGCCAAGCGCGCGCTTGAGACGGCGGCGCAGTTGTGTCTGACGCAGACCCATTTCGCGGTGGAGGTGCAGCATCTGCTGCATTGCCTCGTGGCGCTGCCCGACTCCGACGTCGCCCGCCTGCTGCGGCATTACGGGGTCGAAGCCGGGGGGCTGTCCGCCGACCTGATGCGTTCGCTGGAACGGCTGCCGCGCGGCAACCGGCAGACCCCGGCCTTCTCCGAACATCTGTTGCGCTTGCTGGAACGCGCCTGGGTGGTGTCGTCGCTGCGGCTGGGCGGGGCGGCGATCCGGTCCGGGGCGATCCTGGCGGCGCTGCTGGACGATGACCTGTTGCGGGGCATGGCGCTGGAGGCCGCGCCGACGTTGGCCCGCATCCCGCGCGGCGCCCTGTTGGAGGAGTTGCCGAACCTGCTGCGCGGCGGGGGGGAGGATCAGGGCGGACCGACCGGCGGCCCTGCTGAGTCGGCCAACTCCATGGCGCCGACGACGGGCGCGACGGGGCCGTCGAAAACCCCGGCGCTCGACGCCTACACCATTGACCTGACCGCGCAGGCGCGGGCTGGGCGGATCGACCCCATCGTCGGGCGCGACGCGGAAATACGCCAGGTCGTCGATATTTTGATGCGACGGCGGCAGAACAACCCAATCCTCACCGGCGATCCCGGCGTCGGCAAAACGGCGGTGGTCGAAGGGTTCGCCCAACAGGTCGCGGCGGGGGCGGTGCCGCCGTCCTTGCGCGGGGTGTCGGTGCGGATTCTTGATCTGGGGCTGCTTCAGGCGGGGGCGGGCGTTCGGGGCGAGTTCGAGAACCGCCTGAAACAGGTGATCGCCGAGGTCGCCGCCGCCCCTCACACCGTGATCCTGTTCATCGACGAGGCGCACACGCTGGTCGGCGCCGGTGGCGCGGCGGGGCAGGGCGACGCCGCCAATCTGCTGAAACCGGCCTTGGCGCGCGGCGAGCTGCGCACCATCGCGGCGACGACCTGGGCCGAATACAAACGTTATTTTGAAAAGGATCCGGCGTTGGCCCGCCGTTTCCAACTGGTCAAGGTGGCCGAACCGGACGAGGCGACCGCCGCCGCCATGCTGCGCGCGCTGGCGCCGACGCTGGAGGCGCACCACGGCGTGCGCGTTCTGGATGAGGCGGTGGTGGAGGCGGTGCGGCTGTCCCACCGCTACATCACCGACCGGCAATTGCCGGACAAGGCGGTGGGCGTGCTCGACACCGCTTGCGCCCGCGTGGCGCTGGCCCAAACCGCCCCGCCGCCGGAGTTGCAGGAGGCCCAGCGCCGGGCCGCCGATTACGCCGCCGAACTGGCCCTGCTGGCGCGGGAAAGCGCCGCTGGCCGCGACCACGCCGAGCGGATGGAGCGGTTGGCCGACGTCCGCGCCGCCATTGAGGAGGACGGCCATCGCCTTGAGGCTCGCTGGCGGCAGGAGGTTGAGATGGTCGCCCGCATCAACGCGCTGGAAGACGCTCTGCCCGATCTCAACGGCGCGGCCTATCTCCAGGCGCGGGCGGAACTGGACGGGCTGCGGCTGGAGCTGGAGCTGGTGCAAGAGGATGACGAGCCGTTGGCGTCGTCATCGGTTGATCGCCGCGCCGTGGCGGCGGTCGTCGCGGGCTGGACCGGCATTCCGGTTGGGCGGATGATGACCGACAATCTCGACGCCGTGCGCTCCCTGCGCGCTAGGATGGGCGAGCGGGTGGTCGGTCAGGACGCCGCGCTCGACGCGGTGGCCCGGCGCATCCGCACCTATTTCGCCGGGCTGGGCGAGCCGGGCAAGCCGACCGGAGTCTTTCTGTTGGTTGGACCGTCCGGCGTCGGCAAAACCGAAACCGCGCTGACCCTGGCCGATCTGCTGTTCGGCGGCGAGCGCAGCCTCATCACCATCAACATGTCGGAGTATCAGGAGGCCCATTCGGTGTCCGGCCTGAAGGGCGCGCCGCCGGGCTATGTCGGCTTCGGCAAGGGCGGCGTGCTGACCGAGGCGGTGCGCCGCGCGCCTTATTCGGTGGTGTTGCTGGACGAGGTGGAAAAAGCCCATCCCGACGTGCTGGAGCTGTTCTATCAGGTGTTCGACAAGGGCACGCTGGAGGACAGCGAAGGGGTGGTGGTCGATTTCAAGAACACGCTGATCCTGCTGACGTCCAACCTGGGCGCCGACACCATCGCCCGGCTGGCGGCGGGCGGGGTGACGGCGGCGGATCGGTTGGCCGAGGCGATCCGCCCCGAACTGACGCGCCATTTCAAACCGGCGCTGCTGGGCCGCATGGTGGTGGCGCCCTATGCGCCGTTGGACGAGCCGCGCATCCACGCCATTGTTCGGCTGAAGCTGGCGCGGGTGCAGGAACGCCTGTTGGAAGCCCATCGGGCGGAGCTGACCTACGCCGACGCCGTGGTGTCGCACATCGCCGCCCGCTGCGCGGCGACCGACGCGGGCGCGCGGGCCATCGACCATCTGCTGACCAACACCCTGCTGCCGGAGCTGTCCACCGAATTGCTGTCCCGTCTGGCCGAGGACGCGCCGGTTGAGCTGGTCCATGTCGATCTCGACGCCTTTGGCGGGCTGCGCTACACCTTCGGTCTTCCCTCCTTCCGCGTTTAGGCGCCCCCCGTGAAAGCCCCCCTTGTGAAAGCCTCATCGTGAGCGACAAGGCCACCACGCAAGACAACGCCTCGCTGTCGGTCAGCACGCCGTTGGGCAAGGACGCGCTGATTCTGACGGAGTTCAGCGGCAGCGAATATGTCTCCGACCTGTTCGACTTCACGCTGGTCATGCAGTCGGCCAGCGGCGCGCAGGATTTGGATCTGTCCAAGCTGGTCGGCGCGCATCTGACGGTGACGCTGGTCGATGGGGCGGGGGCCAAGCGGATCATCGACGGACTGTGCGTCCGCGTGGTGCAGACGGCGACCTCCTACGTCGCCGAATTGCGCCCCTGGCTGTGGATGTTGGGGCTGAGCAGCGACAATTGCATTTACCAGACGATGACCGCCGTCGAGATCATCAAGAAGGTGTTCTCAACGCTGGGCTACAGCGACGTCAAGGATTCGACGACCGCCACCTACACCAAACGCGATTACTGCGTGCAGTATGGCGAGACCTGCCTGAATTTCGTTTCGCGGCTGATGGAGGAGGAAGGCATTTGCTATTTCTTCACCCACGCGGCGGGAACCCACACGTTGGTGCTGGCCGATGATTCCTCCGCCTTCACGGCGGTGGCGGGGGTGTCGCCGGTGCCCTACATGGCGCTGCCGGGCGGCAAGGATTGGGTGGATGGGGCGCATGTGACGAGTTGCTCGCTGGAGCAGGCCGTCACCAGCGGCGCTTATCAGGCCGACGACTACAACTTCATCACGCCCGCGACCGAGTTGAAGGCCAGCGTCAGCGGAAAATCCGGCGCGCCGCAAATCTATGATTACCCCGGCAATTACACCAGCAAGGGGCAGGGCGACGGCTTCGCCAGCATCCGTTTGGCCGCCTTGCAGGCCGACGCCAAGCGGCTGAGCGGCGCCAGCGTCGTGCGCGGCTTCACGGCGGGGCAGAAATTCACCCTGTCCGGCCACCCGCGCGCCGATCTGAACGCCGATTGGGTGTTGCACGCGGTTCAGCACCGCGCCACCTACCGGGAGTATGACAACCGCTTTTCCGCGTTGCCTTCGGCCACCGTCTACCGCCCGCCGCGTCGGGCCGTCGCGCCGCGCATCGCCGGAACCCAGCCCGCCATCGTCGTCGGCAAATCGGGCAAGGAGATCTACACCGACCAGTATGGCCGGGTGAAGGTTCAGTTCTATTGGGACCAGTTGGGCAAGAACGACGAAAACAGCTCCTGCTGGGTGCGGGTGGCGCAGGGCTGGGCGGGCAAGGGCTGGGGCAGCTTCTTCCTGCCGCGCGTCGGCATGGAGGTGATCGTCAGCTTCCTCGACGGCAACCCCGACCAACCGATCATCACCGGCTGCGTCTACAACGGCACCAACACCACGCCCTACACCCTGACCGACGACCAGACCAAAAGCACGATCAAGTCCAACAGCTCCGAAGGCGGCAAGGGCTTCAACGAAATCCGCTTTGAGGACAAGGCGGATTCGGAGGAGATCTTCGTCCAGGCGCAAAAGGACATGACCGTCCTCATCAACAACAGCCGCACCACCACGGTGGACGCCGCCGACGACACGCTGACGCTGAACAAGGGCAACCGTTCCGTCACCATCACCAAGGGCAACGACACGCTGACCGTCACCGAAGGCAACCGCACCTCGGCGATTTCCAAGGGCAACGAGACCCATTCGGTCAAGGGCACGCGCGGCGTGACGGTGGAGGGGGCGGAAACCCGCACCAACAAGGACGCCTTCACCCAGAACGTGACCAAGGATTACACCCTGAAGGTGGACGGCGACATCACCATCGAAGCCAGCGGCGCCGTGACCATCAAGGCGGGCAAGGGGCTGACGATGAGTTCGGGGCAGGCGATGAACCTCACCTCCTCCGCCGCGCTGACGGCCAAGGCGACCAGCGACGCGACCTTGCAGGGCATGAACGCCACGGTGAAGGCCGACACCGGCGCGACGCTTCAGGGCGGGGCGACGGTGACGGTGAAGGGCAGCGCCCAGGCCACCATCGACGGCGGCGGCATGACCACCGTCAAGGGCGGGCTGATCCAGTTGAACTGAACCCAACGAACGGACGATGACGCAACCTTCCGATTCCGCCGCTCTTCCAAACGACGAGGCTCCGCCGCCCGGCCTGACCCGTGTGGAAACCCGCGCCGAGGACGGGCGTTTGCTGTCGGTCGCCCATCTCAACGCCGACGGGGCGATGGACGGCCCCTTCATCGCCTACGCCGCCGATGGGCGCGTGCAGATGCGCATGGGCTACCGGGCCGGTCAGCCGGACGGCCCCGCCACGATCTTCCGCGACGGTCGGCTGCAAACCGAACTGACCTACGCCGCCGGTCAGTTGGATGGCGAACTGCGCGGCTATGATCTGGCCGGGCGGTTGGCGTCGGTCGTGCGCTATGTCCAGGGGCGCAAGCATGGGCTGACCGAGTGTTTTTCGCCCGACGGCGCGCCGCTGGTCAGCATGGCCTATGAGAACGACCGCCAGCACGGCCCGACCACCGAATATTTCCCCGACGGAACGCCGCGTCGCCGCACCCCCTACAAGGATGGGCTGGCCGACGGCGAGTCGCTGGAATTCCACCCCGGCGGCGCGCCCGCCGAACGCACGCTGTTCCGCGCGGGCGTGGCGGTGGAAGGGCCGACCCGTTTCGAGGATCCGGCGGCGCCGACCAAGACGTCGCTGTTGGGCCGTTTGCTGGGCAAGTGAAACAAAACCAGGAGAATCGCCATGGGCATGCAGGTTGTGATGGGCGCGATGATCCAGTGCAGCTTCGGGCTGGCGCCGGGCAGCCTGACGGTGTTGCCGACCAATTGCGTGATGGCCGGGGGCGTTCCCGCCGCCAACGTCATGGATTACGTGCCGATGATGAACATCCTGCCCTTCGGCATGTGCAACAGCATGGCCAATCCCACCGTCGCGGCGGCGACGGCGGCGGCGCTGGGGGTGTTGACGCCGATGCCCTGCATCCCGATGACGGCGGCCCCCTGGATGCCCGGCATTCCCACGGTGATGATCGGCAAGATGCCGACCCTGGACGACGGCAGCAAATGCCTGTGCAGTTGGGGCGGTTCCATCAGCATCAGCATGGCCGGACAGTTTCAGACTCAGGTGTGACGTCTGCGGTCTCATTGGATTGATGATCCCGATCAAAAGCAGGTCATTTTCCACATGCGGTTGGCCCAAGCCATGCCGCTTCCGACAACGAAGGCCGCGCCCGTCGCTTTGGTTCAGCGGCTTGATGGCGACCGCCACAGCCAACAATCGGCGGCGTCCATTTTAAAAATGGGCCGGACGTAATGTTGGCGTCAGCCTTCCCCCATAGCCTTCCGGTCATCGAAGCCAAAGCTATGGAGACGATCGATGAGCCGAGACAAGGGCGTCCGCAAAAGCGAGACAGACCACGAGAGCGACAGCGAACACCATGCCGAATCGGGCGACGACTCCCACAAGAAAAGCGACTGGGTGAGTTTGGGCGCTGACCATGCGTCCGATCAACATGGCGCTGGGGATGACGAGGCCGGTCATGACGGCGTGGCGTCTCCTTTGAGCCAACTGACCGAAGCCGATCTTCTGACCCAATTGCAGGGGCGTGGCCTTGTCTCGGGAACAGCGGGCGCGGACTCGCTGCTCGGCGGGGCTTCCAATGACCGGCTGTCGGGGGGCGATGGAAACGACACGCTGCTTGGCGGGCGTGGCGAAGACATTCTGATTGGCGGCGTCGGTGATGATGCCCTGTTCGGCGGACGCTCCGAGGATTGGTTGCTGGGCGGCGCCGGCAACGACGTTCTTGATGGCGGCCTCGGTCGGGATCTTCTGACTGGGGGAGCCGGGGCCGACCGTTTCCAGCTTTACCGTGGTGGCGGTCGCGACCTCGTCACCGACTTCAACGCCGCCGAGGGCGATCGCATCGGATTGACCGCAGGCGCCGCCTACACGGTGTCGACGGGGGCCGATGGTTTCGCGGCGGTGGCGATCGCCGGTTCCAACGACTGGCTGTCGCTGGCCGGTGTGCAGGCCAGTCAAGTCAACGCCGACTGGTTCCTCTTCACCTGAGCGTTCTCATTCTCTTTTCAAAACCCAGGAGTTCCTTTGATGACCCGTTTCTCTTTCCTCGCCCGTCCGCTGGCCGTTTCCGCCCTGGTTGGCCTGGGGGCGCTCGCCGCCGCCTCGCCCGCGCTGGCTGGGCCGAAATGCACGGATGAGGCGAAGACCGCCTGGATGACCGAGGACGCCATGAAGGCCAAGATCGCCGACATGGGCTACAAGGACATCCGCACGTTCAAGACGACCTCGGGCAATTGCTACGAGATCTATGGTTTCGACAAAGACGGCAAGAAGGCGGAGGTCTACTTCCACCCCGTCACCGGCGCCATCGTCGAAGCCAAGTAACGGGGGAAAGAACCGATGACCGCCCCACGCTTCATTCCATCGACCGATTCAGGCTTCGTCCGGGTGTGGGATCCCTTCGTCCGATTGTTTCACTGGTCGGTCGTTGGGGCCTGCGCGCTGAACGTCACCCTTCTGAACGACGGCAAGCTTGCGCATCGTTGGCTTGGCTATGGAGTGATGGCGCTGCTCGCGCTGCGTTTGATGTGGGGCGTCATCGGCTCCCGGCATGCCCGGTTTCGTGATTTCGTTCCCGGCCCCCGTGGCTTGCTCGTCTATCTGGGCGCCATGGCAAGGGGACGGGAACCGCGCTTCCTTGGACACAACCCGGCGGCGGCGGTGATGATCCTCGCCCTGATGACGCTGCTGACCACCATCGGCGTCACCGGCTGGATGATGACGCTGGACGCCTATTGGGGCGTGGAATGGGTCGAGGATCTGCATAAGGGGTTGGCGAACGGTTTGATCGTCCTGGTCGCCATCCATGTCGCGGCGGCGGTTCTGGAAAGCCTGCGGCATCGGGAAAACCTGATTCTGGCGATGATTACTGGAAGGAAACGGCTGTGACAACCTCCCCGTCCTCCCCTCATCGGGCCTTTCCTCTGGTCCGTCTGTTCGTGTCGGTCGCCGTCGCGCTGAGCATTCTCAGCGGACTGGCCTTGTGGCTGACCTTCGACCGGGCGACCCAGCGTTACGCTTTGGACGAAGGCATCCGAATCAATGAGATGATCGCTCGGCTGATCGGGAATTCGCTGGGCGCGACCTTCGCGGAAAACGCCGCCACGTTGAACGGGAAGACGCGGGAGGCGATCTTGCGGCGCCCTGAAACGGAGGCGGCGCGCAATGGCTTGCGGGCGCTTGCGGCGGGTTTGCCGGTGTTGAAGGTCAAACTGTTCACGCTGGACGGCTTCACGGTCTATTCGACCGACGAATCCAACATTGGCGAGCGCAAGGACGCCGCCATCGGCCCCTTCGCCCGCGCCAGCCGTGGCGGTTGGGACACCGAGCTGGCGCTGGGCAAGGCGTTGATCGACATGAGCGGTCGTTCGACGACGGCGGACGCCATCGGCACCTATGCGCCGTTGCTCGATCACGACCGGCAGGTCGGCGTGATCGAAATCTACAGCGACATTGGCGGCACCATCGCCAACAGCCGCCGCCTGTTTGAAACTCTGCTCGCGGTGACGGGCGTGTGCGGAGCGATCGCCTTCGCCATTCTGATGGCGGTGGTCTGGCGGGCGGACGGCGTCATCCGTCTGTCGCAACGTCAGGTCGCCGATTCCATGATGGAACGGGAGCGCGAGCAGGCCGCCAACCAGGCGGCGGCGGACGCCAGCCGCAAAGCGGCGGAAACCCGGCGGCGCGACCAATTGGCGACCTTCTCGCAAGCGTTGGACGACACCGTTCGCACCATCGTCGGCGCCTTGTCCCAGTCGGCGGAGCGGCTGCAATCCACCGCTGGCGGCGTGTCGCGCACGGCGGCCGACACCGCCCGGCGCAGCGCCGACGCCAACCAGCAGACCGGGCGGGTGGCTGACGAGATTGAGGACGTCATCGGTCAAACCGTCGCACTTGCCCAGAGGATCGAGGATGTCGGCGGTCGGATCGACCATTCCAGCCGGATCGCCGCCGACGCCGTCGGGCAGGCCGAGCGGACAAACCAGACCATTGAAGGGTTGGCGAAAGCGGCGGACCGGATCGGCGACGTGATCCGTCTCATCAACGACATCGCCAGCCAAACCAACCTGTTGGCGCTGAACGCGACCATCGAGGCGGCGCGGGCGGGCGAGGCGGGCAAGGGGTTCGCCGTCGTCGCCAGCGAGGTGAAGACGCTCGCCACCCAGACCTCGAAAGCGACCGAGGAAATATCGACCCAGGTCGGCGCCATTCAAACGACGACCGTCGAAGCGGTCGAGGCGATCCAGCGAATCAGCGCCACCATCCGTGAAATCGACGACATCGCCCGCGACATCGCCACCGCCGCCCGCGCCCAACGTGAGATTTCCGCCGCCATTGGCGCGCGCATTCAGGGGACGGCGGACAGCGTCGCCTCCGTCGCCGACAACATTGTGGCGGTCAACCAATCCGCCCTTGAAACCGGAATGGCGTCCGACCGGATTGAGGATATGGCCAAAAGCGTCGACAATGAGGCCAGTCGGCTCCGCGACGCCTTGAGCCATTTTCACGCCAGCTTGAAAGACGGTTGACCATGCGCCTTCTGATCGTTGAGGACGAAGAGGAGCTTGCCGCCGTGGTGCAAGCCAATCTGCGGCGCGACGGCTACGCCGTGGACGTCGTGACGACCGGAGAGGACGCGCGCGCGGCGATGGCCACCACCCGCTACGACGTCGTGCTGCTCGATCTTGGGCTGCCGGACGAGGACGGCTTGACGGTGTTGCGCGACATGCGGGCTGGCGCCGACAGCACGCCGGTGATCGCCTTGACCGCCCGCGATTCGATTGGCGACCGGGTGCGGGGGCTGAATGTCGGGGCCGACGACTATCTGACCAAGCCCTTCGCTCAGGAGGAATTGGCCGCGCGCATTGGCGCGGTTCTGCGCCGTCCGGGCGGGGCGCTCGGCAGTCGGCTGACGCTGGGGGCGCTCGTGTTCGACACGCCGACCCGCGCGGTGACGGCGGACGGGCGCGATCTGGCGGTTCCCCGTCGCGAATTGGCCGTGTTGGAAGCGCTGTTGCGTCGGGCGGGCAAGGTGGTGACGCGGGAGGCTCTGGACGGCGCCGTCTATGGTTTTGGCGAGGAAACCGAGTCCAACGCGCTGGAGGCCCATGTGTCGCGTCTGCGCAAACGCCTGTCCGAAGCGGGCGCGGGGGTCACGATCCACGTCGTGCGCGGCGTCGGCTATTTGATGAAGGCCGACGCGATCAAACATGATGGCGTCGTGGGGAGCGATGTTCCGTGATCGCTCAGGCTGGGCGGCGCGATCTGTTCCTGATTGTCGGCATCGTCGCGGTGACGTTGCTGGCTCTGGCCGGCGGTTATCTCGCCTCGCGGGCGTTGACGGAACGGGTGACGCAGGCCCATGCGCTGATTGTGGCCCGCGATTTCACCGCCGCGCTGGCCGACGCGCTGACCGTCTTCGACGACGATGGACGCTTTGTCGGCATTGAGGGGGGTGAAAAGGACGCGGTCCTGCGTTTCGCGCGCCGGGTCGCCCACATCGACCGCATGCTGGCGATCGGCGCGGATCTGATCGTGGCGTTCGACAGCGGCGGCGGCAAGACGGGGCGGCGCTATGACAAACCCTACATCCGCGCCGCCTTCGAGCGGGGGGCCGCGACCGTGATGTTCGCCGACCCCGACGACAGCCTCCATAGCGACGGCGAACCGTCGCTGATCGCCGAGGCGTATCTGCCGGTGCTGCGCGACGGTCGCCCAGTTGGGGTGTTCGAGCTGTATCTTGACGTCACCGGCCCAATGGAATCGGTCTCTGCGGTTTTTCGCATCGCCTACGCCACTTTTGCGGCGGCGGTGCTGGCGGCGACCGCTGTGGCGGTTGGGCTGGTGCATCGCTCCCTGCGGCGTCGGTTGGACGCGCTGCGGCAGATGCAGGCCTTGCGTGACGACGCGGAAGAGGCGCGCGCCGCTCTGGAGCGGGCGATGGAGCAGCAAAAGCGCTTCACCGCCAACGCCGCGCACGAGTTGCGCACGCCGCTGGCCGTGCTGCGCGCCCGCATCGACGGTCAACCGCCGTCGCCCGACCGCGAGGCCCTGCGCCGGGACATCGACCGCATGGCGCGGCTGGTCGAACAATTGCTGGCCGTCGCCCGGTTGGAGGCTCGACAGATCACGGTGACGGACGGCGTCGATCTGGTGGTGGTCGCACGCGACACCGTGGCTCGCCTGTTTCCGCTGGCGCTGTCCATGGGGCTGAGCCTTTCCCTGAACGCGCCCGATCATCCGGTTCCGGTGCGCGGCGACGCCTTCGCCTTGGAGGACGCCCTGCGCAATCTGATCGACAACGCCTTGCGCCACAGCCCGCCGGGCGAAACCGTCGAGGTGACGGTCCACGCCTCGCCCGCCGCGTTGGAGGTGGCCGATCATGGCCCCGGCGTCCCGCCTTCCCTGCGTCCCCATGTGTTCGAGCCGTTCAGCCGGGGAACGATTCGGCGGGGCGGGGCGGGTCTGGGCTTGGCCATCGTCGCGGAAACCGCCGCCATTCACGGCGCGACGGTCAGCGTGGATGATCGTTCTGGCGGGGGGGCCGTGTTTCGCGTGTCCTTCACCTGAAATCGTCAGCGTCGATTCATGGGACTGAACGCCGAGTACAAAGGCGAAGCGGGAAACCGACGGGATCGCCTCATCCGGGTCAATCCGCAGGATGTTCGGTGAGCCGCGCCGTGGAGGGCTGAGTCGCCAAACGCTTCAGGGCGGCGGCCAAGGACGCCGCCAGACGGTCTCCGTCGCACAGCGGCCCGGCGGCCATGCGCGCGCGCAGGCTGTGGCGCAAGGCGGTCAGGCGCTCTGGGTCGCTTGCCCAACCAACCGCGAGGTCCACATAGGCCGCCTCGTCCGTCGCGACGCAACCCTCGACTCCGGCGACGGTCAGAAAGGCCAGGGAATGACGGCTTGAGAAGGTGTCTCCCGGCAACGTCACCACCGGCACGCCCATCCACAGGGTTTCCAAGGTCGTCGTGCTGCCGGAAAAGGGGAAGGGATCAAGCGCCACATCGACCGAGGCGCACCAGCCCATATGCTCCAGATTGGTGCTGGCCCCGATCATCGTCACCCGGCGGACGTCGATTCCGGCCTGGGCCAGCCGGTCCCGCCACAGGGCGGCGGTGATTGGGCAAGACAACGCCTTGGTTTTCATCAACAGACGGGAATCGGGCGTCCGCGCCAGAATCGCCGACCAAGCGCGCAGAACCTCGGGGTTCAGCTTGGTCAGAATGTTGAAGCATCCAAACGTGACCGGCGCGCCGGACAGGCAGGGCGGCGGCGTCACGTCGGGCGCGCCGTCGGGCGGATCATAGGCGATGAAGGCGTCGGGCATGCGCAGGACACGCTCGCGGTAATGAATCTCGGCCCCGTCGGGGACGTGGTGGCGGTCGGCGATCAGGGCGTCCATCGCCGCCATGCCGGTGGTCGCCATATAGCCCGACCACGCGACCTGAATCGGCGCCGGTTTGCGGGCGAAGACGCCGGGCCGCCCGCGCGCGTTGTGTCCGGCCAGATCAATCAACACGTCGGGACGGTCGGCGCGGATCCGCTCCGCCAACTCCGCGTCGGACAAAGCGGCGACCGGCGTCCAACGTTCGGCCGCCGCGCGGAAACGGGCGGTCAGATCGTCGGCCTCGGTCTGGTTGGCGTAGAGGAACAGACGAACGCCGTGGGCGGGAAGGGCCTCCACCGCGCGGATGGCGAATTGACCGGCGGGGTGGCGGCGGAAATCGCCGGACAGGATGCCGACGGTCAGCGGCGGCTCAGCCCCGGCGGCGGGGGATTTTCGTTTGCCGGTGGGCTTCGGCCAACCCGCGCGCAGCGGCGCGCCATGGGCGTCGTCCCAGGCGCGGTGCGCGGCCAGAACCTTGTCCAACGTCACGCCGGGTTGGAAGAGTTGGAGATAGGCGAGGTTGGAGCGGACCTCCGCCAGATCCGGGCGCAGAATCAGAGCGCGTCGGTCGCCGCGTTCGGCCTCGTCAAGCAGACCTTGGGTTTGACGGACCACGGCGAGGTTGGCCAGCGCCTCCGCCAGATCGGGGGCGAGGGCGAGGGCGCCGGTGTAGGCGTCCGCCGCCTCGGCCAGCCGGTTGGCGCGGTGCAGGGCTTCGCCCAACCGCAGCCGGGCGTCGGCCAGATCGGGGCAGGCGCGCGCCGCCCGGCGGGCGGCGCTTTCCGCCGCCGTCGCGTCGCCTGCGGCCAAAAGCGCCGCCGCCCGGTTGGTCAGCGCCGTGGGGTGATCCGGGCGCAGGGCCAAGGCGCGGGCCAAAGCGGCAATGGATTCGGTCGCTTTGCCAAGCGCCAGCAGCAGGGATCCCCGGTTGGCGCGCGCCTCGACAAAGGTTGGATCGTCGGCGATGGCGGCGCGGAACGCCTGGTCCGCCTCGTCCCGGCGCCCCAACGCGGTCAAAGCGTTGCCCAGATTGAAGCGCGCCTTGGCGTAGCCGGGGCGGCGGGCGGCGGCCTGCCGGTAGGCGGTGACGGCCTCGTCCCGGCGGCCCAGCGCGTCGAGGGCGTTGCCCAGATTGTAAAGCGCCTGGGCGAAATCGGGGCGCAGCCGGATGGCCTGCCGGTGCGCGGCCACCGCCTCCTCCAGCCGTCCCAGCGCCTTGAGGGCGCTGCCCAGATTGTCGTGATAATCGGGCGCGCGCCGGTTGCTTTGGATGGCGGCGCGGATCCAGCGCTCCGCCTCGTCGGCCTGTCCGGCCTGGAGATGGGCGACGCCGAGAAGATGGGCCGCGTCGGCGTGGTTGGGCGCGGCGTCCAGCACCGCGCGGTAGCCCGCCGCCGCCTCGTTCAGCCGCCCGGCCTGATGGTGGGAGAGGGCCGCCGTCAACACGTCTTGAATCGTCGCCATGGGGGTCTGTCTAACCGTCTCGGTGGTCGCCGCGCCAGCGATTTCCAACGCGGGTTTTTCAAAGCGCGCCGTTCGCATGGCGGTGTTTCAGCGCGCTTCCGTTTCAACGCTTGACCCGGCGAGCGGAGACGGTCAGCTTGCCGCGCGCGCTGCATCTTTGGCTAGGCCCATGAACCGACTGCACCGGTATCTGTTTCGCAATCTGCTGATCGCCACGCTCTATTCCACCGCCGGTCTGACTCTGACGATCTGGTTGAGCCAGTCGTTGCGCCTGATCGAAATCGTGGTCAGCGCGGGCGCGCCGATGCAGATGTTCCTGTGGCTTCTGCTGTTGACCGTGCCGACCTTTCTTGGCGTTGTGCTGCCGTTGGCGTTGGTCGGCGCCATTTTGTTCACATACAACCGTTTGACGATGGACAGCGAGCTGGTGGTGATGCGCGCCGCCGGGGTCGGGCCGTTTTCCCTGTCGCGACCGGCGATCCTGTTGGCGTTGATTGTGGTGGGGATCGTCTACACGCTGAATGTCTGGGTGACGCCGTCGGCGCACCGCGAGCTGGTGCGGATGGAATACGCGGTGCGCAGCGACTATTCGCAATTGTTCCTGCGGGAAGGCGTGTTCAACGAGGTTGGCGAGCGGTTCAGCGTGTTTCTGCGCGAACGCGACTCCGATGGCAATCTGCACAAGGTGCTGATTCACGACGGGCGCGACGAGAGCAAACCCGTCACCGTGATGGGCGACCGCGCGGTGATGCTGACCGGGCCGGAGGGCGCCCGTTTCGTCGTGTTCGACGGCAACCGGCAGGAGCTGGACCGCAAGACCGGGCGGTTGTCCCAGCTCTATTTTGAACGCTACGCCGTTGATTTGAAGGTGCTGACTCCGACCGCCGAGGAGCGTTGGCCCGACGCGCGGGAACGCTCCACCGCCGAGTTGATGGCCCCCAACGCCATCGCGCAGGATGACCGCATGCGGCGCGGCTTGATCGCCGAACTGCATCACCGCTTCGCGTCGCCCTTGCTGGCGCTGGCTTACGCCGCCGTGGCGCTGGCGGCGCTGCTGTCGGGCGAGTTCAATCGCCGGGGCCAATCCATGCGCGTCACCATCGCCGTTCTGCTGGTGATGGGGTTGCAGGCGGCGGCTTTGGGGCTGACCAGTCTGGCGGGCAAGATGACGGCCTTTGTGCCGTTGATGTATCTGCTGCCGCTCTTGGTCCTGCTGCCCGCCGTCTGGGTGCTGTCGCGCGGCCTTCACCTGAAGCCGGGGCGCCATGCGGCGGCCCCCCCGGTTGCGGAAGCGGCGTCGTGACGCGGATTCTGTTCATCACCTCCAACCGTCTGGGGGACGCGGTTCTGTCCACAGGGCTGCTCGACCATCTGATTGAACGGCATCCCGACGCACGCCTGACGATTGTCTGCGGGCCGCTTCCGGCGCCGCTGTTTCGCGCCGTTCCAGGGTTGGAGCGTCTGATTCCGCTGGCCAAGCGGTCCTACGCCCGGCATTGGCTGGGTTTGTGGTTGGCCTGCGTCGGCGTCCGTTGGGATTTGGTGGTCGATCTGCGCAATTCAGCGGTCGGGCGGCTGGTTCTGGCCGGTCGGCGGGTCTTCCACAGCAAGGCGTCCCAGCCCATGCACAAGGTGGAGGAGATCGGCGCGGTTCTGGGTCTGTCGCCGCCCCCCGCGCCCCGCCTGTGGATCGACGCGCGGGCCGAGGCCGAGGCCGACGCCCTGCTGCCCCCTGGGATTCCACCGTTTCTCGCCATTGGGCCGACGGCCAACTGGTTGAGCAAGGAGTGGCCGGTGGATCGTTTCGCCCGGTTGGCGCGGCGGTTGACCGGCCCGGACGGGCCGCTGCCGGGCGCGCGTGTGGCGGTTCTGGCCGCTGGGCCGGAGCGGGAGCGCGCCCGGCCCTTGCTGGAGTCGTTGGGCGATCAGGCCATCGACCTGACCGGGCGCACCGATCCGTTGGCCGCCGCCGCCTGCCTGCGTCGGGCGGCGCTCTATGTCGGCAACGACAGCGGTCTGATGCACATCGCGGCGGCGGTGGGCGTTCCGACCGTCGGCTTGTTTGGTCCGGGCTTTCCCGAAATCTACGGACCGTGGGGCCGCCATGCCCAGGCCGTGACCGGGTCTGTTCCCCGCGACGCGTTGCTTCGTCGGGTGGCGGTGGACGCCAACGCTCAGGGCCTGATGGACGGCGTTTCGGAAGATCGGGTGGTCGAGGCCGCACGTTTTCTGTTGGATGGCGCGCGCAAAACATAGTCAAGTTGTGGCAAATGCTTGCGAATTCGCGGAAATGGCCCCGTCGCGTTGACAAAACCGCGAGGATGACCGACACTTCGCAGAGAAACGAACGCGGGCAGTCCGTCTGCGGTCGATTGGGTCTGTCACCCGAGGGTTTGGAATGAAGCCGACACCCACCTACGCCAACAAGCCGACCTCGGACAATTCGCGCGACGTCGAATCCTGGGCCTTGGCCGAAGCCGCGCGTCGCTTGATCTCGTCAAGCCACGCGAAGGATGAGGACGCGTTCCAGGCCGCCTTGCAGCTCAACCAACGGCTTTGGACGATCTTCCAGGCCGCCTTGACCGAAGAGGATTGCGGCCACCCGCAAGAGGTGCGGACCAATCTCGCCGCCTTGTCGCTTCTGGTGGACCGTGAAACGACCGCGCGTCTGGTCGATATGGATTTCAGCAAGATTGACACGTTGGTCAGCATCAATCGCTCGGTCGCCAGCGGGTTGACGGCGCAAAACGACTTCATCGCCGCCCAGCAAGCGGCCCAGCAGGACGCCCCGTCGGCGGTCGCCCCTTCTCCTCACGGCGTCGTGGGCGGCGTGCCGGGCTTGCGTCCCGCCGCTCCGATGGCGCGCCCGCCGGTTCCGGCGGCCGACGCTCCGGCGGTCAACCGGGAATCGCTGCGGATTTCGATCTGATCGGGCGCGGTCGCCCAACCGCTTCCTTTGGTTCCAAAACCGGCGTTCGCCCTTGGGCGACGCCGGTTTTTGCGTTTGGGCGAGTCATGCCCTGACGCGGCTTCCTCGTCGGCGCCGATCCTGGCTCATATTTGCCGCACAGGGCGGGACGGCTTGGCCTTGCTCCGGCCATAAGTGGGCGATACCGTGCAGCCCCACGGTCGCAGATGGCGCAGCAAGGATCCATGCACGACATCGTCATTCATGTACTTGGCGTCGCCGGACTTCTGGCCCTGGTCAGCTTCCTGCCGCCGCTGGCGGCGCGCTTCCAGGTTCCCTTCACCGTGCTGCTGGCGGCGGTCGGGGTGGCGTTGGGGGCGGTCATCCAGACCTTCGCCGGAATGCCGGGCGCCGGGCCGTTCCATGATTTTCTGAACTCGCTGGCCGAGCTGGACATCTCGTCCGAAGTGCTGCTGCACATCTTCTTGCCGATCTTGTTGTTTGAAACCGCCTTGGCGGTCGACGTCCGGCGGTTGTTCGACGACATCGCGCCGATTCTGCTGATGGCGGTGGTCGCGGTGTTCGTCTGCACCTTCGCCGTCGGCTACGCGGTCAGCCTGTTCACCTCGTTGGGGTTGGTGTCCTGTCTGCTGTTGGGATCCATCGTCGCCAGCACCGATCCGGCGGCGGTCATCGGCATCTTTCGCGATCTGGGCGCGCCGCGCCGCCTGACCACGCTGGTCGAGGGCGAAAGCCTGTTGAACGACGCGGCGGCCATCGCGCTGTTCACGCTGCTGCTGGGGATGTTGACGCGCAAGGCCGACGGCGGCGCGATGGCGGCGACCGTGGAGTTTTTGCGCGATTTCGCGGGCGGGGTCGTCGTCGGCTATGTCTGCGGGCGGGTTGTCTGCATGCTGGTGGAGCCGGTGCGCAACCAGCCGATGGCGGAAATCACCCTGACGGTGGCCCAAACCTATCTCGCCTATGTGTTGGCGGAGCACTATGTCGGGGCGTCGGGCGTCGTCGCCGTCGTCACCTCGGCGCTGGTCATCAGTTCGGTGGGGCGGACGCGCATTTCTCCGACAACCTGGGGGGCGTTGGAGCATGTCTGGCGCCAGTTGGGGTTCTGGGCCAACTCCATGATCTTTCTGCTGACCGCCATTCTGGTGCCGCGTTTGATGGCGCAGGCCGGGTTGGAGGAGGTCGGGTTGGTGTTGGTCGTCACCGTCGCCGCCTTCGCCGCGCGCGGGCTGGTGCTGTTCGGCCTGCTGCCGCTGTTTTCCTGGGCCGGGCTGTCGCAACGGGTCAGCCATTCCTACAAGGCGGTGATGCTGTGGGGGGGCTTGCGCGGGGCGGTGTCGCTGACGCTGGCGCTGGCCGTGACCGAGAATGTCCGGGTGCCGGAGCGGGTGCAGAGCTTCATCGCCGTGCTGGTGACGGGCTTTGTCTTCGTCACGCTGTTCGTCAATGGGGCGACGCTGCGGCCTTTGATCCATCTGTTGAAGCTGGACCGCCTAAGCCCGGTGGAGCGCGCCATGCGCAACCGGGCGCTGGCGCTGTCGATGGACAACATCCGCGACCGGGTGAGCGCCGTCGCCCGCACCTATGAGGTGGACGCCGCCGTCACCGACGTGATGCTGACGCGCTACGCCGATCGTTTGCAGGCCATCGACCTGGAACGGCAGAAGGAAGCGCCGCTGCGCGACGAGGACCGCGTCACCATCGGGCTGGTCATCCTGGTGAACCGGGAGGAGGAGCTGTATTACGCCCACTTCTCCGAAGGGGTGGTGTCGCGCGCGGTGATGGACATGCTGGCCGGGCGGTCCGGGCGGCTGCTGGACGCGGTGAAGACGCAAGGCCGCAACGGCTATCGCGCCTTTGAGGAGCCGTTCATCGCCTTTTCGGTGTGGATGCGCGGGGCGAGCTGGCTGCAACGGCGCTTTGGGATTCACGCCCCGCTGGCCCGCCGCCTGTCGATGCGGTTCGAGGTGCTGGTCGCCGTCCGCACCGTGCTGCGCGAATTGCTGGCCTTCACCCGCGACAAGCTGGCCCGTTTGCTGGGCGAGGACGTGGCGTTCGAGCTGGAAGGGATGCTGGTTGGCCGTTTGGGCATCGTCGAACAGGCGCTGTCGGCGATGAAGCTGCAATACCCCGATTACGCCATGGTCCTGCAAGGCCGCTACGTCGGTCGCGCCGCCTTGCGGCTGGAGCACGCCGATTATCAGGCCATGCGCGCCGAATCCATCATCAGCCAGGAGGTCTTGAGCGACCTGGAGCGGGAGCTGGACGTGCGCCGCCGGGCGTTGGAGCGGTTGCCGCAGTTGGACGTGCGGTTCGACGTGGCTGAGTTGATCCGCCGGGTGCCGCTGTTCACCGGGCTGCCGGAGGAGCGGGTGTCCACCATCGCCACGCTGCTGCGCGCCCGTTTGGCCCTGCCGGGGGAAACCATCGTGCGGCGCGGCGAGCGGGGCGACGCCATGTTCTTCGTCGCCTCCGGCGCGGTGGAGGTGCTGGTTCCCAATCTGGCCGAGCCGGTGAAGCTGGGCACCGGCGATTTCTTTGGCGAGATGGCGCTGTTGACCCGCCAACGGCGCAATGCAGACGTGCGCGCCATGGGCTATTGCCAATTGTTGGTGTTGGATGAGAAGGATTTCCGCCGTCTGGTGCAGAAGGATCCGAATCTCCGGTCCCATTTCCAGGCGGTCGCCGAGGCGCGCCGACAACAACCGGCGCAACCCGCCCCGGCGGTGAGTTGACGACGGGACGCGAGAGCCGCCATGACCACGACGACGACCCAGGACAACCCCGGCTGGGTGCGTCTGGCCCCCGCCCTGTTCGTTCTGCTGTGGAGCACCGGCTTCATCGGCGCCAAATACGGGCTGCCCTACGCCGAGCCGCTGACCTTTCTGCTGTGGCGTCTGGGGCTGGTCTCGTTGATTCTGGCCCTGGTGGCGCTGGCGACCCGCGCGCCCTGGCCGCAGAGTTGGCGGGCGGCGGGCCGCATCGCGCTGGCCGGGCTGCTGGTCCATGGCGTCTATCTCAGCGGCGTGTTCCTGGCCATCGCCCATGGGCTTCCGGCGGGCGTCACCGCCTTGGTCGTCGGCATCCAGCCCTTGTTGATCGCCGCCCTGTCCGGCCCGCTGCTGGGCGAGCGCGTGACCGGGCGGCAATGGGTCGGGCTGCTGCTGGGGCTGGTCGGGGTCGGGCTGGTGGTGCGTGAGAAATTTTCCATCGACGCCGATCATCTGGTCGGCATGGGCTACGCCGTCATGGCGTTGATCGGCATCACCTTTGGCACGCTGTACCAGAAGCGGCACGGCGCGGCGATGGATCTGCGCAGCGGCACGGCCATCCAATACGCCGCCACCGCCCTGGCGCTGGCCGTGCTGGCCCCGCTGTGCGAAACCATGACCATCCAATGGACCGGCGAGTTCCTGTTCGCCCTGCTGTGGTTGGGCTTCGTGTTGTCGGTGGGCGCCATCTTCCTGCTGTTCGGCCTGATCCGCCGGGGGGCCGCCGCGCGGGTCGCCAGCCTGTTCTATCTGACCCCGCCGGTGACGGCGCTGGTCGCCTGGGCGATGTTCGACGAGCGGCTGGGGCTGGTCGCGCTGGCCGGAATGGCGGTCGCGGTGGCGGGGGTGGCTTTGGTCAACCGTGCATAACGGCGGATTGCCAGACGGCGGCGCACGGATTATGCTTTGAGGATCGTGCAATCCGGGCGGGGCCTTGGCCTGTCCCGCCTGAGACGAACGGAACGAACCGCATGACCGCACTAGACCTTTCCCTGGACGACAGCCAGACGCTGCAAGCCATCGGCATTCTGGCCGACGTGCTGGACGGGGTGGATGGGCCGGGCGGCCTGGACACGGTTCTGGTCTCCAAAGCGTTGCGGCAGGTGATCGCCACCAAATCGCAACCGGCGTTCGAGTTCGCGTCCCGCGCCTTCAACACGTTGGATCCGGCGGTGCGCCGTCAGGTCGCCAGCACCGCCGACGTCGCCGCCCACAGCGCGGTCGAACTGCGGGCGCGGGTCGGCGGCTTTCTGTCCACCGCGCCGAAAAAGCCGGTCCCGCAAGGGCCGGTGGTCAGCCAGCAACCCAGCCTCATCACCGCGCTCAATCTGCGCTCGCGCCGTCGCTCCACCCCGTAACGCTCCGCAGCGCGACGGGCTGGGTCAGCTTGGCTCGAAGAGTTCGATGTCGCGTTCGGCGTCCGGCTGCAAGGTTTCCAGCAGCGCGCAATCCCAATAGGGCCGTTGGCCGAAGCGTTGGACCAGGAAGTCCACGAAGACGCGCACCTTCGGCGACAAATGGCGGTTTTGCGGATAGACCGCGTTGACGCTGGCCTCGGCGATCATGCAGTCGCTCAGAAAGGCGCGCAAGGCGCCGGACGACAGGGCGTCGCCGCACAGGAAGGTTGGCGACAGCACGATTCCCACCCCGGCGATGGCGGCGTCGCGCAGCAGGTCGCCGTTGTTGCCGCGCATCGGGCCGGACACCCGCACGCCGCGCACCTCGCCATCGACCTTGAAATGCCAGACGTCGGGTGTGGGCAGATTGGTGTAAATCAGGCAACGATGGTTGCTGAGATCCTCGGGCGTCTGCGGCGTGCCGTGCTGTTCCAGATAGGCCGGGCTGGCGCAGACCACGGCGCGGGCCGGGGCCAAGCGCCGGGCGATCAGGGAACTGTCGCGCAGCCGACCGATGCGGATCGCCAGATCATACCCTTCGTCCACCAGATCGACGAAGCGGTCGTTCAGTTCCAGATCGATCTCGATCAACGGGTAGCGATTCAGGAATTCGGCGACGGCGGGGGCCAGATGACGCACGCCGAAGGACACCGGGGCGTTGACCCGCAAGCGTCCGCGCGGCGCGGCGTGCAGGTCGGCGACCGCCTGCTCCGCCTCCTCCAGATCGGCGAGGATGCGGGCGCAGCGCTCGTAATAGGCCTGTCCGACTTCCGTCAGGCTCAGCTTGCGGGTGGTGCGGTTGAGCAGCCGGGCGCCCAGCCGGTTTTCCAGCTCGCCAATGCGGCGGGACACCACGGATTTCGACAGATTCAGTCGATCCGCAGCGGCGGTGAAGCTTTTGGTGTCCACCACCTTGATGAAGGCGAGCATGTCGTCGAGTCGGTCCATGGCATTGTTCTACACCTAGAAACAATGATGTGCCAAGAACCTCCATTACCAGAATCGGCCCAGCGGACTATCTCTATGGAACCGCGACCGCCGGGGCGTGCATCGGCGGTGTTCGCGCCAACCATGGGGAGTGCTGACGATGGCCAAGGTTCTGGTGCTTTATTACAGCAGTTGGGGGCATGTCTCGACGATGGCGCAGGCGGTGGCCGACGGCGCTCGCTCCGTCGCTGGAACCGAGGTGACGGTCAAGCGGGTTCCCGAATTGGTGCCGGAGGCCGTGCGCCAGAACGCCCATTACAAGGACGAAAGCGACGTCCCCGTCGCCACGGTGGACGAGCTGGCGACCTACGACGCCATCATCTTCGGCACGCCGACGCGCTTCGGCAACATGGCCTCGCAGATGAAGAACTTCCTGGATCAGACCGGCGGTCTGTGGATGAAGGGGGCGTTGGTCGGCAAGGTCGGCAGCGTCTTCACCGCGACCGGCACCCAGCATGGCGGGCAGGAAAGCACGATCCTCAGCACCCACATCGTGCTGTTGCACCAGGGCATGGTGATCGTCGGTCTGCCCTACGCCTTCCAAGGCCAGATGGGCGTGTCGGAAGTCATGGGCAACTCGCCCTACGGCGCCAGCACCATCGCGGGCGGCGACGGTTCGCGTCAGCCGAGCGCGGTGGAGTTGGACGGCGCCCGCTATCAGGGCCGCCACGTCGCCGAGATCGCGACCAAGCTGCACGGCTGACGCCGGGGTTTTGACGTCATCGCTGAGATTCGGGTTTGGTCTGGGGCGCGGTCGTCGCGTCCTGGGCCAACGCCCGTTTCAGCGTCGCGATGAACACGCGCAGCTTGGGCAGAATCAGCCGGGCGGGCGGGTAGACGGCCCAGATCGGCAACTCCTCCAACGTCGCGTCGCTCAGGACCACGGGGACCAGACGTCCGGCTTGCAAATCCTCTCGCGCGTTCCAGGTGGCCAGCAGGGTGATCCCCGCGCCGCCAAGGCAGGCCTCGTGCAGCCCCTCGATGCTGCTGGCGGAGAAACGGCCCTGCACGCGCACCCGGCGTTCCCGCCCGTCCACCTGGAAGGGCCAGTGGGTGGCCCCGCTCAGCAGCAGGCAATCATGGTCGGCCAAATCCTCGATCCGGGTCGGCGTCCCGCGTTCGGCGAGGTAGGCGGGGGCGGCGCACAGAACCCGTGGGCCGTCGGCCAGCCTTTGCGCGATCAGGCTGTTGTCGCGCAGATGGGCGATGCGGATGGCCAGATCGGCGCCGCTGGCCACCACATCGACCACCCGGTCGGTGAAATCCAGATCAATCCGCAAATCGGGATTGGCCCGCAGCAGGCCGGGCACGAGCGGCGCCACGATCTTCCGGCCAAAGGCGGTGGACACCGACACCCGCAGCAGGCCCGACGCCCCCGCCGCCGCCGCGCGCAGATTGGCGCGTCCCGCCGCTTCGCTTTCGACCAGCGCCTGGGCGTAGGGCAGGAAGGCCTCCCCCTCCGGCGTCAAGGACAGGGAGCGGGTGGTGCGGTGCATCAGGGTGACGCCCAAATCACGCTCCAACGCCGCCAGACGGCGGGTGGCGATCATCGGGGTGACGCCCAGCCGCCGCGCCGCCGCCGACAGGCTGCCCGCCGCCGCCGCCGTCACCAGAACCGCCACCGCGTCCGTGTCCATTCCATCGCCTTTTGATAAACCGGCCTATCAAACACACCATCTACAACGTTTTTCGATAAGCTGCCACAGTGCGGCCACGACGCCTTCCACCGAAAGACCCGACCGATGACTCCGCCCCTGGCCGCCGCCCCACCGCAAGCCCCTTCCGCTGACGCGCAAGCCCCGCTGGGTCGTGGGCTGACCTTCGCCATGGCCGCCGCCTGCGGCGTCGCCGTGGCGAACATTTATTACAACCAGCCGATGCTGGCGGAGATCCAGCGGAGTTTCGCGGGGCAGACGGCCACCGGCCTGATTCCAACCGCCACCCAGCTTGGCTACGCGGCGGGCTTGTTCCTGCTGGTGCCGTTGGGCGATCTGATGGACCGGCGGCGCTTGATCGTGGCGCAATTCCTGTGCATCGCGCTGGCGCTGGTTCTGGCCGCCTCCGCCCCGACCGCCGCGCTGTTGCTGCTGGCTTCGGTGCTGGTCGGGGCCAACGCGGCGGTGGCGCAGCAGATCGTTCCCTTCGCGGCGGCGCTGGCCAGCCCGGAGCGGCGGGGTAGGGTCATCGGCACGGTGATGGCGGGCCTGCTCTGCGGCATCCTGTTCAGCCGGACGCTGGCCGGGTTCGTCGCCACCCACGCCGGGTGGCGGGCGATGTTCTGGGTGGGCGTGCCGTTGGCGCTGCTGGGGGCGCTGTCGATGGCGCTCGCCCTGCCGCGTCGCGCCGCCCCGGCGTCCGGGCTGCGCTATGGCGCGGCGTTGGCCTCGCTGCGGCATCTGTGGCGGGAGGAGCCGACCTTGCGCCGCGCCACCCTGACGCAATCGGCGCTGTTCGGCGGCTTTTCCGCCTTTTGGACCATTCTGGCTTTGCATCTGGAGGAACCGGCCTTCGGTTTGGGGGCCGACGCCGCCGGGCTGTTCGGGGTCGTCGGGGCCATCGGGGTGTTCGCCGCGCCCATCGCCGGACGTCTGGCCGACCGGCGCGGGCCGCATCGGGTCATCCTGTCAGGCGCGGCGTTGGTGCTGGCGTCCTGGTTGATCTTCGGCTTGTGGAACAGCCTCATCGGGCTGGTGGTTGGGGTGATCGTGCTGGATCTCGGCATGCAGAGCGCGCTGATCTCCAACCAGCACGTCGTCTACGCCCTGCGCCCGGAGGCCCGCAGCCGGTTGAACACGCTGTTCATGACCGGCATGTTCCTGGGCGGCGCCTTTGGTTCGGCGGGGGCGACGGTCGCCTGGAACAACGGCGGCTGGTGGGCGGTGAGCCTGTTCGGCGTCGCCCTGGCCTCGGTCGCGCTTGGCGCGCAAATTCTCGGCCATCGGGAGCGGCGGGCGAAGAGCGATCTGGCCGCCGAGACGCCGTGACCGGGCGCTCGCTCAGAAGGGAAGAGCGCGCAGTCGGATCAGGTACAAGCCGGTGTCGTCGTAGCGGTAGAGCACCACCAGCCCCGGAGCCTTGATTGCAGGATCCGGGGCTATTTTGGCCATGCGATTGTTGGGATCGACAGGAACGCCGTCTTCTGGAGCCAGAGCGATCCGATGGCGCAAACCAGAAAACACGGGCTGGAACTTATCAAATTGCAAGCTTGCTTGCCGACAATCCTCATCGAACTGTGTGGTGGATTTCACCCAGCGCACACCGATTTGACCGAAAATTCCCATCGTTGACGCTCAAAATCCTGTGGCCTGATGGAATTCAGGATGCGGGCCGCATCAAGAGATCAAGCTCTCGCGCAGCGTCGGCGGTGAAAGCCGCGTCTGCCCAATCCAGGTCCTGCTGCGATGGTTCCACCAATTCAAGTGCGAACACGGTTTCCAAAGGAATGACCTCGCGATCTGGCGTGATCTCCCAAATTCGACTGTGACTCAGATCGCTGATTGAGCTGGCGGTGTGATTGTAGCAGATGGCGGAAATCATGGAATCAACCGTGCTGATTTCCTCAGCGGTGAAACCGGAAATATCGGGATCTCGGGTGGCAAAGAAGCGCCGCTGGATTTTGTTGTAGTGCGGCATCGCCTTCTCAGCCACAGCGCCGCTCATTTTCAGACGGGTTAGCGCGTCTTCGGCGTGAATGGCCCAAGGGCCGCGCGGCATCTTGATGTAAGTTTCCCCGGCGATGGAGCGTTGGCGGCTGGCAAACAGGGCAAGGTCGGAAAACCACAAAACCTTGTGCAGCTTGGTCGCGCCAAGATCCGATGGATTTTCCACCCTGTTCACAATGTACAGGACCAGCGCGTCCAGTTTGGCGCTGTCAAACTCGGCGGTCTGGGTCATCTGTCGCCTCCATTCCTGAACGCGAGGATAGGCTTGCGCCCATATGGGCGCATCATTTTTCTGCCGCCTGATCGAACAGGTAAGGCACGAAGCTGCGGTGGTGTTCGTTCACCCGCAATTCGCTGCCAATGGGGGGGAAGGCGCGTTGTTGGCAGTCGGTGCGTTCGCACAGGCGGCAGTTGACGCCGATGGGGACGGCGGCCTTCAGATCGGCGGTGTTGATGCCGGCGGCGTAGACCAGTTCGGCGGCGTGGCTGGTCTCGCAGCCCAAGCCGACGGCGAATTGCCGGGAGGGTTTCAGATAGGCCCCGCCGCGTTTGGTGACGGTGCGGGCGATGCTGATGTAGGTGGTGTGGTCGGGCATTTCGGCGAACTGCACCAGGATCTTGCCGGGCTGGGCGAAGGCCTCGTGGACGTTCCACAGCGGGCAGGCGCCGCCGAAGCGGGCGAAGTGGAAGCGGGTCGCCGAATGGCGTTTGGTGATGTTCCCGGCCATGTCCACCCGGACGAAGTAAAAGGGCAGGCCGCGCGCGCCCGGCCGTTGCAGGGTGGAGAGCCGGTGGCAGACCTGCTCGAAACTGGCGGAAAAGCGGCTTTGCAATTGCTCGATGTCGTGGCGCAGGGCGCGGGCCTGGGCGGCGAAGGCGCGGTAGGGCATAACCAGCGCGCCCGCGAAGTAATTCGCCAGACCGACGCGGCAGACCGAGCGGGCGTCCTCGCTGGAGAATTTCGCCTGCTCGACCAGTTGGTCGATGACGTCGCCATAGCCCAGCAGGGCGATCTGGTTGGCCATGTGAAAGGCCCGGCTTGGCCCGTTCAGCAGGGCGGACAGGCGCAGGGTGCCGGTTGAGGCGTCGTAGCTGCGCATGGCGGTGTCGCCCGCCTCGTCGGCGACGATCTTCACCCGCACGTCGTGGCGGCGTTTCAGATAGGCGGCCAACTCGTTCAGCAGAAAGCCGGAGTGGATCTTCTCGTCGTTCCACAGCTTTTCCGCCGCCTCGTCCAGCGGGCCGATGTAGTTGTTGCAATAGTGGAAATAGTCCCGCACCTCCTCATAGGGGAATTGCGGCCCGGCGAAGCTGTCGCCCTGCTCCTGGTTCGACAGGCTGTCGGCCAGCGAATGCACCCGTTCGTGCAGTTTTTGATAGGCTTGGTGCAGGCTGAGCACCCGGCGGGCCAATTCGGGGCTGGATCCCACCGCGCTGCGCAACTCCGCCGCCGTCAGCGGCGCCCCGGCGAACAAGGGGTCGGCCAACGCCTCGCGCAAATCGGCGACGAGGCGGCTGTCCTCATCCTCCAAAAAGGCGGACAGTTCAACCTCGAACACGGCGGAGATTTTCATCAACACCGGCAGGGTCAGCGGGCGTTGGTTGTTCTCCAACTGGTTGAGATAGCTGGGGGACAGATCCAGCGCCTTGGCCAGCGTCGCCTGAGTCAGCCCGCGCTGCTCCCGCAACCGGCGCAGCTTGTAGCCAAGGAATAATTTCTTTTGCATACGTGTGATTCTCCGGCCTTGGAAAACCGCCATTCTTCGCAAGTGTGGCAAAATTAAAGCCTGTTTTGCAAAGACATTCGCAACTTCACACGTTTTTGCGAAGAGCGTGTTTGAACCCATGCGAAGTTTGTGAATAATCCGCGTCGATCCGGTGAGGGAACGCGTCTGCCGCAACCGGGGCGGACAATCAGGACGCGACGACAGGATTGGGAACGCCCGATGCAAGACATTCTGGCCAAGTTGGAGTCCATGCGCGCCGGCGCGCGGCTGGGCGGCGGTGAAAAGCGCGTCGCCGGGCAGCACGCCAAGGGCAAACTGACCGCGCGCGAACGCATCGACCTCTTCCTGGACGAAGGGTCGTTCGAGGAGTTCGACATGTTCGTCGAACACCGCTGCATCGATTTCGGCATGGAAAGCCAGAAGGTTCCCGGCGACGGCGTCGTCACCGGCCACGGCACGGTGAACGGTCGTTTGGTCTTCGTCTTCAGCCAGGATTTCACCGTGTTCGGCGGCTCGCTGTCCGAAGCCCATGCGGAGAAGATCTGCAAGATCATGGACCAGGCGCTGAAGGTCGGCGCCCCGGTCATCGGTCTGAACGACAGCGGCGGCGCGCGCATCCAAGAGGGCGTCGCCTCGCTCGGCGGTTACGCCGAGGTGTTCCAGCGCAACGTCGACGCCTCGGGCGTCATCCCGCAAATCTCCCTCATCATGGGGCCGTGCGCGGGCGGCGCGGTCTACTCCCCGGCCATGACCGACTTCATCTTCATGGTGAAGGACAGCTCCTACATGTTCGTCACCGGCCCCGACGTGGTGAAGACCGTCACCCACGAGGTCGTGACCGCCGAAGAGCTGGGCGGCGCCGTCACCCATTCCACCAAGTCGGGCGTGGCCGATCTGGCCTTTGAAAACGACGTGGAGGCGCTGCTGCAACTGCGCCGCTTCGTCGATTTCCTGCCCTCCTCCAACCGCGAGAAGGCCCCGGTCCGCCCCTGCGCCGACCCGCTGGACCGCGAGGATTTCTCGCTCGACACGCTGGTGCCGGAGAACCCCAACAAGCCCTACGACATGAAGGAGTTGATCCTCAAGATCGTGGACGAGGGCGATTTCTTCGAGCTTCAGCCGGAATACGCCAAGAACATCCTGATCGGCTTTGGCCGGATGAACGGCTCGACCGTCGGCGTCGTCGCCAACCAGCCGATGGTTCTGGCGGGTTGCCTGGACATCGACAGCTCCAAGAAGGCCGCGCGTTTCGTGCGCTTCTGCGACGCCTTTGAAATTCCGATCCTGACCTTGGTGGACGTCCCCGGCTTCATGCCCGGCACCAGCCAGGAATACAACGGCATCATCAAGCATGGCGCCAAGCTGCTGTACGCGTACGCCGAAGCCACCGTGCCGAAGGTGACGGTCATCACCCGCAAGGCGTACGGCGGCGCGTACGACGTGATGTCGTCCAAGCATCTGCGCGGCGACATCAACTATGCGTGGCCGACGGCGGAAATCGCCGTCATGGGGTCGAAGGGCGCGGTCGAGATCATCTTCCGGGGCGACATCGGCGACGCCGAGAAGATTGAGGCGCGCACCGAAGAGTACCGCCAGAAATTCGCCAATCCCTTCGTGGCGGCCTCGCGCGGCTACATCGACGACGTCATCATGCCGCACGGCACGCGCCGCCGCGTCGTCCGGGCGCTGTCCATGCTGAAAAACAAGCAGCTCCAGAACCCCTGGCGCAAGCACGACAACATTCCGCTGTGAGGGCTGGCCGCATGTTTGAGAAAATTCTCATCGCCAACCGTGGCGAAATCGCTTGCCGCGTCATCCGCACGGCGCGTCGTTTGGGCATCAAGACGGTGGCGGTCTATTCCGACGCCGACAAGAACGCCCTGCATGTCGAGATGGCCGACGAGGCCGTTCACATCGGCCCGCCCGCCTCGGCGCAGAGCTATCTGCTGATCGACAAGATCATCGACGCCTGCAAGAAGACCGGCGCGCAGGCCGTCCACCCCGGTTACGGCTTTCTGTCGGAAAAGCCCGCCTTCCAGGAGGCGTTGGCCGCCGCCGGGATCGCCTTCATCGGCCCGGACGCCCACGCCATGCGGGCGATGGGCGACAAGATCGAATCGAAGAAGCTGGCCAAGGCGGCGGGCGTCTCCACCGTTCCCGGCTATCTCGGCGTCATCGCGGATGACGACGAGGCGGTGAAGATCGCCCGCGAGATCGGCTATCCCGTCATGATTAAGGCGTCGGCGGGCGGCGGCGGCAAGGGCATGCGCGTGGCCTGGAACGACGAGGAGGCGCGCGAGGGCTTCCGGTCGGCCACCAACGAGGCGCGCTCCAGCTTCGCCGACGACCGCGTGTTCGTCGAAAAATACATCCAGCAGCCGCGCCACATCGAAATTCAGCTTCTGTCGGACGGCCAGGGCACGTCCCTGTATCTGGGCGAGCGTGAATGCTCGATCCAGCGTCGTCACCAGAAGGTGATTGAAGAAGCCCCCAGCCCGTTCCTGGACGCCGCCACCCGCAAGGCGATGGGCGAACAGGCCGTCGCGCTGGCCGACGCCGTGCAGTACAAGTCGGCGGGCACCGTTGAATTCATCGTCGATGGCGACCGCAATTTCTACTTCCTGGAGATGAACACCCGTCTTCAGGTCGAACACCCGGTCACGGAACTCATCACCGGCTTCGATCTGGTCGAGCTGATGATCCGCGTCGCGGCGGGCGAGAAGCTGACGATCAAGCAGGAGGACGTCCGTCTGCATGGCTGGGCCATCGAGGCGCGCGTCTACGCGGAGGATCCCTTCCGCAACTTCCTGCCCTCCACCGGCCGTCTGTCGCATTACCGGCCGCCGTCGGACGATCCGCATGTGCGGGTTGACACCGGCGTGTTCGAGGGCGGCGAGATCTCGATGTTCTACGACCCGATGATCGCCAAGCTCTGCACCTGGGGATCAACGCGCGACGCGGCGATTGGCCGGATGCGCGAGGCGCTCGACCAGTATTACATCCGAGGCGTCAGCCACAACATCCCGTTCCTGGCCTCGCTGATGGCGAACCAGCGCTTCGTCGATGGCCGTCTGACCACCAACTTCATCGCCGAAGAATACCCGAACGGCTTCCACGCCTCCGATCTGCCGCCCGAAGACCCGGCGGTGCTGGTGGCGGTCGCGGCGGTCATCCACCGCAGCCTGAACGACCGCGACATCCAGATCTCCGGCAAGATGGCGGGCAACACCGTCAAGGTGCGCGACGATTGGGTGGTGGTGCTGGACGGAACGCCGCACCCGGTCCATCTGCACCCCGCCGACGGCAGCCCGCAGCGCGTCGGTTACACGGTGGACATCGCCGGCAAACACCACACGGTGTGGAGCGACTGGCGGATCGGCGAGCCGCTGTTCCGTGGCACGGTGAACGGCGAGCATGTCTGCATCCAGGTTGACCGCGTTGGCGTCGGCTACCGCCTGCACCATTCCGGCGCGCAGGCGATGGTCAAGGTGCTGACGCCGAACGCCGCCCGTCTCGACGCGCTGATGCCGGTGAAGGCGCCGCCGGACATGTCCAAATTCCTGCTGTCGCCGATGCCGGGCCTGCTGGTCTCGCTGGCGGTGACGGAAGGGCAGGAGATCAAGGCGGGCGAAGTGCTGGCCGTGGTCGAGGCGATGAAGATGGAAAACATCCTGCGCGCCGCCCAGGATGGCACGGTCGCGAAAATCCACGCAGCCCCGGGCGGCAGCCTGGCGGTCGATCAAAAGATCGTGGAATTCGCGTAACTGGGGTTGGAAACGCCCTGCACCGACCCATCCCTCGCCGCTGAACAACGGCGGCGGGGGATGGGTTTCAAAGACCGCCCACGCGCACAAGAAGCCACCAGGAGGCGTCGATGACCGAGTTCCCCAAGAAGAGCCTTGCCGATTGGGACAAGCTGGCCGCCAAGGATCTCGGCGCCGACGCCGACCTTTCCAAGCTGGTGTGGAAGACGCCGGAGGGGTTGGACGTCAAGGCGCTCTACACCGCCGCCGATCTGGAAGGGCTGGAACTCGACACGCTGCCGGGCTTCCCGCCCTTCACGCGCGGCCCGCGCGGCACGATGTACGCGGTGAAGCCCTGGACCATCCGCCAATACGCCGGTTTCTCGACCGCCGAGGCCAGCAACGCCTTTTACAAGGCCAACCTGAAGGCCGGGCAGATGGGCCTGTCGGTCGCCTTCGATCTGGCGACCCATCGCGGCTATGACAGCGACCACCCCCGCGTGGTCGGCGACGTCGGCAAGGCGGGCGTCGCCATCGACAGCGTCGAAGACATGAAGATCCTGTTCGCCGACATCCCGCTCGACAAGATGTCGGTGTCGATGACGATGAACGGCGCGGTTCTGCCGATCCTGGCCGGTTACATCGTCGCGGCGGAAGAGCAGGGCGTGTCCCAGGACAAGCTGAGCGGCACCATTCAGAACGACATTCTGAAGGAGTTCATGGTCCGCAACACCTACATCTACCCGCCCGAACCCTCGATGCGGATCATCGCCGACATCATCGAATACACCTCCCAGCACATGCCGAAGTTCAACTCGATCTCGATTTCCGGCTACCACATGCAGGAAGCCGGGGCGACGGCGGTGCAGGAGTTGGCCTTCACCATCGCCGACGGTCTGGAATATGTCCGCGCCGCGATGTCGAAGGGGCTGCCGGTCGACAAATTCGCGCCGCGCCTGTCCTTCTTCTTCTCCATCGGCATGAATTTCTTCATGGAGATCGCCAAGCTGCGCGCCGCGCGCCTGCTGTGGTCCACCCTGATGCAGGAGAAATTCGCGCCGAAGGACGCGCGCTCGCTGGCGCTGCGCACCCATTGCCAGACGTCGGGCGTCTCGCTGACCGAGCAGGATCCGTACAACAACGTCATCCGCACCACCATCGAAGCGATGGCGGCGGTGCTGGGCGGCACGCAGTCCTTGCACACCAACGCCTTCGACGAGGCGTTGGGCCTGCCGACCGCCACGTCGGCCCGCATCGCCCGCAACACCCAATTGGTCATCGCCGAGGAAACCGGCGTGACCAAGGTGGTCGATCCGCTGGGCGGCTCCTTCTACGTCGAAAATCTGACCCACAGCCTCGCCAAGGCGGCGATGGAGCTGATTACCCGCGTGGAAGAGCTGGGCGGCATGACCAAGGCCGTGGAAAGCGGCATGCCCAAGCTGCTGATCGAGGAGGCCGCCGCCCGCCGTCAGGCCGCCATCGACCGGGGCGAAGAGGTGATCGTCGGCGTCAACAAATACCGCCCGGAAAACCCGGAGGGCGTGGACGTTCTCGACATCGACAACACCGCCGTCCGCGAATCGCAAATCGCCCGCCTGAAGACCATCCGCGCCAGCCGCGACGAGGCGGCCTGCCGCGCGGCGTTGGACGCGCTGACTCAAGCGGCGACGGACAAGTCGGGCAATCTGCTGGCCTTGGCGGTGGTCGCCACCCGCGCCCGCGCCACGGTCGGCGAAATCTCCGACGCGCTGGAAAAGGCCTTCACCCGTCACGTCGCGGTCATCCGCTCGGTGTCGGGGGTCTATGGCTCGGCCTATGACGGCGACGCCGGGTTCAAGAAGATCCAGGAGGACGTCGCCGCCTTCGCCGCCGAGGAAGGGCGCCGCCCGCGCATCCTGGTGGTCAAGATGGGTCAGGACGGCCATGATCGTGGGGCCAAGGTGATCGCCACCAGCTTCGCCGACATCGGCTTTGACGTGGACATCGGCCCGCTGTTCCAAACCCCGGACGAGGCGGCGCGTCAGGCGGTGGAAAACGACGTGCACGTCATCGGCGTGTCGTCTCAGGCCGCCGGTCACAAGACGCTGGTGCCGCAACTGGTCGAAGAGCTGCGCCACCAGGGCGCGGGCGACATTCTGGTGGTGTGCGGCGGCGTGATCCCGCCGCAGGATTACGATTACCTCTACAAGGCGGGCGCGGCGGCCATCTACGGGCCGGGCACCAACATTCCCAAGGCGGCGGCGGAAATCCTGGAGATTCTGCGCAAGAAGACGCTGGCGGCGTAACGCCAGCCCGCGTCTCTGTCCCCGCGTTTCTGCCCCCGCGTCTCTGGACGGCGTTCGGCTCATGGGCCATACTCCGCATGTTGAAGGTGCAGGAGATGACCGTCATGAGCCGCTTCGCCGTTCACCGCGCCGTGGTCGAAGAGCGCGCGGCCAAGACGGCGCGCGAAAAGCCCCGCGCGACCGACGCCGAGATCCAGAAATGGGTCGAGGAAAACCGGGAAGCCTTCGCCGCCTATGACGCCATGGTCGACCGGCTGGGCGTTTTTGGTGAGGATGATCGGTTTTTCTGATGCGTTTTCTGGATGTTTGCCTCAATCCGGCGGCTCGCGGCAAACCTGCCCATCCCATCCCGTATCTGCTGATCGTGCAGGGCGACTATGTCGGCGTTGATCGGTCGCGCGCGGTCGTGCCTCTGTTCAGAGCGTCTGAGGTTGATCGGTCCATTGCCCGAATCATGCCGTTCATCCGTGTGGGCGACGAAGAGCTTGTCGCCGTGACGCCCCAGATCGGCGCGTTGCCGGTCACAAGGATCGGAGCCGTTGTGGCGTCGGCGCAAGACGCGCATTCGGAGATCCGCCGCGCCATCGACGTGCTGACGGGCGACTTTTGACCGTCGCCGCTGAAACCGACCTCTACGCCCCGGTGAAAGCCTTTCTCGAAGGGCAGGGCTACGCCGTGAAGGGCGAGGTCAAGGGTTGCGATCTGGTCGCCGTGCGCGGCGACGAACCGCCGGTCATCGTTGAATTGAAACGGCGCTTCACCCTGGATCTGGTGCTTCAGGGGGTGGACCGGCTGGCCGTGACCGATTTGGTCTATCTGGCGGTGCCGCAGCCGGGGCGGCGGGCGACCGGGGCGTCGCCGCTGGATTCGGGCGTCAAGAAGCTCTGCCGCCGTCTGGGCGTTGGCTTGATGATCGTCGATCCGGCGCTGGCCGAGGGACATCGCGTCACCGTGCTGCTCGACCCCGTCCCTTATGTTCCGCGCAAGGACAAGAAGCGAGCCGCGCGCTTGCTGGGCGAACACGCGCGCCGGGTCGGCGATCCCAACCGGGGCGGCTCGACCCGCGTGCCCATCGTCACCGCTTACCGCCAGGACGCCTTGCGCTGCGCCCGGCTGTTGCGCGACGGGCCGCAAACGGTGGCGGCGCTGCGCGCCGCCGGAGCGCCGAAGGACGTCGGCGCCCTGTTGCAACGCGACGTCTATGGCTGGTTCGAGCGGGTGGCGCGCGGAACCTACCGCCTGACCCCCGCCGGTTTGGCCGGGTTGGACGCTTTCGGCCCGGCGCTGAACGGGGCGTGACGCCCAGGCTGACCGCGCCTATGATTGCGTCGGCCAAGCGATTTTTGACAAACGGGCGAGGGAACGCGCGTGATGCCGATGGCCGACGTCACGGAGTTTCCGGTTCTGACCACCGACCGGCTCCTGTTGCGCGCGGTGACGCCGCCGCCCGCCGCCGGTCTTTGACACTCTTGCGACAGGAGCCGCGCCCGTGTCCGATTACATCAGCAACCTCGTGATCTTTTTCGTCGTGGTCGATCCGCCGGGGCTGGTGCCGCTGTTCATCGCGCTGACGCGCGGGTTCGAGGCGCGGCAAAAGCGGATGATCGCCTATCGCGGCACGGCCATCGCCTTTGTCGTGCTGGTCTTCTTCGCCTATTTCGGCAAGCTGGTGCTGCAAACCCTGTCCATCGAAATGCCCGCCTTCCGCATCGCCGGCGGCGCGCTGCTGTTCTGGATCGCCTTTGAAATGCTGTTCGGCAAACGCTCCGACCGAAAAGAGCGTGACGCCGACGCGGCCTTGACCGACGAGGACGCCCATGACCTCGCCGTCTTTCCGCTGGCGGTGCCGTTGATCGCCGGGCCGGGGGCCATCACCTCGATCCTGCTGTTGATGGACCGTTCCGGCGGCTCGGCAGCCGGGCAACTCAGCGTGCTGGGGGCGGCGGCGACGGTGATCGGCGGGGTGACGTTGATCCTGCTGGGGGCCGACATGGTGCGCAAGATGCTGGGCCGCACGGTGATCCACACGGTCAGCCGGGTGTTGGGCATCGTGCTGGCGGCGCTGGCGGCGCAAACCATCCTGTCCGGCGTGACCAGCGTCTATCCGCCCCACTGACGCGCAAACGGTTGAGCCGACCCGCCCGCTTGTCCTACAAACAGCCCCCAACCGCGAACAAGGGGGAGAGGCGCCATGGACACCGACATCAGCTTTGCCGAGGCGATGCTGCGCCGGGGCGCCGGGCTGTTGCAGGACGCGGCGGCGGACGCGGCCAGCGACGCGGCGACGCCGACCGACCCCTTGGCCTTCCTGTCCCGCCTGCTGGCGACGGCGGCGGCGACCGACGCCCCGCTGGTGGTGCTCAGCGAGGGCGGCCACCCTGACCTGTTCGACGAGGCCGCGCGCCTGACCGCCGCGCCGTTGACCGCCCGCATCCACCCGCTGGGCCGCTTGCGGCAGACCGAACGTGCGACGATGTACGAGTTTGACGGCGGCGGCGCGCTGACCGGCAACCGCGTCGTCGCCGCGCTGTTGCGGCCGGAGGATCGCGCCGATCTGCTCGACGTCTATGTGGCGATTGGCCGCCTGCGCGGCGGCGCGGCGCAACTGACCGTCGCCCCGGCCTTGCTGCGCTTCGACGCGGCGGCGCTGGCCCGCACCCTGTCCCTGATTGGCGAGGCGGCGACGCGCAGCGTGAACGCGGCCGCCGCCGCGCTGGGCCACGCCGCCGCCATTCTGCCGCTGCCCGGCCATGAGGAGGGCGGCATGCCCGCCCCGCTGCTCGACCTCTATTGGCAGGCGTTGACCATGGCGGCGGCGCGCGCGGATCGGAGCGAGGAGGGGCGGGACGGCTTGGCGACGATGGAGCCGCTGGGAACCGCCTGACGGCGGCTATTCCGCCAGCCCGCAGCGCCGCCGCAGACGGTCGAGCACGCGCCCGAACAGCGCCGGATCGTCGGTGGCGCGCGCCATCACCAGCGCCCCCTGGACGCCCGCCACCACCTCCTCCGCCACGCCGCGCGCCTCGTCCGCGTCCTGTCCGGCGCGGACCAGGGCGATGGCCAGAGCATCGACCCAGCGCTGGAAATAGCCCTGAATCCGCGCGCCGAACGGGTCGCGGATGTCGCCCAGCGCGAAGACCCCGACCAGACACATCCGGCGGCCTGACCGGAAATAGCCGTCCACCGCCGTGAACATCGCCGCTATGGCCGCCGCCCCGTCGGGCGCGTCGGACAGCGGCGCGAACAGGTTGGCTTCAAACCAGTCTTCGACGTTGGCGAGGACCGCCGCCGCCATCTCCTCCTTCCCGCCGGGGAAGAAATTGTACAGGCTGCCCTTGCCAAGCCCGGTGGCCTTGGCGATCACGGCAAGACTGGCCCCCTCGAATCCATGGGCGCGGAACAGCTCGCCCAGAACGGGCAGGACGTCGGCGCGTTCAGCGACGCTGCGGGCCATCAGGCGGGCTTCATCGGGTAGGGGGTTTTGGTCAGCCGGTGGTAGAACACGGCGATCATCACCATGCTGACCGACCCGGCCAACACCGGCGTCAGCAGATAGGAAAAGCCGGGATCGGCGGCGAACACCACGATGGGATCGGCCCCGGCGGGCGGGTGGGTGACGCGGAACGCCGCCATCAGGGCGATGGCCAAGCCGACGGCCAGCGCCACCGCCCACCATTCGTTGGGCAGGGCCAGACGCAGCGCCAAGGCGACCAGGGTGGAGAGAAGATGCCCGCCGACGACGTGCATCGGCTGCGACAGCGGGCTGCCCGGCACGGAAAACAGCAGAACGCAACTGGCCCCGAAGGGCGCCATCAGCAAAGGCGTTCCCACCTGAAGGCTCAAGCCGCCAACCAAACCGACGGCCAGAACAGCCCCCAGCCCGGCGAGCAGGCTGCGCGTCAGCGGCGCGGCGGGCAGATGGGGGATGAGGTAACGGCGCATCTTTGTACCTTTCGTTCCAGTCATGACCGAACAGTACAAAGATGCGGGCGCGCGGTCAAGCGGTCAGGGGGCGCCCCCGCTTTCGCGGCGGCGGATTTCGGCGACGACGGCCTCCGCCCCGTCGGAAGCCGACACTAGGGCCGTCGTCACGCCGCGCAGCAACAGGCTGTGGCCAGGAGGAACCGGAATGGGGTCGCCGTCGGCGGGGCGCACCCGCGTGCTTCCGTTCAGCGCATGGACCAGCACGGCGTCGCCCGACGTGAGGCAATCCCCGCCGCTCAGCAACGTGACGGCCCCTCTAGCGGTGGCGCGGTCCAGCATCAGGTTGAAATCACGAATTGGCCCGTCGAGCAGAGCGCAATCGACCGCCGCTTCGCCGGGGAAGGCGAAGGCCGACTCCATACGTCGGCGCGCCACCGGGGCGCCGCCATTCACCGACAGGGTCATGCCGACGCCCTCGATCACGGCGATCAGCCGATCATAGCCGGTGAAGTTGGAAAAGGGGCCGGGCGCGGCGACGTCGGCGATGCTGACGCGCCACAGGAAGCGGTCGGCGGTCAGCGCCTCGACGGCGATTTCGGTGGTCGTCCCCAGACCGTTCTTCCAGGGGACGCGGCGGCAATCGGCGGGGGTGAGCAGGGTGTAGGACGGCATGGGGGCGTCTCCGGCGGCGGGGCGGGAGACGCCTCATAGCATTGCCGACGCTCAGACGAACAGGCTGAAGCTGCCCATCAGTTTTTCAGTGCCGGTCTGACCATAGGAGATCGAGTTCATCGAGCTGATCGCCGTGTTCAGGCCGTCCAGCATGGATTGTTGGGCGGTGGACATCTGGAACGGGTTGTCGCCTTTGGCGGGTTGCTTGGCGACGGTGTCGTAATCCTGGCTGTAGCTGCCCATCACCAACTGGAGGGCGTAGTTCTTCGGATCCTTGGCTGACTCGCCCTTGTCGCGGGTGACGCGCAGGGTGTAGTCGCCCTTGTCGAGCGACAAGCTGCCCTTTTCCAAGGATTTGAACGAATCATACTGCCCCCCGGCGTTGGGGTCGCTGTCGGCCAGAACGGTGCCCAGCCGGTTCATCAACTGGATGTGCACCCCGTCGTCGCCGACATGGCCCAAGGTCGCTTCGCCCGCGCTGGTCGTCTTGAACTTGTAGAAATCAACGGTGTCGTTGGCGGCCAGCGTGCTGGCGACGTTCAGGCGGGTGGTGTTCTTGGCGAGAATGCCGATGTCGGTGGCGGCGCCCGAGTTGCTCAGCGTCGATTTCTTGACGGTCTTCTCGTAGGTCTTCACCTCGTCGGCGGAACTGGTGGTTTGCGAGGCCTGAAGCGCCGACACCGCGTTGGCGATGGAGGCGTTGAGGCTCGACACCATGGAGCTGACGCTTGAGACTGCATCGTCGGCCATGACCCGGCATCCTTTCCGTTCCGACGCGGCCCGCCGCCCCGTCCTGCACAGACATCCCTGTGTGAAGGGATACGGACGGGGGGCGCGGCTCCTGCGCGGACATCGGAAATTTTTTCGGACGTTTTTCCGGGCGGGCGTTGGCCGCCGTCATGCCGGGAAATTCCCGGTCAGGACGGCGTCGGGGCGTCCGCCTTGGCGGGGGACGGGGCCGGGTCCGCCGCCGGCGCGGGTTCGCTGGCTGGGGGCTGGGGGGCTTGGGTCGGGCCGGTGACGACGTCGAAATCGAACATGACAACCTCATTCAATCAGGATGAGGCCGCCCCGGTGATCCGCTGTGGATCGGTCCTGTGATTTGGATTGGATGCCGCGCCGCCTGGGGACACGAAACACGAAAGCCGCCTCAAGGACTTGGGGCGGCTTCGGGATGGGGCAACGTGTGCGCGATCCTAGGCCGCCGGTGGAAACCAGCGGCCAAAATATCGGGACAGGCCCGACGAAGCGAGGAGAAGCGCGTGTTGCATCTGACGACCGTAACCCAAGCCCTCGGCGTTTGCCAAGCGAATCTTGAACGCAGGCTTGCGCGAGCCGCGCCGCCGCGCCACCTTGCCGCACAGGCGGGCAAACGAACGGGGCGACGGCGATGACGGTTGGACGGGATGGGCTGAAGACGCGGATCGGGCAGGCGCTGGGCGACCACAAGGCCGATCTGGTCATCAAAAACACACGCTTTCTCAACGTCGTGACCGGGGAAATCGCTGACGGCGACATCGCGCTGTGCGGCGACGTCATCGTCGGCACCTATGAATCTTATGATGGGGTGGAGGAGATTGACGGGCGCGGGCTGACCGTGGTTCCGGGTTTCATCGACACCCATCTGCATTGCGAATCGACCTGCGTCACCCCCAGCGAGTTCGACCGCTGCGTTCTGCCGCGCGGCACCACCACGGCGATTTGCGACCCGCACGAGATCTGCAACGTGCTGGGCGAGCAGGGCTTGCGCTATTTCCTCGACAGCGCGGGCGGCACGGTGCTGGACCTGTTCGTTCAATTGTCCTCCTGCGTTCCGGCGACGGAGCTGGAAACCTCCGGCGCGCGGCTGGAGGCCCCCGATCTGGTCCGCCACATGAACCATCCCAAGGTGCTGGGGCTGGCCGAATTCATGAATTTCCCCGGCGTCTTCCACAAGGTGGACGGGGTGCTCGACAAGCTGGCGGCCTTTGACGGGCGGCACATCGACGGCCACGCCCCGCTCGTCACCGGCAAGGAATTGAACGCCTATCTGTCCTGCGGCATCCGCAACTGCCACGAAACCACCAGCGCCGCCGAGGCGATGGAGAAGCTGCGCAAGGGCATGCAGGTGCTGATCCGCGACGGCTCGGTGTCGAAGGACGTCCACGCTCTGGCTTCCGTCATCAGCCCGGAAACCTCGCCCTTCCTGGGCTTTTGCACCGACGACCGCAACCCGTTGGACATCGCCGAAGAAGGCCATATGGATCATCTGATCCGCAGCGCCATCAAGCTGGGCGCGCCGGTGGCCCATGTCTACCGCGCCGCCACCTGGTCGGCGGCGCGCGGTTTCCGCCTGTTCGATCGGGGGCTGGTGGCGCCGGGGCAGCGCGCCGATCTGGTGCTGTTGGATGATCTGGAGGACTGCGCGGTCAACCGGGTGATCCGGGGCGGTCGGGTGGTGACGGCGGAGAGCTTCGCCAACCGCCCGGCGGTCGCGCCGGTCGGGCTGGATTCGGTGAAGCTCGACCCGGTGGAGCTTGGCGATTTCGCGGTTCCGGCGGGCGGATCGGCGCAGTCGGTCATCGGGCTGCTGCCCGGCAAGATCATCACCGAACATCGCCGGATCGAGGTTCCCGTCGTCGATGGCCGGATGCTGGCCGATCCGGCGCGCGATCTGCTGAAAATCTGCGTTTTCTCCCGCCATGGCGTCAACCGCAACATCGGGCGCGGCTTCGTCCAGGGCTTCGGCTTCGGCGCGGGGGCCTTGGCCTCGTCGGTCGGCCATGACAGCCACAATATTTGCGTCGTCGGCGCCAGCGACGCCGACATGATGGTCGCGGTGAACCGGCTGATCGAATTGCAAGGCGGCTTCGTCGCCGTCCGCGACGGGCGGGTGGTCGGCGAGTTGGCCTTGCCGCTGGCCGGTCTGATGAGCCTGGAGCCGTTCGAGACGGTGGAGGTTCAATTGCGCGCCCTGCGCGCCGCCGTCCGCGCCATGGGCTGCCCGTTGGCCGAACCCTTCCTGCAATTGGCCTTCCTGCCGCTGCCGGTGATCCCGCATCTGAAGATCACCGACCGGGGCATGGTCGATGTGGACCGCTTCGAGCTGATCGCCGCGTGAACGGGCGGTTTGTCTGTTTTTTGGGCGATTGATTGAAAAAGGGGCTGGGTGGCGCGGGCGTGGGATCCGGCGGCGTGAACTCCACGGATTCCTAGGGCGATTGTTGGAAGGGTTTTGGCCCGATTTTGGTGATGTCCCGTCATCCCCGCGACGGCGGGGATCCAGACTTTGCAAGACGAATCCTGTGGATAGGCCTGGATCCCCGCCGTCGCGGGGATGACGGTTTTGCCGTTGAATGGAATCTCAAGCCAGCGTGCGAACGCCCGAACGGCGCAGGATCCTGCGCAACCGTCTCTGGCACAGGCTTTGCCATGGGAGTCGCGCATCTGACCCACAACGCCGTCGCCGCATGACCCATCTCGCCCCCGTGTTCCTCGAATCCCCCACCACCCTCCTGCCGGTCCGGCCCCCTGAAACCGTGTCGATGCGGACGCGGGACGGGGTGCGTTTGGACGCCGATCTCTATCGGCCCGACGCGGCGGGGGTTTGGCCGGTCTTGCTGTTGCGCGTCGCCTGCGGGCGGCGGACGGCCTTGACCAGCCATTACGCGCACCCGCGCTGGTACGCGGCGCGCGGTTATGTGGTGGTGGTGCAGGATGTGCGGGGTTGCGGCACCTCGGACGGGCGGTTCCGCCCCTTTGAGGCGGAGCGCGAGGATGGGGCCGACGCCGTCGCCTGGGCGGCGTCGCTGCCGGGATCCTCGGGCGCGGTCGGGCTGTATGGCTGCGGCTATGCTGGGATGGCGCAGTTGCTGACGCTGGCGGCGGCGCCGACGGCTCTGCGCGCGGTCGCCCCGGCCTTCGCCGGGTGGGACGTCTTTTCCGACTGGGCCTATGAGGGCGGAGCCTTCCGTCTGGCTGACGCCATGGGCTTGGCCCTGCGCATGGCGGCGGAATCGGCCCGCCGGGTCGAGGATGGCGTGGCTCACCGCGTGTTGAGCGACGCGGCGCTGCGCCTGCCGCTGGACGACGAAATTCCCTCGCGCCCGCAGGCGCTGCGCGATTACGCCCGCTACGCCCCTCATTACGACGATTGGCTGACCATGCCGACGCCTGGACCAAGCTGGGACGCGCTGTCGCCGCGCGCCCTGCTGGCCGACATGCCGTCGGACGTCGCCGTCTTGCAGGTCGGCGGCTGGTTCGACCCCCGTTTGGCGGGAACGCTGGACGCGCACGACGCGCTGGCGGGCCGCTCGCGCGCGCCGGTTCGGCTGGTGGTCGGCCCCTGGACGGCGGCGGGGCCGCAGGACGGCCCGTCGCTCGACAACCTGCAATTGGCCTGGTTCGACCGCACGCTGAAAGGGGAATCCGCGCCGCCCGCCGAGCGCGGCGGCGCAGTGCGGCTGCACGACGTCGAGGCTGGGCGCTGGCAGGATTTGACCATTCTTCCGGCGGCGACGACGGCCTTCTGGCTGTCCAGCGACGGCTTGGCGACCCGCCAGGGCGGGCGGCTGTCGCCGGAGCCGGGGGAACTGGCCGAGTTGGACGTGCTGGTCCATGACCCACGCGGCCCGGTCCCGGCGGTTGGCGGCCACGCCGTGCCGGACGCCGGACGTTTCGATCGCGCCAGCGTGGACCGGCGGCCCGACGTGGCGGTCTACACCAGCCTGCCCGTTCGCGAACCGCTGACGCTGGCCGGTCGGGTGGCGGTGGATGTGTGGGTGGAGGCCGACGCGCCGTCCTTCGACGTCAACGCCGTGCTGTCGGTGCTGCGCCCCGATGGCCGCGTGCTGCCGTTGACCCAGGGGCACGCGCGGGTGGAGCCGGGCGATCCGACCCGCCCCTTGACCATCAGCCTGCGCGCGGCCTGCGCGACGCTGGCGCCGGGGTCGGCCCTGCGCCTCAGCTTGGCGGGAGCCTGCTTCCCCGCCTATCCGATCAACCCGGGGACGGGGGCGGAGCCGGGGGAAACCCGGCGGGTGGACGCTCAGCCGATCACCCTGTTGATCCACAGCGGCCCCGACCGCCCGTCGCGCCTGCGCTTGCCGCTGGCGCGCGACGGGGAGGATCAGGCTTCGGCGTCGAAGGGCGGGATGATCGGGTCGGTCGGCCCCTTCGCCGCCGCGACCAGACAGACATCCAGGCTCTGATCGAGGAAGCGCATCATCAGGTCGCGGAACGGCGTCTTGTCGCCGACCGACCACGCCCGTTCGACCAGATCATTGTACAGCGCGCGATCCTCCGCCCGGACCACCACCGGGGGATAACCGGCGCGGTTCAGCAGCAGATTGCACAGCAGCAGGGCGGTGGCGCGGTTGCCGCTGTTGAAGGGGCGAATCGCCATCAGCCGGTGGTGCGCCTCGAACGCGGTGTCGGGCGCGGCCTCGGCCCGGCGCAGCCAACCCGACAGCGCGGACATCGACACGCGCAGCTTGGCCGGGTCGGGGGCGTTGCCGGTCTCGTCGTCCTTGGGCGGGGCGTTGCGGTATTTCCCGGCCTCGTCGTCGATGCCCTGGTGCAGCACGCCGTGGAAAGCGGCGATGGTGCGTTCGTTGACCACGCCCGCCGGTTCAAAGGACAGGCGGGCCATCAGTTCCAGCGCGCCGCGATGGTTGAGGGTGAAACGCTGCTCCTCCACCGCGCGGTGGCGCAACAGGGTTCCCCGATCCAGGATCGCCTTGATGTCGGCGCGGCTCAGCGGCACCCGTTCGATTCCCACCGCCGCCACGGTCAACTCCATCTCGAACCAGTCGGCCAGATCATGGACGGTGTCCTGCGGCAGCGGGCGGGCGCCGTCGAGCACCCGTTTCTTGTCCGCGATCTCATCATGCAAGGCCATGAGCCGATTCTCCGAAAACACCAGACATCAAAGGGAGAGAGGCTTGGGGCGGGGGATTAGGCCCCGCGTGAGGACCGGGATGACCACCCCCCCTGCGGGGATTTGCCGCTTTGTCTTGGCACCGTTGCCGGTTTTAGGATCCCTGTCAAGACATCGACAATTTAGACTGTTTGGCCAGCCGTCGCCCAGAAAAACAGGGGCGCGCGCGGGGGGAGGATGGGGCCATGGATCATGTTGTCTGGGACGAAACGATGAGCGTCGGCGTCGCCGTGTTGGACGGGGAGCACCAACACCTTCTCAAGCTGTTCAATGGTTTGCTGGAAAGCGGCATCACGCCGGCGAACCGCGAGGAATTGTCTGGCTTGCTCGCCAGCCTGAACGATTACGTCACGGTTCATTTCGCGCGCGAAGAGGGGCTGATGGCGGGTGGTTCCTATCCCAATCTTGACGAACACATCGCCGCTCACCGCTATTTCGCCGGTGAAGTCGCCAAGCTGCATGAGGAATTTGACGGCGACAACACGACGATGCTGCGGATGGATTTGATCCTTCTGTTGAAGGACTGGTTTGTTGAACATATCCAGCAGACCGACGCGCTCTACAAACCCTACCTCAAAGACGCTTGAGCCGCCTGTTGTGGGGCGAGCGAAAGCCCGTGGCCTTGGCGTCAAGGGGGCATTGAGAATGACAACCCTTATTTCCAATGAGTTGAAAACGTAACGCAACCAAGTGTGCATGCGACGCGACCACAGCGACCGTTGGAGACAAAAAGCACCACCGCGCCGGTCTGGCGGGACGCGGTCGTTTGGGCTGACTTGCGGAGACCGTGAACGACAAAACCCCGCGAGAGTCTGATGACTGTCGCGGGGTCTTAAGAGCGCGGTGGGCCGAAGCCCGCCGAACACCGGTAAAAGCTGTTATTTGCGCGCCTTGCGAGCGGCGTAACGGGCATCCCGAGCGGCTTTTTGCTCGATCAGGAGATCTTGATGGCTGGCGGCCTGCGCCGCGATCTCTTGAGCGGCCTTGCTCTCAGCGGCAAGCTTCTCTGCGGCGAGCTTGGCCGCTGCGGCCTCGCGCTCCGCTTGGCGCTCGGCGGCGCGTTGCTCGCGAGCGACACGAACAGCGAGGCGGGCGGCCTGCTGTTCGGCAAAAATCGCGTCATTCACGATGGAATTTTCGCGGAATTTCCTCAATTGATCTTTCTTTGCGGCCATCGCCGCGCCCTGCCGATCACCAAAACCCTGTTCCTTAAACCCGCTCATTAACGAATACTTCTCTATTATTTCTTCAATCGCGCAAACAGTCTATACCACTGCGCGTTCATCCCGACACGCAATATTCGTGTTGCTCCCTTGCAATTCAGAACATGACGCTTCCAACGCGTAGCCAGCCACCGCAGGCCGACACGAGATTGGCCCGGACATGGAAAAGCGTCACCGACCTTCAACGCGGCTTGTGGGAAGCGACAGCTTTGCCTGACCGCAGAGTCGAGCTTTCTGCTCGTGCGGCGCAATACATGAAGCAATTTGAAGGATATTGGCGCGCAACGCTTGCAAACTGTCCAACTCTCCAAAGAGAGAGTGGCGTCCCCAAGGGGATTCGAACCCCTGTTACCGCCGTGAGAGGGCGGTGTCCTAGGCCTCTAGACGATGGGGACGTCGTGGCGGCGTGGGCGAGTTTTTAGCGGCCCACGCCGGATCGATCAAGCCTTTTCTTGGCTCTGGGTGAAGATTTCCAGGAAGGCGTCCACCGCCGCCGCCGGGGTGTCGAAGGCCGTCACCAGACGGATCAACCCGTCGTCCCAGCGGTAGAACTGGAAACCCGCCGCCTCCAGCGCTGTGATGGTCGCCTCCGGCAGGCGGACGAACAGCTCGTTGGCTTCCACCGGATGGGCGATGTCGACGCCGGGGCGGTCGCGCAGGCCAGCGGCCAAGCGGTCGGCCATGGCGTTGGCGTGGCGGGCCAGACGCAGCCACAGATCGTCGGTCAGCCAGGCGTCCAACTGCGCCGACAGGAAGCGGGTCTTCGACACCAGATGACCGCCGCGCTTGCGGGCGAAGCCGAAATCCTCGGCCATCGCCGGGTTGAAGAAGACCACCGCCTCCGCCGCCAGACAGCCGCCTTTCGTGCCGCCCAGCGTCAGAACGTCCACGCCCGCCCGCCAGGTGACGTCCGCCGGGGCGCAGCCCAGACGGGCCACCGCGTTGGCGAAGCGCGCGCCGTCCATGTGCACGGCGACGCCGTTGGAATGGGCGGCCTCGACCAGCGCCTCGACCTCCGCCGGGGTGTAGATCGTCCCGGCCTCCGTCGCTTGGGTCAGGCTGAGCGCCGCCGGTTGCACCTTGTGGACGACGCCGACGCCCGCGCGGGCGATGGCGCGGGCGACGACGTCGGGGGTCAGCTTGCCGTTGGCGCCGGGCAACGGAACCAGCTTGGCCCCGCCGGTGTAGAATTCCGGCGCGCCGCACTCGTCCACCATGATGTGGGCGTCGTCGTGGCAATAGACCGCGCCATAGGCCGGGACCAGCGCCGACAGGGCCAGCGCGTTGGCCGCCGTGCCGGTGGCGACCGGGAAGACGGCGACGTTGGTCTCGAAGATCGCCGACAGGCGTTCGGTGACGCGCGCGGTCAGCGGATCCGCGCCATAGGGGGAGGCGGAGCCGATGGACGCGGCGGCGAGCGCGTTGACCACCTCCGGCGCGGCGCCCGCCACATTGTCGCTGCGGAAATCATGCATGGGTGCGGATCCAATCGGTGTATCAGGGGGCGGGCGAAACGGCGCGCGGATGGGGTCAGGGCGCGGCCTTGCCGGCGGAAATGGTGGCGGTGACGGCGCCGTTGCGCGGGTCCACCACATAGAGCCGGTCCAGCCCCTGCGGCAGCGTCACCTTGAACAGGACGCGGTTGCCGATGACCATCGTGTCGCCGATGCGCGACCCGGCGGGAACGTCCAGCGTGACGTCGACCGGGTCACGCCCCGACGGCGTCGCGCGTTCGGAATCGGCGGCCTGGGCGGCGGCGCGGGCGGGGTCCGACATCCGCTTGTACAGCTCCACGCCGATGACGGCGAAGCCCGCGATGATGAGAACGCCCATGATGACGACGAGTGCCTTGAGGATCTGCACGGTTTGGGGTCCACTCCCGACGATGCGACTGCGTGATGATGAATTGACACTGGAACATGGCCGACCGATGTCCGAGTCCCCCCACAGCCAACCGATCCCCAGCCCTGCCGCCGACGACGCCCGCGCGCCGCGCGTCTGCACGATACCCGTCGATGGCGGCGGAGAGCGGTTGGACAAGGCGTTGGCCGCCGGATTGCCGGATCTCTCGCGCTCGCGCGTGCAGGCCCTGTTGGAGCAGGGCCATGTCCGCGAAGCGGGGCGAACGATAACGGACGCGTCCCTGCGGGTCAAACCCGGCCAAACTTTCGACGTTTTTATCCCCGAGGCTGAGCCTGCCGAACCGGAAGCCCAGGACATCCCCCTGGCCGTGGCGTTCGAGGACGAGGATGTTCTGGTGATCGACAAACCCGCCGGTCTGGTGGTTCATCCCGCCGCCGGCAACCCCGACAACACGCTGGTGAACGCGCTGCTGGGCCATTGCGGCGACAGCCTGTCGGGCATCGGCGGGGTGAAGCGGCCCGGCATCGTCCACCGGCTGGACAAGGACACCAGCGGCTTGATGGTGGTGGCCAAGAACGACCGGGCGCATCACGGGCTGACCGAACAATTCACCGACCGCTCCTTGAGCCGCACCTACCACGCGCTGGTCTGGGGGGTTCCCAGCCCGCGCCAGGGCCGGATTGAGGGGGCCATCGGGCGCAGCGGCGCCGACCGCAAAAAGATGGCGGTGGTTGAGCATGGCGGCAAACACGCCGCCACGCGCTACCGTGTGCTGAAATCCTTTGGCATGGGGGCGGCGCTGGTCGAATGCGTGTTGGAAACCGGACGGACCCATCAAATCCGCGTGCACATGGCCCACATCGGCCACCCGCTGGTCGGCGACCAACTGTATGGCCGGGGCCGCTCGGGCCGTCCGGGCGGCAAGCACGCGTCAAATCTGCCGGACGCGGCGCGCGGGGCGTTGACCGGCTTTCCCCGTCAGGCGCTGCACGCGGTCGGCCTGACCTTCAAACATCCGGGCAGCGCCGAGGTCATGAGCTTTAGCGCGCCAATGCCCAAGGATTTCGATGAACTGCTTGTCATCTTAGAAGCACTTTAAATTAATTCGCCGCTCTCGGACTCTTGGTTTAACGTCACGGAATGGTTATGGGGCTGTGGCCCCGCGCCGCCTTCGGGTGGAACAGGTGTTGAAGAAAGGTTTTGCGTCATGGCGTCAGCGTCCAATCTTCCGGTCATCAGCGCGGAGAGCGGTCTTTCCCGCTATCTTCAGGAAATCCGCAAATTTCCGATGCTGGAGCCGGAGAAGGAATACATGCTGGCCAAAAGCTGGCAGCAGCATGAGGATTCCGGGGCGGCCCATCAACTCGTCACCAGCCATCTGCGCTTGGTGGCCAAAATCGCCATGGGCTATCGCGGCTATGGCCTGCCGCTCTCCGAACTGATTTCGGAGGGCAACGTCGGCATGATGCAGGCGGTCAAGCGTTTCGACCCGGAACGGGGTTTCCGTCTGGCGACCTACGCCATGTGGTGGATCCGCGCCGCCATCCAGGAATACATCCTGCACAGTTGGTCGCTGGTGAAGATGGGCACCACGGCGGCGCAGAAGAAGCTGTTCTTCAACCTGCGCCGTCTGAAGGGCCAGATGCAGGCGATTGAAGAGGGCGATCTGTCCGCCGAACAGGTGAACGCCATCGCCACCAAGCTGGAGGTGCCGGAGCAGGACGTCGTCAACATGAACCGCCGTCTGGCCAGCCCCGACCATTCGCTGAACGCGCCGCTGCGCGTCGATGGCGAGGGGGAATGGCAGGATTGGTTGGTCGATGAGTCCGACAACCAGGAAATCACCCTGGCCGACAGCGAGGAGCTGAAGAAGCGCCGCAAGCTTCTGGTCGGCGCGATGGAGCATTTGAACGAGCGCGAACGCGACATCCTGATGGAACGCCGCCTGCGGGAAGCGCCGACGACGCTGGAAGAGCTTTCGCAGAAATACAACATCAGCCGCGAGCGGGTTCGCCAGATCGAGGTGCGGGCGTTCGAGAAGCTGCAAAAGGCGATCAAGAACGCGGCCATCGACCAGAAGCTCGCCTTTTAGAACACTGAAAGGAACGGACGGCGGTGACGGTCAAGCTGGATCGGCATGAAAAGGGCATTCTGGCCGCGTTGCAGGACAACGCCCGCCTGACCATGCAGGAGCTTGGCGAGGCGGTCGGGCTGTCGGCGTCGCCCTGCTGGCGCCGGGTGCGCTCGATGGAGGAGATCGGCGTCATCCGCCGCTACACCGTCCATCTCGACCCGCGCAAGCTTGGGTTGGCCGAATGCGTCTTCGCCCACGTCACCCTGGAGCGGCACAAGGAAAACGCCGTCGATCAGTTTGAAACCGCCATCGCGGCGATGCCGGAGGTGCTGGAATGCTTCGCCGTGACCGGGGAGGCGGATTATCTGCTGCGCATCGTCGTGCCGTCCACCCAGGATTACGGGCGCTTTCTCAGCGAACGGATTTTCGCGATTCCGGCGGTCGCGCATGTGAAGTCCAGCGTGACCTTGAAAGAGGTCAAATTCGAGACCCGGTTGCCGTTGACGCATCTGGAGTGATCCGGGGCGTGTTCGGAGCCAAGCCTCACAACGCCGCCGCCAGCGCGGGGGCCAGATCCCCGGCGCCGACCACCGTCACCCGCTCCAACCCCAGCCATCCGGCCAACCGCCGCAACTCCACCGCCAACGCCTCGGCGGTTGGGCCGGGGGCGGCGTCGGGTTCGGCGTGGACGGCTTGCGCCAGCAGGGCGCCGGCTTTGCGGTCGGCCTTCAGATCGACCCGCGCGGCGATGCGGTCCCCCATCAGGAAGGGCAGGACGTAATAGCCATGCTCGCGCTTGGCGGCGGGGGTGTAAATCTCCAACCGGAAGCGCAGGCCGAACAGCCGTTCGGTGCGCTGCCGCTCCCAAATCAGCGAATCGAAGGGGGAGAGCAGGGCGTTGGCCGCGATTTTGCGCGGGCGCCGAGCATCCGGGCTGAGATAGGCGGGCTGGTCCCACCCCTCCACCGCCACCGGCAGCAACTCCCCCGCTTCGACCAGTTCGGCGATGCGGGCCTTGGCGTCGGCGGTGGGCAGGCGGTGGTAATCGCGCAAGTCGCGTTCGGTCGCCACGCCATGGGCGCGGGCGGCGACGCGCAACAGGGCGCGCTGCGCCTCCTCCGGCTCCGGCGTCGGGGCGGCCAGCACGGCGGCGGGCAACACCCGTTCGGGCAGATCGTACAGCCGCTCGAAGCCGCGCCGGGCGGCGGTGGTGACGCGGCCCGACCAGAACAGGAATTCCAGCGCCCGTTTGCCGTCGCTCCACCCCCACCAGCCCCCGGCGCCGCGCCCGGCCTCGGTCAATTCCGACGCGCCGAGCGGGCCGCGCGCCGTGACCTCCGCCAGCACTTGGGCGATGTAGGCGCGCTTTTCCTGGGCGAAGCGGACCAAACCGCTGTAGGTCCCCTCGCCCCGCTCCGCCCGCGCCATGCGCCAGCGAAACAGCGGCTGTTGGCTCACCGGAATCAGCGACGCCTCATGCCCCCAATATTCAAACAAGGCCCGCCGCTTGCCGTCATAGGCCAGCCGGTCGAGCAAACCGGCGTCATAGGCCCCCAACCGGGAAAACAGCGGCAGATAATGGGAGCGCACCAGCACATTGACCGAATCGATCTGCACCAACCCCAGCCGGTCGATCATCCGTCGGGCTTGGCGCGCCTCCACCGCGTCGGCGTGGTCGGACGGCGCCGCGCCGAATCCCTGGGCGGCGATGGCGATGCGGCGGGCGTCGCGGAGCGACAGCGAGGCGGGGGACGGCATGATGGGGAGCGCGCAAGGGGACGGGAGGCGCGATGATACACGCGGCGGACCCGGCAAGCGCGCGTTTATCAATGATGCGGCAGCGGAACGCGCGACCGGGTGACGCGCTCGTCGCAACGCAGGGTCGGCAGGGTGCTGTGGCAAAGCTTTTCAATCAGATGGGTCAGGCGGTTCGGGACCAGCGGTTTGACCAGATAGCCGTTGGCTCCGGCCTTCATCGCCGCCATCACCAGCGTTTCGTCGGCGTGGGCGGTCAACATGATGATCGGCAAGGTGGCGGCGTTGACGATCGGCATCATCTTGCAGCGGATGGTCTTGACGAACTGAATGCCGCTCATCCCATCCATCACGATGTCGCAGATCACCAGATCGTAAAAGCTGGCATGGAGCTGCCGCAGCGCGTCCTCGCCGCTGGCGGCGGGTGTGACGTCGGCGATGCCGAAGGACACCAGGATTTTCCGCAGCAAATCGCGGGTGAATTTGTTGTCGTCAACGATCAAGATCGACAGCCCATGGTGATCGCGGGGGGAGATGTCGTCAATCATCATGGTGGCGCCTGATCGCTGAAAGCCTGTTGAAAACGCGATCATAGAGGAAATTCGTAAAATCAATCTTCAAGAATCATGGATAAAAATCTAGGGTTTACCCGTATATGACGAGTGTTTCTGCGAACAATCGGGCGTCTGGAAAGATAAAATTTTTCACAATATAGGAATGCGTGGGGGGATTGCTGAGAGTGTTTTAATATAAATTGCCAACCATTTTCTTTTCATATTGTTCGTGTTTCACGTTGTGGCGGATTGATGAAAAACGAAAAGGGGTAAGTCCATCTTATTGATGTTTGTGGCAGCGTAGGGTTGGCAGAGTGCTGCGGCAGAGCTTGGCGACCAACTCCATCAGGCGTTTGGGAATCAGGGGTTTGACCAGATAACCGTTCGCCCCGGCTTTCAGCGACGCGATGACCAGCTTTTCATCGGCGTGGGCCGTCAGCATGATGATGGGCAGGCTGCTGGCGTTGGCCGACGCCACGCTTTTGCAGCGCAGGGATTTGACGAACTGAATCCCGTTCATCCCATCCATGACGATGTCGCAGACCACCAGATCGAACAGGCTGGCGTGCAGTTGGCGCAAGGCGTCCTCGCCGCTGGCGGCGGCTGTGATATCAGAAATTCCAAAGGACACCAGAATCTTGCGCAACAAGTCGCGGGTGAATTTGTTGTCGTCGATGATGAGAACCGAAAGCCCCCGATGATCGCGGGTTAAAATGTCATCAATCGTCATAGGGTGACTCTGGGAGAGAAGATTGGGTGTCTGCTGAGTTTAATAATGCACAGTGATTTATTAAAAAATGGACCGGAATCATGAGGGCGGCGATAAGGGTTATCTCTGAGTTAAAAGAAACATTTTAATTGTGAGTATAAGCGGCTCAGAAGGGGATAACGCCCGATAACCTGCTTTGAGCGCTTTTTATGGCCAAAAGCGCCCGATAAAATTGTCCCGCTGACGGCGCTTCCGGTCACGCCGCGCCGCTGCCCAGAACCGCCGCCGGGCGGCGCAGGACCGGATCGAAGGGGTTCAGTTGGCGGCGCACCCCGGCGGCCTCGCGTTTGAGGATGTCCACCACGACCGGCAAACGCTCTTCGTTCAACCGTTCGGTGATGGTGCCGACGCTGAGCGCGGCGACGGCGTGGCCTTCGCGGTCCAACACCGGCACGGCCACGCCCGACATGCCGGGCAGCAGGCCGGTGGAGCGGCTGGCGTAGCCCAGATCCCGCACCCGTGCGATTTCCGTGCGCAGATACACCTCGTCCAGGATGCCGACGCCCTGCATGCGCGGCAGGTTGAAACGGATGACCTCCTCCCGCTCCTCATCCGGCAGGAAGGCGAGGATGGCGAGGCTGCCTTGCCCGACGCCCAGCGTCACCCGCCCGCCAATGTCGCCGGTGAAGGAGCGGATGGGGAACGGCCCCTCGCTGCGGTCCAGGCACACGGCGTCGAAGCCGCTGCGCACCAGCAGGAAAATGGTGTCGCGCAAGGTGGCCGACAGGCGCAGCATGATCGGGCGGCAGATGTCGCGCAGATTGTTCGGGTTGCCCGCCCGCGCCGCCATGGTGAACAGGTCGATGCCCAGGCGGTAGCGCTTGCTCGTCTTGTCCGATTCCACCATGCCTTCCTCGACCAGCGTTTTCAGGATGCGGTGGACGGTGGGCGGGGTCAGGCCCAGATCGCGGGCGATGTCGGTCAGCCGCGCCCCGGATTCGTTGCTGTCGGCGAGCAGGCGCAAAATGGCGACGCCACGTTGCAAGCTGGATTTCGCGCCCGCGTCGTCACTGGTCATCGGTTGATCCTGTCCAAAGGCATGGTGGCGATTCCGGGTCATTTATTCCGTATATCGGAAACTTTCTCAAATAGTTTTCTCTCCGTGGAAAAGCCGGTTGACGCCAAACGGTCACACACGGAACCATCAGCGCCAACAGGTGAGGCTCAACCGACCAAGAGGGAGTAACCCCGGTGTCGTTCCTCGAATTGAGAGACATTACGAAACGCTACGGGACCCTGAACGCGGTCAGCGACGTGACGCTGTCGGTGGAAAAGGGTGAATTCATCTCCCTGCTGGGGCCGTCGGGCTGCGGCAAGACGACGACGCTCCAGATGATCGCGGGCTTTGTCGAGGCGACGTCCGGCTCCATCCGGCTGGACGGTCGCGACATCACCCACGCCAAGGCGAACACGCGCGGGCTGGGCATCGTGTTCCAAAGCTACGCGCTGTTCCCGCACATGACTGTGTTCGACAACGTCAGCTTTGGCCTGGACATGCGGCGCGTGCCCAAGGCCGAACGCAAGGACCGCGTGGACGAGGCGCTGGGGCTGGTGCATCTGTCGCCCTACGCTGGGCGCTACCCGCGTGAATTGTCCGGCGGCCAGCGCCAGCGCGTCGCGCTGGCCCGCGCCATCGTCATCCGCCCGCCGGTGCTGCTGCTGGACGAACCGCTGTCCAATCTGGACGCCAAGCTGCGCGAGGCCATGCAGTTCGAGCTGCGCGACATTCAGCGCAAGGTCGGCACCACCACGGTGATGGTCACGCACGATCAGGCCGAAGCCTTTTCCATCAGCGACCGCGTGGTGGTGATGGAGGCCGGGCGCATCACCCAGATCGACCAGCCCTATCGCATCTACGAACACCCGGAAACGGAGTTCATTTCGCGCTTCGTCGGCAAGACCAATCTGCTGCCGGGAACGGTCCAGGTGGTCAACGACCGCGCCGCCACGGTGTCGCTGGGCGGGGTTCCGGTGGAGATCGACGCCGGGGCGCTGGTGCGCGGCGAGACGGTGACTCTGTGTGTCCGGCCCGAAAAGCTGCGGCTGATCGCGGCGGGCCAGGGGCGCTTGCCGGGCCGGGTGGCTGAACGCTATTTCCTGGGCAGCCAGTGGCTCTACCACATCGACGGGCCGCTCGGCACGCTGATGGCGGTGACGCCGAACGATGGTTCCGCGCCGCTGGACACCGGGGTTCCGGTCGGCATCGATTGGAACCCATCGGTCGTCCGCGTCCACCGTGGCCGTCTGGCCGAGGCGCCGGACCCGACGCTGGAGGCGCATTGATGAGCGCGACCGCCTCGCGTTTCCCAACGCCGCTGATCCTGTCGGCCCCCGCCGCCCTGCTGTTCGCCGCGCTGATCCTGACGCCGCTGGTCCTGACCGCGCTGCTGTCCTTCAACGAGTTCGAGCACGCGACCGGGCGGACCCACGGCTTCACGCTGGACCATTATCTGGCGGTGCTGACCGACGGCTATTATCTGGAAATCTTCCTGCGCACCTTCCGCGTCGCCGCTTTGGCCACCGCCATTTGCGTGGTGATCGGCGTGCCGGAGGCCTACATCCTTAGCCGGATGGGCAACCCGTGGCGTTCGGTGTTTCTGCTGGTGGTGCTGGCCCCGCTGCTGGTTTCCGTCGTCGTGCGGGCCTTTGGCTGGAGCATGTTGCTGGGGCCGGAGGGGCCGATCAACATGGCGCTGATGGCCATGGGGTTTGACCGGGTGCGGATGCTCTACAGCGAAGGGACGGTGATCGTCGCGCTGGTCCATGTCATGCTGCCCTTCATGGTCATCCCGGTCTGGACCTCGCTGCAAAAGCTGGATCCGGCGGTGGAGCAGGCGGCGCTGTCCTTTGGCGCGTCGCGCGGGACGGCGATCCTGCGGGTGGTCGCGCCGCAGATTTTGCCGGGCATCCTGTCGGGCAGCCTGATCGTGTTTGGCCTGAGCGCCAGCGCCTTCGCCATTCCCGGTCTGTTGGGCGGGCGGCGGCTGAAGATGGTCGCCACCATCGTCTATGACCAGTATCTCAGCGATCTCAACTGGCCGATGGGGGCGGCGGTCGCCGTGCTGCTGCTGGCCGCCAACCTTGTCATCATGCTGACCTACCACCGCGTGGTGGAAGGTCACTACCGCCGCCGACTGGGGTGAGGCCATCATGACCCGCAACGGACCCTTGGCCCTGATCTTTCACACGCTGGTCGTCCTGTTCATGCTGGCGCCGCTGGTGATCGTCTGTCTGGTCGCCTTCACCCCGGAAAACACGCTGTCGCTGCCGACGCGCGGCTTTTCGCTGCGCTGGTTCCAGGCGGTGTTCCATCACCCGGACTTTGTGCAATCCTTTTGGAACAGCCTGTGGCTGGCCCTGCTGTCGGCGACGCTGGCGGTGGCGCTGGCGGTTCCGGCGGCCTTGGCGATCACCCGTTGGGAGTTTCGCGGGCGCGGCTTTCTCAACACGCTGTTCCTGTCGCCGCTCATCATCCCGCATCTGGTGCTGGGCGTGGCGATGCTGCGGCTGTTCGCGCTGGTCGGGGCGACGGGAAGCTTCGGCTGGCTGGTGGCGGCGCACATCGTCATCGTCACCCCCTATGTCATGCGCCTGCTGATCGCCGCCATCACCGGCTTTGACCGCAGCGTCGAGCAAGCGGCCTATTCACTGGGGGCAAGCGAGGCGACGGTGTTCCGCCGCGTCACCTTGCCGATCATCCTGCCCGGCGTCACCGGCGGCTGGCTGATCGCCTTCATCAACAGCTTCGACGAATTGACCATGTCCATCTTCATCACCTCGCCGTCCACGGTGACGCTGCCGGTGCGGATGTACATGTACGCGACCGAATCCATCGACCCGATGATGGCGGCGGTGTCGGCGATCATTGTTGGAATCACGGCTGTGGCGGTTCTGCTGCTTGACCGCGTCTATGGCCTGGACCGGATCCTCGTCGGTCAACATTGACCGGCTGACCTTTTCGGAGAGCGTTCTCATGGCTTTGTTGCAGCGCGTGGCCGAACAGGGCCGCCGCGTGGTCCGCTTCACGCTCGACGGCCGCCCGGCCGAAGCGTTGGAGGGCGACACGATCCTGACCGCCATGTTGACCAACGGCGACCAGTTGCGCCGGTCGGAGTTCGCCGACAGCCCGCGCGCCGGTTTTTGCCTGATGGGCGCCTGTCAGGATTGCTGGGTGCGGACGGAGGATGGCGAGCGGCTGCGCGCCTGCGGAACCTTCATCACCGAGGGGCTGCGGCTGGTCAGCGCCAGCGAGTGGACCGGGGAGGGCGTGTCGTGACCGCCCCGATTCACCCCGTCATCGTCGGCGCCGGTCCGGCGGGCGTGCGCGCGGCGGAACGGCTGGTCGCCGCTGGTCTGCGCCCGCTGGTGATCGACGAGGCGGCGCGCTGGGGTGGCCAAATCTACCGCCAACCGCCCGATGGCGGCTTCACCCGCCTGAAAACCGCGCTTTATGGGTTCGAGGCGGGCAAGGCCGACGCCGTGCACCGCGCCATGGCGTCCATCCGAGACCGGGTCGATTACCGTCCGCGCACGCTGGCGTGGAATTGCGAGAGCGGGGCGCTGGATCTGCTGTGCGACGGGCGGACGGAGACGGTTCCCTTCACCCATCTGATTTTGGCGACCGGGGCGACCGACCGGGTTTTGCCCTTTCCCGGCTGGACTTTGCCCGGCGTCTTCACGCTGGGCGGCTCGCAGGTCGCCTTGAAGTTCCAGGGCTGCGCGGTTGGCAAGCGGGTGGCCTTTCTGGGAACCGGGCCGCTGCTCTATCTGGTCGCTTACCAGTATCTGAAGGCCGGGGTCGAGGTGGTCGGGGTGTTCGACACGACGCCGCTGCCGGTTCAGGCCCGCGCGCTGCCGGGGATGCTGCGCGATCCCGTCACCCTGGCCAAGGGGCTGTGCTATGTCGGTTGGCTGCGCGCCCATGGCGTGCCGATTCACAGCAACGTCCGCCCCGTCCGCGTCGAGGGAGACGAGCGGGTGAGCGCTCTGGTCTGGCGGGGCGCTGGACCAGCGGATGGGCGGGAGATTCGGGTGGACTGCGACGCCGTCGCCTATGGGCTGGGCCTGCGGTCGGAAACCCAACTGGCCGATCTGGCGGGTTGCCGTTTTCGCTTTGACGCGATGGATCGGGCGTGGCTGCCCGAACGCGACGCGGCGGGGCGCAGCTCGGTCGCGGGCGTCTATGTCGCGGGCGACGGCGGCGGGATCGCTGGGGCCGACGCGGCGGAATTGGCTGGGGAGCGCGCCGCCTTGGCGCTGCTGGAAGACGCCGGGCTGCCGTTCGACGCCGGGCGGGCGACGGCGCTGGACCGCCGCCTGTCGCGCGTCGCCGCCTTTCGCCGGGCGCTGTCCGCCGCCTTTCCCTTTCCGGCGGATTGGGCCGACGCCATCGCCGACGACACCATGATGTGCCGCTGCGAGGGGGTGGCCGCCGGAACGTTGCGCGCCGTCGCCGCCAGCGGCCAAGCCCGTGAAATCAACCGGGCCAAGGCGTTGACCCGCGCCGGGATGGGCCGTTGCCAGGGGCGGATGTGCGCGGCGGCGACGACCGAATTGCTGGCCCGCGCGCTGGGAACCGGGCCGGACGGGGTGGGACGGCTGCGCGCCCAACCGCCGATCAAGCCCTTGCCGGTCTCCGCCACCCCCCGGGCCACCACCCGGTGTGAGGAGGCGGGGCGATGAGAGAAATCATCGCGTGCGACGTCGCCATCGTCGGCGGCGGCATCGTCGGCGGGTCCGCCGCCCTGTTCCTGCGCCAGATGGGCTTTTCCGTCACGCTGCTGGAGCGGGATTGGTGCGGAGCCAAGGCCAGCGGCGTCAATTTCGGTGGCGTGCGCCGCCAGGGCCGCCCGTTGGAGCAACTGCCGCTGTCCCAGCGCGCCCACGCGATTTGGGGCCGCCTGCCCGCCCTGCTGGGGACCGACGCCGAATACATCCGCTCCGGTCATCTGAAGCTGGCGCGCAGCGAAGCCGATCTGGACGCGCTGATCGCCTATCGGGAGCGCAGCGCCGGGTTCGGCCTGGATCTGGAGATCATCGCCGGTGACGCGTTCCGCCGCCGCTTTCCGGCGCTGGGCGACCGGGCGGTCGGCGGCTCCCTCTGCCCGGAGGATGGCCACGCCAACCCGCGCCTCGTCTCCCCCGCCTTCGCCCGCGCCGCCGCCGCGTCCGGCGCGGTGGTGCGCGAACAGACCCCGGTGGAGCGGGTGGAGCGCGACGGCGACCGCTTCACCCTGCTGTGCGGCGGCGGGCTGGAGGTGAACGCGCGTTTCCTGCTGAACACGGCGGGCGCCTGGTCGCAGCGGATCGCCACCGCCTTTGGCGAGCCGGTTCCGCTGGAATCCCTGCACCCCAACATGGCCGTCACCGAACCGCTGCCGCGCTTTCTCGCCGTCAACATCGGGGTCGAGGGCGGCGGGGTCTATGGCCGACAGGCGCCGCGTGGCAACATGGTGGTTGGCGGCGGGCGCGGCTTCGCGCTGGACGCCGACCGCGCCCGCCCGCAGCGCGACGCCGTTTTGACCCTGATGCGCGACGCGGCGGAGCTGTTTCCGCAAATCGCCAAGGCCCACGTCATCCGCTGCTGGACCGGGGTGGAGGGCTACACGCCCGACCGCAACCCCATCGTCGGCCCCAGCCGCACCACCCCCAACCTGTTCCACGCCTTCGGCTTTTCCGGCGCCGGCTTCCAGATCGGCCCGGCGGTGGGGGAGGCGTTGGCCGAACTGGTGCGCGACGGCCAAAGCTCGACCCCGCTGGACGCCTTCCGCATCGACCGTTTCCCGCCCACCCCGTAAGACTTCATCCAACCAGGAGGACCGCCATGCCCATCCCGCGTTCGCTGCCCCGCACCGGCCTTGCCGCCGCCGCCCTTGGTCTGGCCGTTGGTCTGGCCCTCTCGTCGCCCGCCGCCGCGCAGACCAAGACGGTCTACATCGGCATGAACGGCGGCACGATGGAGAAGACCTACACCGAAAACGTCTTCCCGGCCTTCGAGAAGGCGACCGGCATCAAGGTGGTGGTGGTGCCCGGCACCTCGTCCGACATTCTCGCCAAGCTTCAGGCGCAGAAGGACAACCCGCAAATGCACGTCGTCTTCCTGGACGACGGCCTGATGTACCGCGCCATCGGCATGGGGCTGTGTCAGAAGACCGAAGCGTCGCCGGTCCTGGACGAGGTCTATCCGTCCTCGCGGATGAAGGGCGACATGGCGGTCGGCGTCAACATGGGCATGACCGGGCTGGCCTACAACAAGAAGATGTTCGACGAAAAGGGCTGGGCCGCCCCGACCTCCTGGATGGATTTGGCCGATCCCAAATACAAGGGCAAGATCGTCGTCCAATCGGCGGCCAGCAGCACCTTCGGTCTGCACGCCTTCCTGATGTACAACCGCATCCAGGGCGGGACGGAGGGCAACGTCGATCCCGGTTTCACCACCTGGCGCAAGACCATCGGCCCGAACGTGCTGGAATACATCCCCAGCTCCGCCAAGATCGCTGAAATGGTGCAGACCGGCGAAGCCGCCATCTTTCCGCTGACCCCGACCGGCGTCGGCAGCCTGAAGGAAAAGGGCATCCCGGTGGAATACGCCCAGCCCAAGGAAGGCTCGGTCGTGCTGATGGTCGGCCAGTGCGTGGTGAACAAGAACCCGGACAACGCCGCCGCGCAAAAGCTCGCCGCTTATCTGCTGGGTCAGGAGGCGCAGCTCGCCGCCCTGAAGTTCGGCGCGCAAATCCCGTCCAACACCAAGGTGTCGGCGCCGGCGGAGGTGGCCGACGCGATGGGCAAGTTCCAGGGCTACATGAAGACCGCCAACACGGTGGATTGGGACGTCATCAACGAGAAGCGCCCGGATTGGAACCAGCGCTGGAACAAGGAAATCGAACGCTAAGCCGAACAGACAGCCGGGGGTGCCGACTGGCGCCCCTGGCCGTGCGGCAAGCCTGTCATTCAGCGGCCAGCGCGTGCGCGACCAGATCGGGGGCCTTTTGGATCACATGGAGGTAAGATTCCACAGCCCCATCCGGTTCCCGGCGGCCCTGCTCCCATTCCTGAAGGGTGCGCAACGGAATGCCGAAGCGTTCAGCGAACGCTTCCTGCGACAGCCCGGTTGAGCGGCGCACCCGCTTGGCCAGGGGCGGGCGCTTCATCGCGGCGAGCTGTTCGTCGGTGAAGGTTTCCTCGGTCATTGGGTTCCCCATCAGATGTTGGCTTGGAAGTAGCGGTCAGTTTCGCGTTTGCCAGCCGCCCGTACAGAAATGAAACGCACACCGTCAGCCCGTTCCGTGTAGGTCACGGCATACAGCGTTCCGGCCACCATCCCCAAGGCGTTGAACCTTTCCTCACCATAGCTCATGCGGTCATCCAGGGCCTCGATCAGGTTGGGATCGCGCAAGACGTCGGCGCCGAAGGAGAGGTCCAACCCGTGCTTGGCGCGATTGATTTGATTCTTTGTGGGATCGAAGGGCGTCTTCACAACGCTTAAAATACGGCATTGACGGAGTTCGGTCAATCCCCTGCATGGCCCACAACATCCCAGGGTGCAAAACGCCGCTGGCCCCCGAAAATCATTCCATCTCCGGTTCGCAGCGGCGTTTTATTGGTTGAAAGCCGCCGTCAGCCCGACGCGCCCGGTCCCGGCGTCGCGCCGGGCGGGCATTTGCCCATGATAATCATCCCCAGAACCTCGTCCTTGGTGACGTCGGCCACGCGGGCGCTGCCGACCAGCTTGCCGTTTTTCATCACATGCAGGCGGTCGGCCAGATCGAACACGTCGTGGATGTCGTGGGAGATCAGGAAGATGCCGATGCCTTCCTTTTTCAGTTGCAGCACCAGATCGCCAACCTGTTTGGTTTCCGCCGGACCCAGGGCGGCGGTGGGTTCGTCCATGATGAGGACGCGCGCGTTGAAATGGATGGCCCGCGCGATGGCGACCGACTGGCGTTGACCGCCCGACAGGGCCTTGACCGGCTCCTTGAAGCGGCGGAAATGCGGGTTCAGGCGGCCCATGACGGCGCGGGCCTCCGCCTCCATCGCGTGGTCGTTCAGCGTGCCCCAGCGGGTCAACCGTTCGCGGCCCAGGAAGATGTTGGCGGCGGCGTCCACATTGTCGGCCAGCGCCAGCGTCTGATAGATCGTCTCGATGCCATAGCGTTTGGCGTCGCGCGGGCTGGCGATGTGGGCGGTTTCGCCGTTGATGCGGATTTCGCCCTGGTCGGCGGGGTAGGCCCCCGACAGGATCTTGATGAGCGTTGATTTGCCCGCGCCGTTGTGGCCGAGCAGCCCGACCACCTCGCCGGGGTGCAGATCGACCGACACGCCGTCCACCGCCTTGATGCCGCCAAAGGCGATGGAGACGTCGCGCATCTCGACCAGCGGGACGCCGCGTCCGGCGGCGCCGTTGTGGGTTGCGGTGCTGTTCATGTCACGCCCTCTCACTTCACGCCGCGACGATAGATGGTGTCGATGTAGACGGCGGCGACCAGAACGACGCCGACGACGATGTTCTGCATCGGCGTGTCCACCCCCAGCAGAACCATGCCCGATTGCAGGGACTGCATCACCAGCGCCCCCAGCATCGCGCCATGGATGGTGCCGACGCCGCCCGCCAGCGAGGTGCCGCCGATGATCGCGGCGGCGATGACGTAGAGTTCGTCCAGAGTGCCGTTGGCGTTGGTCGCGGCGTTCAGGCGCGCGGTTGCGATGCAGGCCGACAGGCCGCACAGCGCGCCCATCAGGCCGAACACCGACACCAGAACCCAACGGGTGTTGATGCCCGACAGTTCGGCGGCCTCCGGGTTGCCGCCGATGGCGAAGACGTAGCGCCCGAAGCGGGTGCGGCTGGACAGGAACGTCACCAGCGCGCCGACCGCCAGCGCGATCAACACCGGAATGGCGAAGCCGTGCGCGATGATCGGCAAGTCGCCGTCGCTCGCCAGCCCTTGCGCCTCCAGCATCCGCCGCACGATGGGGGCTGGCAGGGGGTAGGCGTTGACCACCAGGACCGCGCCCAGAATGGCGACGCTTAGCAGGGCGATGACCACGCCCTCCGCCCAGGGCGGGCGGACGGGAAAGCCGTATTGCGCGCGCCGCCGACGGCTGACGAGCGAGACGGCGATGGCGAGCAGGGTGGCGGCGACGCCGATCATCCAGCTTGGCCCGGCGCCGATGGCGCCCTCGAACCCGCCGCCCAGCCGTTTGAACAGGCTGTCCATCGGGGCGACGGTCTGGCCGGTCGTCACCCACCACGCCCCGCCGCGCCAGACCAGCAGCCCGCCGAGCGAGACGATGAAGGACGACACGCCCAGAACGGCGATGATGACGCCCTGAACGGCGCCGATGGCCCCGCCGACCAGCACGCCGACCAGCACCGCGACCACCCAGGTCAAGGGATGGTCGAAGCCCCAGAGGTCGGGCAGGAACTGCGTCTGCACGACGCCGATCACCATGCCGGTGAAACCGAGGATCGAGCCGACCGACAGGTCGATGTTGCGGGTGACGATGACCAGCACCATGCCGGTCGCCATCACGGCGATGGAGGACGCCTGCACCGACAGGTTCCACAGATTGCGCGGGGTCAGAAAAGCGCCGCCGGTCAGGATGTCGAAGCCGATCCAGATCACGGCCAGCGCGCCGATCATCCCGATCAGGCGGAGATCCAGCTCCAAGGCTCGCAGGGCGTCGCGCATGCTTGGGTCCATTGTGTGGTGAGGTGACGTCAAGGATGGGAAAGCCCCGCCGCGCGCGTCAGCGGCGCGCGGCGGGGCCGTAAACCGGAAAGGATCAGTCGCAGACCTTCGCCGTCCCCTTCTTGACGCCCTGGCAGACGACATCCTTCGTCACCCAACCGGCGTCGATGACGAGGTTCAGATTGTCCTTGGTGATGGGAATCGGCGTCAGGAACAGCGAAGTCATTTTCTGCTTCTTCGGCCCACCGTCGAAGGTCGTGGCCCCCGCGACCGCCTTCATCGCCTTGCCGCCCGCCAGATCAATGGCGATTTCCGCCGCGCGGCGGCCCAATTCGCGGGCGTCCTTCCACACCGACACGGTTTGCGTGCCTTGCGCGATGCGGTTCAGCGCGGCCTTGTCGCCGTCCTGGCCCGACACCGGCACCGACCCGGCCAGACCCTGGGCGCTCAACGCCGCCACGGCGCCGCCCGCCGTGCCGTCGTTCGAGGCGACCACGGCGTCGACCTTGTTGTTCGCCTTGGTCAGAATCTGCTCCATGTTCTTCTGGGCGTTGGCGGGCAGCCATTTGTCGGTGTAGGCCTCGCCGACATTCTTGACGTCGCCGCGCGCCATCGCGTCCTTCAGCACCTCCATCTGGCCGGAGAACAGGAAGTCGGCGTTCGGATCGGTCGAGGACCCCTTGATGAAGGCGTAATTGCCCTTCGGCTTGGCGGCCAGAACGGCGCGCGCCTGCATCCGCCCGACTTCCTTGTTGTCGAAGGTGATGTAGAAGGCCGAGGGGATTTCGATCAGCCGGTCATAGCCGACGACCGGAATGCCTTCCGCCGCCGCCTTTTCCACCGCCGGACGGATGGCGTCGGAATCCTGGGCCAGAATGATGAGGGCCTTGGCCCCGCGCGCGATCAGCGCCTCGATGTCGGAAAGCTGTTTGGCGGGGGAGGATTGGGCGTCCGCCGACACGTAGGTTCCGCCCGCCTTTTCAATCACCGCCTTGATGGCGGCCTCGTCGGTCTTCCACCGCTCTTCCTGGAAATTCGACCAGGACACGCCGACCGTCGGCCCCGCCGCCAGAGCGACGCTGGCGGTCATGGTGGCGGTCATCGTCAGAAGCAGACCGGCGACGGTGGACGCGATGCGCTGTTTCATCGTTGTTTTTCCTCCCAAGATCGACCCGCCGTCGTTTGCGGGGGCCGTTGCGTTGCGGCGGTCGGCGTCGCGCCGACCGCTCGGATGAAGGCGGGTGTTAGACGTAACGGTTGACGATGTTCTCCAACCGCTCTTGACCGCCCGAGTTGGGTTGCGGACCGGCGCCGTTGGCCAGCGCGCGGTCGGCCAGCGTGGCGAGGCTGACGTCGCCCGCCAGGATGGCGCGGGCCTCCGGGCTGTTCCATCCGGCGTAACGGTCGGCCAGCGGGGCTTCCAGCGCGCGGTCCTCAAGCATGGCGGCGGCGTTGAGCAGGGCGCGGGCGGAGGAATCCATGCCCCCGGCGTGACCGTGCAGCAGATCCGCCGGGTCGATGGATTGGCGGCGGATCTTCGCGTCGAAATTCAGGCCGCCGGTTCCCAGACCGCCATTCTTCAGAATCTCGTGGAAGACGATTGTCATCTCGCCGATGTCGTTGGGGAACTGGTCGGTGTCCCAACCCAGCAACCCATCGCCGCGATTCATGTCGAGCGAGCCGAAGATCCCCAGCGCGTAGGCCAGCCCGACCTCGTGCTGGAAGCTGTGCCCGGCGAGGATGGCGTGGTTCTGTTCGATGTTCACCTTGACGTCGGCCAGCAGATCGTAGCGTTCGAGGAAGCCGTAGACGGTGGCGACGTCGAAATCATACTGGTGCTTGGTCGGTTCGCGCGGCTTGGGTTCGATCAGCAGCGGGCCTTTGAAGCCGATCTTGTGCTTGTGCTCGGCCACCAGCGACAGGAAGCGGCCCATCTGGTCCAGCTCGCGCTTCAAATCGGTGTTCAGCAGGGTTTCATAGCCCTCCCGTCCGCCCCACAGCACGTAATTTTCCCCGCCCAGCGCGTGTGTGGCCTCCAGCGCGGCGCGGACCTGACCGGCGGCGTGAACGAACACCGCCGGGTCGGGGTTGGTCGCCGCCCCGGCCATGTAACGCCGGTGCGAGAACAGGTTGGCGGTGCCCCACAGCAGGCGGACCTTGGTCTCCTCCATCTTGCGATGGAACAGGTCGGTGATCGCCTTCAGATTGTCGGTGGTTTCGGCCAGGGTCGCGCCTTCCGGCGCGGCGTCCAGATCGTGGAAGGTGAAAAAGGGGATGTCGAGCAGCCGGAACATCTCGAACGCGGCGTCGGCCTTGGCGCGGGCGGCTTCCATCGGATCGGCCATGTGCATCCAGGGCCGCAGGAAGGTTTCCCCGCCGAACGGGTCGCCGCCGGGCCAGCAGAAGCTGTGCCAATAGCAGGCGGCGAAGCGCAGATGGTCTTCCATCCGCTTGCCCAGCACGACGCGGTCCTTGTCGTACCAGCGGTAGGCCAGCGGGTCGCGGCTGTCGGGGCCTTGATAGGTGATCGGCGCCAGATCGCCGAAGAAGGGGGCGGACGTCACGAAGCGTACTCCTTGGCAAGCGGATAAAGCCGGCGCCAGCGTTCCCAGGCCGAAGCGTAGGCGGCGGCGCGGGCCGGATCGGGGGTGAAGGATTCCAGACGGCGGGGTTTGCGGCAGACGACGCCCGGCGCTTCGCCGGTCGCCGCCATCCGCCCGAGATGCGCCGCGCCCAGCGCGGCCCCGACCTCGCCGTCCTCAATGCGGTGAACGGTGACGCCCAGGACGTCGGCGCAGATTCGCGCCCACAGGCGGGAGCGTGAGCCGCCGCCCGCCAGATCGATGGAGGCGGGGGCGGTCCCCGTGGCGTTCAGCGCCATCAGATTGTCGCGCGCGGCGAAGGCGACGCCCTCCAGCACCGCCTGAACGAGGGCGTTCCGTTCGGTGTCGGCCCCCAGACCGGCGAACAGGCCGCGCACGGTCGGGTCGTTGTGGGGGGTGCGCTCGCCCGACAGATAGGGCAGGAAGGCGACAGGGGAGGGGCCGGACACCGCGTCGCCCAACGGCGCCAGCAACTCAGCCTCGGGCGCGCCAAGAACGGAGGACGCCCAGGCGAGCGAGGCCGCCGCCGACAGCATCACCCCCATCTGGTGCCAAACCCCCGGCAGCGCGTGGCAAAAGGCGTGGACCGCCGAGGCCGGGTTGGGCAGATAGCGGTCGGTCGTCGCCCACACCACGCCCGACGTGCCAAGGCTGAGAAAGGCGTCGCCCGGCGCCGTGGCGGCCAGCCCGACCGCGCTCGCCGCGCAATCCCCGGCGCCACCGGCGATCACCGGCTGCGTCTTCATCCCCCAGCGGCGGGCCAGATCGGCGGGCAGCCGCCCGACCGCGTCGGAACCCTCGGCCAGATCGGGCATGTGGGCGCGGGTCAGCTTGCCCGCCGCCAGCAGATCGTCGGACCAACCGCGCCCGGCGACGTCGAGCCACAAGGTGCCGGAGGCGTCGGACATGTCCTCCACCATCGCGCCGCACAGACGCCAGCGGACATAGGCCTTGGGCAGCAGCACCTTGTCCACCGCCGCGAAAACCTCCGGCTCATGCTCCGCTGCCCACAGCAGTTTAGGCGATGTGAAGCCGGGCATGGCGATGTTGCCGCTGACCGCGCGGAAGTCGGGCAAGGCTTGCTCCAACGCGGCGCATTGGGCGAAGGACCGCCCGTCGTTCCACAGGATCGCCGGGCGCAGCACGTTGCCCGCCCGGTCGAGCAGTGTGGCGCCGTGCATCTGGCCGGAAAAGCCGACGCCGACGACCTCGGCCACCGCGTCGGGCCAACCGGCGGCCAACTCGTCCACCGCCGCGACGGCGCCCGTCACCCATTGTTCGGGATCCTGTTCGGACCACAGCGGGTGCGGGCGCAACACCGTGCAGGGGCGGGACGCGCTGGCGACGACGGCCCCGTCGGCGTTCACCAGAACCGCCTTGACGCTGGATGTGCCGATGTCGATGCCAAGAAACATGAGGCTTGCGGCCTTTCGTGCCGGAGAGAGGGGGTGGTTAAGGCAGATTGTCGCGCAGAATGACCTCGACGCGGATTTGCTCCTGCGCCGGAAGGATGGGGCGGTCGGACACCAGGGCGCGCAGCACCCGCGCCATGGACCGCGCCTCATGCCCCGGATCCTGAACGACCAGGGCGGCGAAGGTTCCGTCGAGCAGCAGGCGGCGGCTGTCCGGGGTCAACTCATGCCCGACGCACAGGATGCGGCGGGCGGCCCCGGCGTCGGTCAGCGCCGCGCCGATGCCCGCCGCCCCTTCGCCGGTGTTGTAGAGCGCGACCAGATCGGGGGCGTCGGCCAACAGGCGGGCGACCAGCGCCCGGTTTTGCTGGGGATCGTCGCGCCCCTCGACCGGCGGCAGCAGCGACAGGCCGGGATGCTCCTCGGCGATCACCTGCCCGAAGCCGAACAGCCGTTCGGCGTGGTCGCGCAGCGCGGCGGATCCGGTGACGACGCCGACGCGCCCGCTCCGCCCGCCCAGGAAACGCCCGATCAGCGACCCCGCCGTGCGCCCCGCCGCGATGTTGTCGATGCCGACGTAATGCGCCCGGCGCGAGGACGGCACGTCCGACACCAGCGTCACCACCGCCATGCCCGATTCCACCAGATCGTCGATGGCGGCGCGGATGCGGGGATGGTCGAGCGCGACCACCGCCGCCCCTTCAAACCGTCCGGTCAGGGCGGCGAGTTCGGCGGCCAGCGTGTCGGCGTCGAACACGTTGGTTTCGATGATCTCCACCGCGATTCGCCGGGCGCGGAACCACGCGGCTTGGGCGCGGATGTTGTCGGCGATGTCCGCCATGAATCGGTTGTCGCCGCGCGGCAGCAGCACGGCGAAGCGGCAGGGGCGGCTGCGCGCCAACTCCGCCGCCGCCGCCAGCGGATGGAAATTCAGCCGCTCAATCGCGTCGTTCACCTTGCGCGTGGTTTTGTCGCTGACCCCCGGTCGCCCGTTGATGACGCGATCCACCGTGGCGAGGCTGACCCCCGCCGCCGCCGCCACATCCTTCAAGGTGGCGTTTGATTGAAAATCTTGACTGTTCATGACGCGGATCATTCCGCAAAATTTTGATGTGCGCAACTCAAAAAATTGATCGATAAAAATCATTAAAAACCATATACTTGAGTGTTCATAGATGGAATGTCGTAGGTCATCTATGACGTGCGTCCATCAGACTCGGGGCGGGTCGGTTGGGCGCCGCCGCGCGCCTGGCTTGACGTTCGTCGCTTGACGTTCGTCAAGGCGCGGTTGGCGCAACGGGCCGCAGAGTGGCGCGACCTTGATTGGAAAGTGACCGCGATGCCCCGTCCGCCCATCCTGTTCCACTATGGCTTCCGCCCCTTTTTTCTGCTGTCCGGTCTGGCCGCCTGCGGGTTGCTGGCGGCGTGGCTGGGCGTTCTGTTGACCGGGGAGTGGCCCGACGGACCGATGGGGGCGAGCGGCTGGCACGCGCATGAGATGCTGTTCGGCATGATCGCCGCCGCCATCGCCGGTTTCCTGCTGACCGCCGTGCCAAGCTGGACCGGAACCCGCGCGGCGTCCGGTTGGCCGCTGATCGGCTTGAGCGGCTTGTGGTTGGCCGGGCGGGTCGCGCTGTTCCCCTGGACCGGCGCGCCGCCCCTGTTGGCCGCGCTGCTGGATTTGGCTTTTTTCCCGGTTCTGGCGGTGGTGTTGGCCGGTCCCTTGATGCGGGCGGGGAAGGCGCGCAACAGCGCCTTTCTGCTGCTGCTCGCCCTGCTGTTCACCGCCAACCTGCTGATTCATCTGGAATGGCTGGAATGGGTCGAAGATGGCGTCGATCTGGGGCTGACGCTGGGGTTGGGCGTGGTCTTGATGATGGCGACGGTGATCGGCGGGCGGATCCTGCCCGCCTTCACCCGCAACGGCTTGGGCAAGACGGGCGGGGACGTCACCTCCTGGCCGTGGGTGGAGCGGGCGACGCTGGGGTTGACCCTGGCGCTGATTCCGGTGGGGATGTTCGACGCCGACGGCGGTCTGTTCGGTGGGCTGGCTCTGGCGGCTGCGCTGGCGCACGCTTGGCGGCTGGTCGGGTGGCGCGGCTGGCGGGCGTGGCGGCAACCGATTCTGTGGGCGCTGCATCTGGGCTATTTGTGGATTCCGGTGGCGCTGCTGTTGAAGGCGCTGCACGCGCTGGTCGGGATTCCGGCGGCGGCGGGCGTGCATGCCTTGACCATCGGCGCCTTCGCCACGCTGATTCTGGCGGTGATGAGCCGGGCCTCGCTGGGCCACACCGGGCGGCGGATCGTGGCGGCGCCGCTGACGGTGATGGCCTACGCCCTGCTGACGTTGGCGGCGGCGGCCCGCACGGCGTCGCCCTTGCTGCCGGTGGATTGGGTGTGGCCCAGTCTGCAAGGAGCCGGGCTGGCGTGGTTGGCCGCTTTCGTTCTGTATCTGGTGGTTTACGCGCCGATCCTGCTGGCCCCGCGCGCGGACGGTCAACCGGGGTGAGCGACCGTTCCGATCAACGTTCAGGCGGTTGACCGGACCGCTGTTTTCATGGCGACCAGCGAGCGGTCGAACAGGTCGGACAGCCGGTCAACCGTGTCGAGCACGGCGGCGGAGGGGGCGTTTTCAAGCTCTTTGGCCAGATTGCCAACCGCCGCCGCGCCGAGATTCAGCGCCATGCCTTTGAGAGTGTGGGCGCTGCGGTTGTGCGGTTCACCCGCGCGGGCTTGGGCGATCATCGCGTCGATGGTGATTCGGCCATTCTCGGCAAAGCCGGACAGGGAGCTTTCCCAATCCTCCGGCTCCAGAACCTCCATCAGGATGTCGATCTGCTCGTGATCGAGAAGAGCATCGTCAGTGGATGGCGCGGGCGCGACGGTCGGGGGCATGATCGCATCGTCTTTCGCAAGAGACGCGGCGGGAGGACGCTGGGTGGTCCCCGCCAACACCATGGTCATTTCAGCAAACAGAGTGATCGGGCGCAAGGGCTTGGTCACGAAGCCGTTCATTCCCGCCGACAGGCATTCCGGGCGCGAACTGCCCGACGCGTGGGCGGTCAAGGCGATGATCGGCGTCTGGCCGTGTGGGGCGGGCAGGTCGCGGATGCGACGGGTGGCGGTCAGACCGTCCATGCCCGGCATCTGGATGTCCATCAGGATCAGGTCAAAATCCTGCTCGCGCGCCAGACGGACGGCGTCGCTTCCATTGGCGGCCAACGCCACCGTGTGGCCGGAACGCTCCAGAATGCCGCGCACGATGTCGCGGTTCACGTCGATGTCGTCAACGGCCAACACGCGCAGCGGCGGCAGGGCGGCGTTGCGGGCGGCTTCGGTCACGCTGGGTTCCACCAACCGCAAGGCTGACGGATCGCCGATCCGGGCGACGATGGAAAAGCGGAAGACGCTGCCCCGTCCCGGCGCGGTTTCAACCCCGATGACGCCGCCCATCATGATGCACAGGTCGCGACAGATCGCCAGCCCAAGGCCGGTGCCGCCGTAACGCCGGGTGATGGAGTTGTCGGCCTGGGTGAAACGGTCGAACAGCGAGGGGACGGCCTCCGGCGCGATGCCGATGCCGCTGTCCTCCACCTCGAACTCCAGCAGGAAGCGCCCATTGTCGCGATCCTCGCCCCGTCGGGCGCGCACGGACACGGATCCCTCTTCGGTGAACTTCACCGCGTTGCCGACCAGATTGAACAGGATCTGGCGCAGCCGGGCCGGGTCGGTGACGATCACCTCGGGGACCGACGGCATCATGCGGGCGTTGAGGGTGACGCCCTTTTCGGCGGCGCGCGGGCGCAACACGTCGAGCACGCTTTCCACCAGTTGGGCGGGCGCGCAATCGGCCTCCTCCAGCTCAATCCGGCGGGCCTCCAATTTGGACAGGTCGAGAATGTCGTCCAGCAACCGCAGCAGACTTTCCGCCGACCGGCGGGCGACGTCGGCCAGTCGTTTGTCGTCCGGTCCCAGATTGCTGTCGCCCAACAGGGTTAGATTGCCCAACACGCCGTTCATCGGGGTCCGCAGCTCGTGGCTGACGGTGGCGAGGAATTCGGTTTTGGAACGGCTGGCGGCCTCGGCCTTGTCCTTGGCCTCGATCAGTTGTTGGGCGGCCAGACGGGGTTCGGTGACGTCGACGCACAGCCACAGCTTGCCGATGGTCGCCCCCCCGCCGTTGCGCACCGGGACGTTGTGCCAACGGACGATGCGCCCGTCCGTCAAGGTCATCTCGCGCCGCTCGTCATCGTCGATGGCGGAGAGATCCAACGCGTCGGCGTCGCGTGGGGCGTTTCCGCCGTCGCTCAACGCGTCGCTCAGCTTGGCGCCGACGGGCGTGCCGCCGATGGCGAACAGCACGGCGAAGGCTGGGTTGGCGTAGACGATTCGTCCGTCGCTCCCGGCGAACAACACGCCGAAATCCATGGCCGACAGCAGGGCCGACAAGCGCGCCCGTTCCTGCTCAACGTCGCGGGCCAGCGATTCCTGTTCATCCAGCGCGATGGTCAGTTGTTCGACCCGTTCGCCAATGGCGCGCGACATGGTGTTGAAGGCGGCCCCCAACCGTCCGATGTCGTCGTTTCCTTCCAGCAGGGCCGCCGGGGCGTAATCGCCCGCCGCCACCCGTTCGCTGGCGCGGGTCAAGGACGACAGATGCCGGGTCAGCCACAGACCCAGCAAAGTCAGCAGGCCCGCCGACAGCAGGATTTCCGACAGGGCGATGGCGACGCCCTGGAGCAGCAGGTCTTTGCGCGCCGCGACGATGTGTTGGAGTTCCAGGCCGAACTGGACGCTGCCCAACCGTTGCCCGGCCAAGGCCACCGGCGCCGACACGTCGTAGCGGGCCGCGCCGTCCTTTGGCTCCAGCGTCAGGGTCTTTTCCGGCGCCGGCAACGCCCGGTCGCGCGGCCAGCCGCTGATGGCGACCAGCTTGCCGCCGCTGTCTTTGACCGCCAGATACTCGACCCCGCCGCCCGACCGGCTTTCGTCCAGCACCGCCTGAAGCGTGGCGTAATCGCGCTGGGCCAAGGGGGCCACCAGGGCGGCGTTGAGAACCGGCGTCACCTGATCGGCGTGCAACTGCGCCTGTTCGGTCAGGCTGCTGTAGAGAAGGCGGACGCTGTTGGCGACCAGCAGCGTCAGCATCACCGTTTCAACCGCCATGGCGGCGGCCAGCATGCGCCCACGCAGGGTCTTCCAAGGCGCCAGACGGGACAGGATCATGGTTTGGCCTTAAGAACGCGGCGCACCTCGTCGGCCAGCGGCTCCATCGCGGCCAGTTCGGCGTCGGAAACCTCACGATAACCGCCCAACGCGTTGGTGTCGAAATAGGCTTTTCCCTCAGTGGTCGCGCCAAACGCCAACAGCGCGTCGTGGATTTTGTCGAACAGCGCCGCCTTGCGCGCGTTCAGCAAATAGACCCGCCCGGCCATCGCCGGGCTTTCGGCGATGGTCGTCAGCTTGGCCTGAACCTCGGGCGCAAGTTTGTGACGGTTGGCCAAGGACATGAAACCAGCGGTCGCTTCACCGGACAGCACCAGTTGCGCCAGGCTGTCGGCGGCGCTGACATAACGGATCTGGACGTTGGGCACGGCCTTGTCCTTCAGCCAATGTTGCCCCCACAGCGTCACCAGAGACGACGGGCTTAGCCCCAGAACGGTGGAGTCACGCAGTGATTCGGCGGTGTCGCGCCCGCTGCCCGCAGCGGCGATGACCACGCCACGGAAATCGGCGGCGTAGGTCAGCAGCGGGCGATAACCGGCGTCGCTCGTCAGCAATTGCGCCTGATGGCCGGTGGTGACGGCCATGTCGTAATCCTGTTCCAACGCTCGCTTGGCGAAAGCCGTGAAGTCTGGGGCGGTGATGATTTCCACCGGCTGCCCGACGGCGGCCTCCACGGCTTGGCGGACAGGCTGATACTGTTCGATGATGACCCGCGCGCTGGTGTGCGGAGCGATGCCGATGCGGAAGGGCGTGGCGTCCTGCGACCAGGCGGCGGCAGAGGCAAGCAGCGTGGCCAGCATGCCAATCACAGCCAGGGCGACGGGGAGAAATGGGCGCATGGGCATCGACAGGGCGCTTTCCTGCAAAAGGGAACCCGACTTGCGCGCTGCGGATGGCCGTTGCTGATGGCAACCCCTGGGCGCAACGCGCCAAGCTCATAGCATGACATTTATTGTGGAGATAGCGACAATGGAATTTTAAACGCTCTTCCTCAATCGTGGAAAGGATTGGTCGATTTCGTTGAAACAAATATTTTCGGGTCTCTTCAAAAATGTCCAATAAGAGGGAAAAATATCGGGAAATTCGGCGGATCATTTCTGAAAAACATTTCGTGCGCTTTTGCTGTCCACCCGTGATGTGGTTTCCGGCCAGAGGGCCGTCAAATTTCCAAAAGCGTGGCTGCGCAAAAAAAGCCCTTCTCCCGATTGGGGAGAAGGGCTTTTGAGGGAAACGCCGAATCTTTGCGTTACGACAGGGCGGTGAGTTCCGCCGCGCGTTGGGTTCGCGTGGCCGCGTGGTGGTCCTTGGCCAGCACGGTGTAGACGGCGGGCAGCACGAACAGGGTGAACAGGGTGCCGATCATCATGCCGGCCACGATGACGAGACCGATGGAGAAGCGGCTGGCGGCGCCCGCCCCGGCGGCGGTCAGCAGCGGCACCAGACCCACCACCATCGCCGCCGTCGTCATCAAGATCGGACGCAGGCGGACGCGGGCGGCGTGTTCGATGGCGGTGCGGCGGTCCACCCCCTCGTTGATCTGCATTTCGCGGGCGAATTCCACCAGCAGAATGCCGTGCTTGCTGATGAGGCCGATCAGCGTCACCAGACCAACCTGGGTGTAGATGTTCATGGTGGCGAGGCCGAAGAACAACGGCAGCAACGCGCCGCAGATCGACATCGGCACCGAAATCAAAATCACCAGTGGGTCGCGCAGCGACTCAAATTGCGCGGCCAGAACCAGATAAATGACGATCAACGCGAAGGCGAACGTCACCATCAATTGGTTGCCTTCGGTCACATACTGGCGCGATTCCGACAGATAGGCGTGGTTGAACCCGGCGGGAAGCTGGGCGCGCGCCTGCTCTTCCAGGAAATCCACCGCTTGGCCGATGGTGACGCCGGGCATCGGCACGGCGGAGAAGGTGGCCGAGGGCAACTGGTTGTACTTGTTCAGCGCGTTGGGTTCGGTCGCCGTTTCGATCGACACCACGGTGGAAATCGGAATTTGCGCGCCCGATCCGGTGGCGACGTAGAATTTGCCGAGATCCTCCGGGGTCAGACGCTGGGCGCGCGGCACCTGAGGGATCACTTCGTAAGAGCGGCCATTCAGGTTGAAGCGGTTGACGTAGTTGCCGCCGACCATCACCGCCAGCGTGTCGGAAACCGACTTCATCGACAGGCCAAGATCCGCCGCCTTGGCGCGGTCGATCTTCAGTCGGATCACCGGGCTGTCATATTGCAGATCGCTGTCGGTGACGATGAACATGCCGCTTTTGTTGGCTGCCTCCTTGATGCGCTCGATCGCGTCGAAGATGGTGCGGTAATCGCCGGAACTGGAAATCACCATCTGCACCGGCAGACCGCCGGTCGAGCCGGGCAGGGCGGGCGGGGACACCAGGAAGACGTTGACGCCGGTGATCTTGTTCAACTCGGCCTGCGCCAGCGGCTGCAATTGTTTGGCCGTGCGGGTCCGCTCGTCCCATGGCTTCAGGATCATGCCCGCGAAGCCCTGCGTCAGCGTCGGCAGGCCGGTCAGGATGAAGCGGGTGTCGGTCTCAGGGAACGCCTTGAAGGCGTCGTCCAGTTCTTTGCCGAAGCTGTCGACGTAATCCAGATTGGCGTATTGCGGCGCCTTGGAAATGCCGAACAGGATGCCCTGATCCTCTTCCGGAGCCAGTTCGCTCATGGTGTTGGCGAAGAGATAGCCGACGCTCAGCAGAACGCCGAACGCGAACAGCAGCGTCGCCGCACGGTAGTTCAACATGCCGTCCAGACGGCGGACATACCAACCCGACAACCGGTCAAAGCTGCGGTCCAGGAAGGCGGCGAAGCGCCCCTGATCGCCATGGCCGGTCAGAATGACCGAGCACATCATCGGCGACAGGGTCAAGGCCACCACGCCCGACACGATCACCGACGCGGCGAGCGTGAAGGCGAATTCGCGGAACAGCGCGCCGGTCAAACCGCCCAGAAAACCGATGGGGGCGTAGACGGCGGCCAGCGTGATGGTCATCGAAATGACCGGGCCGATGATTTCCCGCGCCCCGATGATGGCGGACGCGACGGGTGATTTTCCCTCCTCCAGATGGCGATGGACGTTTTCCACCACGACGATGGCGTCATCGACCACCAGACCGATGGCCAGCACCATGGCCAACAACGTCAGCAGATTGATCGAGAAGCCCAGCGCCAGCATGAAGGTGCAGGCGCCGATGATCGACAGCGGAATCGTCACGATGGGGATCAACACCGACCGGAAAGATCCCAGAAACAGAAAGATCACCACGATGACGATGGCCACCGCCTCGACCAACGTCTTCACCACCTCGTCGATGGAGGATTGGATGAAGCGGGTGCTGTCATAGACGATCTCCATCGTCATGTTGGGCGGCAGATTGCGCCGCAACTCCGGCACCATTTTCTGGATGGCGGCGACGATGTTCAGCGGGTTGCCGGTCGGCGTCGAATCCACGCCGATGAAGATGGCCTGTTGGCCATTCATGGCGACGCTGGCGTTGAAGCTTTGCGCGCCCAACTCCACCGTGCCGATGTCGCGCAGACGGACCAGCGCGCCGTCCTTGGCCTTCACCACCATGTCGCGGAATTGCTCGACGTCGGTCAGGCCGGTGTTGGCGGTGACGTTGGTGATGACGAACACGCCCTTGGTTTGGCCGGGGGCGGACTGGTAGTTGTTGGCCACGATGGCCGCCGACACGTCGCCGGGGGCGATGCCGCGCGCGGCCATCCGCACGGGGTCGAGCCAGACGCGCATGGCGAAGGTTTGCCCGCCCAGGATCTGGGCGCGGGCCACCCCGTCCACCGTCGCCAGATTGGGCTGGATGACGCGGGTCAGGTAATCGGAGATCGCGGCGCCCGACAGTTCGGTGCTGGCGAACCCCATATAGAGGATCGAGGTCGATTCGCCGGTCGATTTCAGGATGACCGGGTCGTTGGCCTCTTTCGGCAATTGGTATTTGACTTGGTTGACCTTGGCCATCACGTCGGTCATCGCGACGTTCGGGTCGAAATTCAACCGGATGTGGGCGGTGACGACGCTTTGCCCCTGGGTCGAGGAGGAGGTCAGGTAATCAATGCCTTCCGCCGACGACACCGCCTGTTCGATGGGCGTGGCGATGAAGCCCTGCATCAGGTCGGGCGACGCGCCGGGATAGGCGGTGGTGACGGTGATGACCGTGTTTTGAAGCTGGGGATATTGCCGAATCGGCATTTCCAGCAAAGCGCGCAAGCCAATCAGCAGGATCAGCAGGCTGACCACGACCGACAGAATCGGGCGGCGGATGAAGAGATCGGTGAACTTCATGACGCCAACCTCAATTTTGCGGCAGGGACGACGGCGCGGTCAGCGCCTGGCTGTCCGACACCGTGATCGCCGCGCCGTTCGACAGCTTCAACTGTCCCGACACGACGACGCGGTCGCCCGGCTTCAACCCGTCGCGGATCTCCACCCGGTTTTGCGTGCGGTCGCCGACCTTCACCGGGTGGCGTTGAACCACCAACTGTTCCTTGCCGTCGGGCGTTTTTTCAGTCACGGCGACGAAGACGGAATCGCCATACACCGTGTAATCGATGGCGGTTTCCGGCACCGTCAGCGTGTTGTCCTGCGGCGGCAGCACGACGCGGACGTTGGCGAACATGCCCGGGCGCAACGCCCGCTCGCGATTGTCGAGCGTCGCCTGGACCTTGACCGCGCGGGTGTCGGCGCTGACCTGAGGTTCGATCGTGCTGATCGTCGCCTCGAAATCGCGACCGGGCAGCGGATCGGCGTTCAGCAGCAGTTTCTGCCCAATGGACAGCTTGGGCAACGCCTGTTCCGGCAGGGAGAAATTGACGTAAAGATGTTTGAGGTCCGTCAAGGTCACGATGGTGGCGCCCGCCGTCACATAGTCGCCGACGTTGATCTGACGAATGCCAAGCTCGCCGTCGAACGGCGCCTTGATGAGCTTTTGCCCAATCAACGCCTGGGTGCGCTTCATGTTGGCGTTGATCTCGTCAAGCTGGGCCTGATACTGGTCGACGTTGCTTTGCGGCGTCGCTTGGCTGCGGCGCAGATCGCGGTAACGCTCCAGATTCAGTTCGGCCAGACGGGCTTGCGCGCGCTGGGCGAGTTGGTCGGCCTGCTCGGTCGAATCGTTCATCTGCACCAGCGGGTCGCCGGTCTTGACCGAAGCCCCCGACTCGAACGGAATCTGCATGACCCGCCCGGCGACCTCTGGGGCCACCGTCACCTGACGCGCGGCGACCAAGGTGCCGATGGCGGTCAAATATTTCGGCACCGATTGGACCGTCGCCGGCGCCAGGGAGACCGGGGTGGGCGGCGGTTTGTTGTTGGCGAAGAAATCGGCGATGGCCTTGGCGCGGAAGCTGTTGAAACCGTAGAGCGCGCCCCCCAGCAGGACGAGCACGATCAAGGTGATGACCAGCCGCACGGCCAGGGCGCCGCGCCGGACCGGCGGGCGTTCGCCAGGACCGCCCGTCGCATGGCCCGGAGAGGCCGCCGGATGGCCGAACGACGTTTCGGTCTTGGGGGAATTGTCGAAGGTCACGGTCAGTTGCTCCGAATCAGATCGGTTTGGTCGGGTGTTGCGCCAGGCGCGCACATGGGATCGAAAGGCACGAAAGGGAAGCGGGAATTTTTTTCCTGCGCGGCAATGGCGTCGTCGCGCAACCCAAGCCCGCGCAGGATGAACCAGATGGTTTGCCGCGCCAAGTCCATCCGGTCGCCGTTGTAGGGAACGAGTGGACGACCTGACAGGCAAACGGACGCCAACCCCAAGCTCAGATGGTCGGCCAACCACAGGCCGTTTTCCGCGACGACCGGCCCGTCGGTCAGATCGCCAGCGGCGGCGGCGGCCTTCACGGCGGCGGTGAAGGTTGGCATGAAGCGTTCCTGCAAACCGTCATAGACCTGCCGCATGAACTCCCCATCCTCCAGCAGGCTGAGCATGGTCAGACGATGGCGGGTCCGTTCTTCGGCGTCGTCAGGCAACTCGACGACGAAATGCCGAACCAACCCCTGAATCATCTGAACCAGCGCGGCGGTGGAGGCGGGCAGGGCGACCAGCCGGGCGTATTCGGGATCCTCGTCGATGCAGGTGAGGAAGATCGCCTCATACAGCGAGGCCTTGGAGGGGAAATGTTTGAAGATCAACGCCTCCGACACCCCGGCGGCCTGGGCGATCTCTTTCGTTGTTGTCGCGGCGAAACCCTTGCGGGCGAACAACGGCAGGGCGCTGTCGAGAATCGCCTTGCGGCGGTTGGCGCTGGTGAGACGGGGGGCCATGGATTGAGTCGCCGTTCAAGATTTGGCACAAGTAAGCACTTACTTACTAACTTGGAAGGAGGTTTACCGCAGCAACCAAGCGCTGTCCAGGGTCTTTTCGCGGCTGGTTGGTTCGACGGAGCGGCGGCGAGGATCCTGCGCGCCATTCTTCGTCATTCTTTGAAGCTGTTGGAAACGCAGGCCCGGTTTCCCATGGGGCGGAAAAGCCCGTACTCTGCTGACAGGAAGACCCGCCAACCCGTTCCGACCCAACCCGTTCCGAATAGGAGAGCGCGCGCGATGGAACCCATCCTGTGGGAGTGGATCAACACGATGGCGCGGTGGCTGCATGTCATCACCGCCGTCGCCTGGATCGGATCGTCCTTTTACTTCATCCATCTCGACGCCTCGCTGAAGCGGCGGGAGGGCGCGCCGCCCGGCACGGCGGGGGACGCCTGGCAAATCCACGGCGGCGGCTTTTATCATATGACCAAATACATGGTCGTCCCGCCCCACATGCCCGACGATTTGACCTGGTTCAAATGGGAATCCTACGCCACCTGGATGAGCGGCTTCTTCTTGATGGTCGTGCTTTATTACCGGGGGGCCGATCTGTTTTTGATCGACCAGGATGTGTTGGCGCTGGCCCCTTGGCAGGCCATCGGCGTCAGCGCCGGGATGTTGGCGCTGGGTTGGCTCGCCTATGACCGGATGTGCAAGTCACGGCTTGGCCGCAACGATGTGGCGCTCGCCGCGACGGGCTTCGTCCTGCTGGTGGCGACGGCTTGGGCGATGACGCGGGTGTTCAGCGGGCGCGGGGCGATGCTGCAAATGGGCGCGCTGATGGGCACCATGATGGCGGCGAACGTCTTCATGCTCATCATCCCCAACCAGCGCAAGACGGTCGCCGCCCTGATGCGCGGAGAGGCGGCGGACCCGGCGCTCGGCAAACAGGCCAAGCAGCGCTCGCTGCACAACAATTATCTGACGCTGCCGGTCATCTTCCTGATGATCTCCAACCATTACCCGCTGGTGACGTCCACCCGGTACAATTGGGTGATCGTCGCCCTGGTGCTGGTGGTCGGCGCGGCGGTCCGCCATTTCTTCAACAGCCAGCACGCGGGCAAACCGTCGCCCTGGTGGACCTGGGGCGTCGCCGTCGCCGGGATGTTGATCGCCGTCTGGCTCAGCGGTTTCGGCCCGGAGAAATCGGTCAAGGTCGGCGCGCTGCCCGTCACCACGGCGCAGGTCGAGGAGATCGTGCTGTCCCGGTGCAGCATGTGCCACGCCGAAACCCCGGTGTGGGACGGCATCGCCGCGCCGCCGCGCGGGGTGGTTCTCGACACACCCGCCGCGATCCGCCGCCACGCCGAACAAATCCGCGTCCAGGCGGGTTTGAGCCGCGCCATGCCGCCCGCCAACGTCACCGGCGTCACCCCCGACGAACGCGCCGTTCTGGCCGCGTGGTCGGGCGCCGCCGCCCGCTGATCGCTTTGGGATTTTCGCCTTGGGACTTTTGCCGTGAACGCCACCGACCGCTCGCCCGCTCCGCCCCGTTTCGCCGCCCTGCGCGGACGTCTGCTCAGCTTCCGGCGCGCGCCGACGGGGCCGGGGGACGCCGACAGTCATGATTTTATCCCTGACGGGCTGTTGCTGATCGCCGATGGCCGCATCCAAGCCGTCGGGGCCTACGCCGATGTGAAAGACCAAATCCCGGCGGGGGCGGCGGTCGATCATCATCCTGACGGCTTGATTCTGCCCGGCTTCATCGACACCCACATCCATTTCCCGCAAACCCAGGTCATCGCCTCCTACGGCGCGCAACTGTTGGATTGGTTGGAAAAATACACCTTCATCGAGGAGCAGAAATACGCCGACCCGGCCCACGCCGCCGCCGGAGCGCGCTTCTTTCTGGACGAGCTGCTGCGCAATGGCACGACCACGGCGGCGGCCTATGGCTCGGTGCATCCGCAATCGGTGGACGCCCTGTTCGCCGAGGCCGAACGGCGCGGCGCCGGTCTGATCGCCGGAAAGGTGATGATGGACCGCCACGCCCCCGCCGCCCTGACCGACAGCGCGGAACGCGGCTACGCCGACAGCAAGGCGCTGATCGAACGCTGGCACCGGCGCGGGCGGCAGCGTTACGCGGTGACGCCGCGCTTCGCCATCACCTCGACCGAGGCGCAGTTGGAGGCGGCGGGCGCGCTGTTGCGCGAGCATCCCGGCGTTCACATGCAAACCCATCTGTCGGAGAACCTTGACGAGATCGCCACCGTCCGCCGCCTGTTCCCGACCGCGCGCGACTACACCGACGTGTACGACCGTTTCGGCCTGCTCGGCCCGACCTCGCTGTTCGGCCATTGCATCCATCTGTCGGAGGATGAGATGCGCCGCCTGTCCGAAAGCGGCTCGGTCGCCGTCTTCTGTCCAACCTCCAACCTGTTCATCGGCAGCGGGCTGTTCGACCGGGCGGCGCTGTCGCGGGCGGATCGCCCGGTGCGGCAGGCTTTGGCCACCGACGTCGGCGGCGGCACCAGCTATTCCATGCTGCGCACGGCGGGGGAGGCTTACAAGGTCTTGCAGATGCGCGGACAAAATCTGTCGGCCCTCGCCGCCTTCGATCTGATGACGCGCGGCAACGCGGCGGCGCTGGGCATGGATGATGAGATCGGGACGCTGGAGCCGGGGCGCTGGGCCGATCTGGTCGTGCTCGACGCGCGGGCGACGCCCGCTATGCGACATCGCATGAACGCCATCGACGGCGATCTGGAGGAGGAGCTGTTCGTCCTGATGACCTTGGGCGATGACCGGGCCGTCGCCCGCACCTATCTGCGCGGCGAAAAGGCTTACGACCGCACGGCGTCAGAGGATTGTCCTGATTGATTGGCAGGGCAATCGGGTGAAGGCTTGAAATTCCTTCATTAGGAAATTCGTCATCCCCGCGAAGGCGGGGATCCAGAGTTCGCAGAGAGAATCTGACCGAAAAGCCTGGATCCCCGCCTTCGCGGGGATGACGGAAAATCCTCTATACAGGTTTATAGCCCTTCACCCGATTGTCCTGATTGATCGGTCAAAAGGGTTGACCAATCCCCCCACAGTCTGTAGGACTTCCCCCGTCATTGGGGAGTAGCCACCCTCCGGCAACGGTGAGGGGTTCGCGTCAACAGACTTGGCCGGTTCGGCGTTCGCCGCAACCGCCATGGCGCGCACAGTGGCCCTGCGGGGCCGACCAGGCGAGACCAGTGGTTCAGACCGCTCCGCAAGGCCAGCCGGAGTCCGTCTGAATCCACTGCGATTCGACTGGCCGAGGATTTTCGTGTGATTGGCACCTCCCTGGCGCTCGCCTTCAGCCTGTCGATGGATTCTTTCGCCGCCGCCCTTGGGCGCGGGGCCTGCCTGCGCCGTCCCGGTCTGCCCGAAGCGGTGAAGGTCGGCGTGGCCTTTGGCGTCTGCCAATTCGCCATGCCGCTGTTCGGCTGGTCGGTTGGCGTCGCCTTCGCCAATCTGGTCGAGGCGGTCGATCACTGGATCGCCTTCGCCCTGTTGCTGGCGGTGGGCGGGGCGATGATCCGCAACGCCTTTGGCGATGACGATGACGCCGAGGATTGCGGCCCGCCCGCCCGCAGCGCGCGCGCCGAATGGTTGGCGTTGATGACCACGGCGGTCGCCACCAGCATCGACGCGGCGGCGGTGGGCGCGGGGCTGGCGCTGGTCGATGTCGATATGGTCACAACGTCGCTGTTGATCGGCGCCGTCACCTTCGGCGTCGCTTTTGGCGGCGTGCTGATCGGTCGAGCGGCGGGGAATCGGATGGGCCGTTGGGCGGAACTGGCGGGCGGTCTGACCTTGATCGGCATCGGCGCCAAGATCCTGTTCGACCACACCATGGGCTGAGGGATTCTTGCAAACGGGTTCTGGACCGGCCTTGCGGGCAAGGTCGGTCCAGAACCCGCAGCGTGTCCGATCAATCTCCCATCGCCCCGTTCGGCACCGCGCCGCCCATGCCTTGCTCCTCCTCCGCCGTTTCCCGTTCGGCGCGCGGCACGCGGAACCACGCGGCGTAGAGCGCGGGGAGGAAGAAGATGGTCAGGACGGTGGCCCCCGCCAAACCGCCCATGATGGCGACGGCCATCGGCCCCCAGAAGACGCTCTGGGTCAGCGGGATCATGGCGAGGATGGCGGCGGCGGCGGTCAGCACGATGGGGCGGGCGCGGCGGACGGTCGCCTCGATGATGCTGTCCCACCGGGATTTGCCGCTGCGGATGTCCTGCTCGATCTGATCGACCAGAATGACCGAGTTGCGCATGATGATGCCCGCCAGCGCGATGACGCCCAGCATGGCGACGAAGCCGAAGGGCAGGTTGAACAGCAGCAGCGACGCCGTCACCCCGATCAACCCCAACGGCGCGGTCAGCAGAACCAGGAAGACGCGCGAGAAGCTTTGCAGTTGCAGCATCAGGGTCGTCACCATGATGAGCAGCATCAGCGGCATCATTGCGTTGATCGAATCCTGGCCCTTGGCGCTTTCTTCGATGGCGCCGCCCATGGCGATGGCGTAGCCGTCGGGCAGGGTGGCGCGCAGGGCGTCCAGCTCGGCGTTCAACTGGGTGCTGACCACCGGGGCTTGCAAGCCGCCGGTGACGTCGCCCTTGATCGTCATCGTCGTTTCGCGGGACCGCCGCCACAGCACCGGCTCTTCCAACTCATAACGCACGCTGGCGATCTGGCTGAGCGGCACGGCGGTGTTGCGGCTGGTGCGGACGTTCAATTCGCCCAGGCGGGACAGGTCCGCGCGCTCTTCCGGCGTGGTGCGCAGCATGACGCCGATCAACTCCGTGCCCTCGCGGTACTGGGTGACGGTCATGCCGTTCAGCAGCAGTTGCAGGGCGTTGGACAGATCCTGTTTGGTCACGCCCAGCGCGCGGGCCTTGGCGGTGTCCACCTCCAGCCGGACGCGCTTGGACAGCTCGTCCCAATCCAGATGGACGTTGGCGGTGTGCGGATGCGCGCGCATGGTGTCGCGCACCTGATAGGCGATCTTGCGGATGACCGCCGGATCGTCGCCGGTGACGCGGAACTGCACCGGATAGCCGACGGGCGGGCCGTTTTCCAAGCGGCTGATGCGAACGCGGGCGGCGGGGTAATCGGCCTCAAGCGTCGGCTCCAGCCGGTTCATGAAGACCTCGCGCTCCTTCAGCCCCTTGGTCATCACCATGAACTGGGCGAAGTTGGCGGTCTGCAATTGCTGGTCGAGCGGCAGGTAGAAGCGGGGGGAGCCGCCGCCGGTGTAGGCGACCCAGTAATCGACGTCGGGATCCTTGGCCAACACCGCTTCCAGCTTGCGCACCTCCGCCGAGGTCGCCTCGAAGGAGGAGCCTTCGGCCAGACGAACGTCGATCAGCAATTCGGGGCGGCTGGCGCTGGGGAAGAATTGCTGCTGGACATGGCCGAAGCCGACCAGCGCGGTGGCGAAGGCCGCCATCGTCACGCCGATGGTCAGCCAGCGCGCCCGCACGCAGGCGGCGATCATCCCGCGCAGGATGCGGTAGCCGCGCGTGTCGTAGATCTCCAGCTCATGGCCTTCGGCGATGACGTGCTTGGGCTTGGGCAGCAGCAGCCAGCCCAGATAGGGGGTGAAGATCACCGCGACGATCCAGGACAGCATCAGCGACAGCCCGACCACCCAAAAGATCGAGTTGGTGTATTCGCCCGCCGCCGAGGCGGCGAAACCGACCGGCACGAAGCCCGCCGCCGTCACGATGGTGCCGCTGAGCATGGGAAAAGCGGTGGATTCATAGGCGAAGGCCCCGGCCTTCAGCCGGTCCCAGCCCTGTTCCATCTTCACCACCATCATCTCCACCGCGATGATGGCGTCGTCCACCAGCAGCCCCAGCGCGATGATGAGCGCGCCCAGGGAAATGCGCTGCAAGTCGATGTGCAGAATCTGCATGGCGACCAGCGTCATCGCCAGCACCAGCGGCACGGCCAGCGCGACGACGATGCCGGTGCGCCAACCCAAGCTGACCAGACTGACCAGAATCACGATGGCCAGCGCCTCGGCCAGCGATTCCATGAATTCGCCGACCGAATGTTCGACGACGCGCGGTTGGTCGGCGATCTGCGCCACCTCCAGCCCGGCGGGCAGTTCCGCCTTGATGGACTCCATGGCGTGGTCGAGCTGTTCGCCCAGCCGCAGCACGTTGCCGCCCTTGGCCATCACCACGCCCAACCCGATGGCGTCGTGGCCCTTGTAGCGCAGGGTGTAGCGGCGCGGTTCGACATAGCCGCGCTTGACCTCGGCGACGTCGCCGATGGTCAGCATGCGCCCGTTCATCTCCACCGGAATGGCGCGCACCGCCTCGGCGGTGTCCAGGCCCATATCGACGCGAACGAAGACGCGCTGCGACCCGGTGTCCACGTCGCCCGCCGCCGCCACCGCGTTTTCCCGCTGAAGCGCCTGGATCACCGAATCCACCGGCAGGCCGAAGCTGGCGAGCCGCTGGCTGGAGATCTCGACATAGACGCGCTCTTCCTGCGGGGCGATGGCCTCGACCTTTTCGACGCCCGGCAGCTTGAGCAGGCGGACACGAGCCTGATCGGCGACCTTCTTCAATTGCGCGGGCGTGAAATCATCGCCCATGAAGGCGTAGATGGCGGAATAGACGTCGCCGAACTCGTCGTTGAAAAACGGCCCCTGAACCCCGTCGGGCAGGGTGTAACGGATGTCGCCGATTTTCTTGCGCACCTGATACCACAGGTCCGGCACCATCTTCGGCGGGGTGTAGTCCTTCAACTGAACGAAGATGACCGACTCGCCGGGCTTGGAGTAGCTGCGCGTCAGGTCGTAATAGGGCACCTCCTCCAGCTTCTTTTCGATGCGGTCGGTGACGAACTGTTCGACCTCGCGCGCGGTGGCGCCCGGCCATTGGGTTTGGACGATCATCACCTTGAAGGTGAAGGACGGATCCTCCGCCCGACCCAAATTCTTGTAGGCCAGCGCCCCCGCCAGCACGCTGGCCAGCATCATGAACAGCACGAGCGTGCGGTGGGCCAGCGCCCAGGCCGACAGATTGCCCCGGTGGTGATTCATCGCGTCGGCTCCGTCCAGGCGCGGACCTTCTGCCCGGCGTCGAGTTTGTGAACACCGGCGGTGACGACGCGTTCGCCGTTCTTCAGGCCGCTGGCGACGATGGCGAAATCCCCGGCGTAGGCGGCGACGGCGACCGGGCGCAGTTCCAGCGTGTCGGCAGGGGCGCCGACCACCCAGACGGCGGGCTTCTGGTCGCGTTGCGTCAAGGCGCTGATCGGCAGACGGGCGATCATGTCGCCCCGATCCAGCTTGGCGGTCAGGGTGGCGGTCATGCCCAATTGGACGCCGGGGGGCGGATCGGCCAACGCGATCTTGGCCTGGAAGGTGCGGGTGTTGACGTCGGCGGTCGGCGAGATTTCGCGCAGGCTTCCGGCGATGGCGCTGCCCGGCTGCGACCAGAGTTCAACCGACAGGACCCGCTTGGACAAGGTGGCGAGCTGCTGTTCGGGGATGTTGGCGACCGCCTCCACCTCGCCCAGCTTGGCGACGCGCAAGGCGGTCTGGCCCTGGGACACCACTTGGCCCGGTTCCACCAAAGTCGCGGTGACGACCCCGGCGGCGTCGGCGACCAGCGTGGCGTAGCGCGAGGCGTTGTTCAGCACGCGCAATTGCGCCTCGACCTCGCGGATGCGGGATTCGGCCTTGTCCAGCGTGGTCTTGCGGCGGTCATACTCTTGCCGGGTCGTCCATTCGCCTTGGCGCAGCGTGGCGTAACGGGCGAAATCGTCGCGCGCGTTGGCGGCGTCGGACTGGGCCGAGGCCAATTGCGCTTGCGACGCCTTGATCTGCAAGTCAAGATCGGTGGGGTCGAGCTTGGCCAGAACCATGCCGGGTTCGACGCGCGATCCCACCTCCACCAGCCGGGCGATGACCTTGCCGCCGACGCGGAAGCCGACGTCGGCCTCGACATGCGGGCGGATCACGGCGGGGTAACGCACGCTGTCGGTCGCCGGTTCCAAGGCCACGGTGGCGACCCGCACCGGGCGGGCCTGGGTTTCCGGTTGGGTGGCCGATTGGCTTTCGTTGCAGCCGCTCAAGCTTGCGGCGAGCAGAAGCGCGCCAACCGCCGCCGTCATTCCGCGCCCGATGATCCGCATGCGCCGACTGGTCATCACCTTTGCTCCCGCTGAACTAGACTGGACTGTACCGTACTGATAGACTCCTACGCCTGAGACACCCCTTCGTCAAGAGTGAACGGTACAGTTCAGTGCAGTCCAACGCAGCCCCGACGCCCATCGTCGCCGATCCGAAGACCACGCAGATTCTTGACGCCGCGCGCGACGTCTTTCTGGAGTTGGGGTACGCCGCCGCCACGATGGATCTGGTGGCGCAGCGGGCGCGCGTGTCCAAAACCACCCTTTACACCCGCTTTCCCTCTAAAGAAGACCTTTACACGGCGACGATCTCCAACGAGTGCGAGCGGCATGGCATGCGCTTCGCGCCTGAATCGTTCGACGGTCTGCCGTTGCGCGACGTTCTGATCCAGGTGGGCGGGCGCTTTGTCGAGCTGATCTGGTCGGAGCCGGCCATTCGTGTCCACCAATCGGTGATGGGGGAGTCGCTGCGGGTGCCCGAAGCCGCCCGACTGTTTTTCAAAGCCGGGCCGGAGCGGGCGACGGCGGCGTTGGTCGCCCTGTTCGAGCGGTTGGCCCAGCGCGGCCTGATCGACGTTGAGGATCCGGCCTTTGCGGCGGGGCAGTTTCTGGTGACGATGCAGGGCGGTCCCTATTGCGCGCTGGCCGTGAGTTTGGCGCCGCCGCCGTCGGCGGAGGAGCGAAACCAGTTCGTCGTCAAAGCGGTCGATCTGTTCATTCGGGGGGTCGCCCCGCCGAATGGCAAAAAGACCCGCAAGTGGTCCTTTTGCCCGATGAGCAAATCACGCTAGACTGTCAGCCGGTTGAAGCGTGACGTTGCGTTCCGCCCGCTCAGGCGGCGGACCGAAGACAAGCGGCGACGGAGGGGGCGGGAATGCAACGGGGCGACGGCGGTTACATGCGGGTCGTTGCCGGAATGCCCGACGCCAGCGAGCGGCTGCCGCCCAGCGCCGGACGCCGCCTGAAAGAGGAGGAGCGTCGCGCTTTGGTGGAGCGGCTGCGCCAGCAGGGCTGGAGCTATCGCCGCATTTCCGACGAGTTGAACATCAGTTACGCCACGGTGTCGCGCTGGCTCGATGGACCGGAAGCCGCCTCGCCGCCGTTGACGCCTTTGCCCCTCCGCTTGAGCGTCGTCACGGAGTCGGGAGCGTCGGCCTCCCGTCGTTCCGTCGCGCCGTCTCCGCCCGCGTCGGCTCTTCCCGTTGTGGTCGAGTCGCCGTCGCCGCTGTTGGAGCATCTTGTCGCTCAGAACCGTTTGCTGCTGCATCGGGTGGATCAACTCGTGACCGCCGAGGCCGCCCGCAAACAGGCGATGGATGACCTTGAGTTGCGTCTCGTCGCCAACATCGAGGAGCAGCACAAGAAATTGGGCGAGCGGCTGTTGGATTCCATCAAGTCCTTGTTGCGCAAGTTTTCTCGCGGTTGACCGATTGCGTCTTTCGGTGGCGGCGCGGGGTGGGCGCGGCGAATCGGGGCAAACTCCCGGGTGAAATTCTCCGCGTTAAAAATTGGCGGCGCCCATGGACTCTTCGCCGTTTCTTCCCTAGCCTTGGCTTCCGGGTTGGACGTGATCCAGCGGTGGCGGGTTCAACGATGGCCCAGGATTTGGGGGAGGGGTGCTTGGTGGTCCACGCCGTATTCCGACAGGCGCCCCGGCGCGGCGGCGGTTCGTTCCTGGCTTCGGCAATGGGGGCGACGCTGGGTTCCGCTGTCGCGACCTCGCTGCTGCTTGCCGGATGCTCGACGTCGGATCCCCGGATCAAGACCGAGACCATCGCCTTTGAGGTCGCGCCCAACGCCAACGCCGACAACGCCGTCGCGGTCGATCTGGTGCTGGTTTATGAGACGCCGTTGTTGGCCTCCTTCACAGATTTGGCCTCGACCGCCTGGTTTCGCAACCGTGACCAGTTGAAGCTCGCCAATCCGACCGGGATCGAGGTTCACTCTTTCGAGGTCATGCCCGGACAGAAGGGGCCGCGCTACAGCGTCAGCGGACGCGGCGAGGAAGCCGTCGGCGCTTTCCTGTTCGCCAGCTACGAGACGCCAGGACCGCACCGTGCGCGGATTGACGGTTTGCCCGACGTGTTGCTGCGGTTGGGGGAAAAGGATTTTTCCGTGGCGGCGCCCCCGCCCTCTTAAGCGCGCTTTCTCGATCCGTCCCCGCCGCGCGCCATTCCTTAAAATACGCATCAAAACAACCGAGACGGCATGAGCCAACCATCCCCCGATCCGATCCAGTGGTACGAGGGCATGCTGCTGACCCCGCAGCATTTCCAGCAATCCTGGCTGCGTCAGGACGCCGTGCTGCACTATCACTTGGCGCGGTTGTCGCCGTTCCACTACGGGGTGGGCCGCCTGAAGGTGGATCCGGCGATGCTGGTGGTCGGCGTGTTCCGCGTGCTGGCGCTGGAAGCGGTGCTGCCCGATGGGTTGGTGGTCTCTCACCCCAGCGATGGCGCGGGGGATCTTCAAATCAGTTTGGTCGGCCATGCCGACCAGTTGAAAGAGGCGCCGGCCACCATTCACCTCGTTGTGCCGGTCTATAAGCCCGGCGCGGCGGCGGGCGGCGAGTTGGCGCGTTTCCGGTCGGTCGATGGCGCGCCGGTGGTCGATGAGAACACCGGCGACAACGAACAGGCGATGCCCCGCCTGCGGCCCCGTCTGTCGCTGCTGATCGGCGACGAGGTTCCGCAGAAATACACGGCTCTTCCCATCGCCCGAGTCGCCTATCAGAACGAAGCCTTTCAGTTGACCGAGTATCAGCCCCCCTGTTTCGCGGCGGGAACCGACTCGGCGCTGACCGACGCCGGGCGGTCGCTGGCCAAGCGGCTGCGCGAAAAGGCCTCTTTCCTGGCGGGGCGCTTGCGGGCGCCGGGCGGCGCGATGCAGCCGTCGATGTTGGCCGACGCTCGCCACGCCGTGCAGTGCATGGTCGCCGGATTGCCGCCGTTGGAGGCGCTGTTGGGCGCCGGGCCGCTTCATCCGTTCGCGCTGCATAGGGCGTTGTGCGTGGTGGCCGGGCATGTCTCGACCCTGGGGCCGGGGCTGTTGCCGCCGCTGTTCGACCGCTACGATCACGCCGATCCGTTGGGATCGCTGCGCCCGGTGATTGAGTTCATCGAACGGATGATCGACACGGTCAGCGAAAGCTACGCCACCATTCGTTTCGCCGCCGACGAGGCCGGTTTCCGGTTGAGGATCGAAACGGCGTGGTTGGAGGGAACGACGGGGCTGCTGGTCGGTCTGCGGCTGGCCCCCGGCCAGACCGAGGCCGAGGCCGAATCCTGGATGAGCGACAGTTTGATCGCCTCGGCGGGAATCATGGGCGTTTTGCGGGAACGCCGCCTGCGCGGAGCCGTGCGGGGCCGGGTGGAGCGTGACGACCGGCTGGAGGTGACGCCCGAACGCGGCGTCCTGCTGTTCCGCATCACCGCCGACCCGTCCTTCATCGAGCCGGGGCAGGTTCTGGAAATCGCCAATCCTGGTGAACGCCAGGGCGTGCGACGCCCAGCGGAGATCGCTTTGTTCGTCGCGCCGCCGGGCAGCCGCCCGGCGGGCGGCCCGACCTGACCAGAAGACGGAAGGGGAGAGCCGCCGTGGACACGCCGACGCAAGGCCGGGACGACATCGATGGTCCGGAGCCGGGAACGGCCATCGCGTCGTTGCTGATGGGCAATCGCGGCGGCGACACGTTGCTGGCGCAGTTCGGCGATTTTTTTGCGGAGCTTCTGCGGTTGAAATACGCGCTGTCCGCTGGCCGTCTGGGTGGCGCGGAAGGGCTGAGTCCGGTTGATCTGGCCGGTCTGGTCCACCAGCGCCTGCGCATGATGTTGGAGGCGCAGGCCGTGCGCGCCCGCCATTGGGGCGGCGCCTTTGGCGAGGCGCTGTATCACGAGGCGCAATATGTCATGGCGGCGTTGGCCGACGAAACCATGCTGCTGCGCGTCAATTGGGACGGGCGGATGATCTGGCAGGATCGTCTGCTGGAAACCGCTTTGTTCGGCACGCGGGTCGCCGGGGAACGGGTGTTCGAGCGGTTGGACGCCTTGCTGGCCGATGGGCCGCGCGCCTCCTCCGATCTGGCGACCATCTATCTGGTGGCGCTGGCGCTGGGATTTCGCGGGCGTTGTTGGCGGGGGGAGGATGATGTCCAACTGGCCAGCTACCGCACCGCGTTGTCCCGCATCATCGCGCGCGAGGATCCCGGCGTCGCCCGTGAAGGCGGCCATCTGTTCGAGCAGGCTTACAGCAACGTCATCGAACGGGGGCGGGCGGTGCGCCTGCCGCATCTGCGTCCCTGGTACATGGTGATGGGCGTTGTTTTTCTTCTGTTCCTGGTCAGCAGCCACGCCTTGTGGATTTCGATGACGGCCGATCTCAACGACGCCCTTCTGCGCATTGAGCAGGCGGGCCATGACGTTCCAGGGGGCTGAGTGATGCGGCCCGCCATTGATCTGCCCTTTCTACTGGCTTATCCGCTGCTGTTCAGCGTTATTTTGGTGACGCTGGCGGTGTCTGTGCTGGCCCTGGTGGTTTGGCTTTTCCGCCGATCGGAGCGGATGGCCGAGGACGCCGCGCAGCAAAGCGAGAGCGTTGACGCGCCTAAGGGCTGGCGGCGGCTTCGTTTGATGGACACCCGCGCGTTGAGCGCCAGCTTCGCGGCGGCGATGCGCGGCCTGAAGGCGGCGGTGCCGGGATCGGGCTGGCGCTATGAAGCGCCTTGGGTGTTGCTGTTGGGCGATCATGGCGCGGGCAAGACCACTCTGGCGTCAGCCATTGGCCTCAGTCGGCCCTTTGATCTCGACACCGACCCCGAACTGGCCGCGCAGGGCTGTGGCTGGCATGTGTTTGAACGCGGGATCGTGCTGGACCCGGCGGGCTGCGTCCTGTGGGGCGACGAGGGGGCGAAGGGCAACGCAGCCGAGGCGGGGTGGCGCAAGCTTTTGGCGCTGCTGCTCCGCAACCGGGCGGAACGCGGCTTGGACGCGGTGGTGATCGCCATTCCCTGCACCGATCTGATCGGCCCGGACCGGCTGGACACCACCGCGCTGTTCGCCAAGGCGAAAAAGCTGCGGGGCCGTTTGCGTGAACTGCAACAGCAGTTGGGTTTGCGCCTGCCGGTCTATCTGGTCGTCACCAAATGCGACGCGATGCTGGGTTTTGGCAGCTTCTGGCAACCGCTGGCGGCGGAGCGCGGGGCGGAGATGTTCGGCTGGTCGAACGACCAGACGCTGGAAACTGGGCACAGTCCGCAGTTGGTTGGCGAGGCGTTCGAGGTGATCGGTCGGGAACTGCACCGGACCTTGATCGGCACGGCGGTGTCAAGCGGCGGCATCAGCGACATGGCGTTCCTGTTCCCGGCCGAATTCCAGAAGCTTGGTTTGCCGTTGACCCGATTGGCCGACGCTCTGTTTCGCGCCGACGCCTTCCAGGATCCGCATTTCTTCCGGGGCCTTTATTTCACCGGCGATGGCGGCGGGTTGAACGGAGGCGCGGAGCGCGCGCGCAGCGCCTTGCCCGTTCCATTGGCGATGGCCGGACCGGGGCCGCTGATTGACGACGCATCGTCCGCTCCGCCGACGGCGCAGCCAATTTTCGTCACCAGCCTGTTCAGCGACAAGATTTTCCGCGAAGGGCGGATTGTTCAACCAGCGCGGCGCAGTCTGGTCGTGCGCAGTCGGGCGGTTCGCAACATGCAGATCGCCACCGTCGCCCTGGCGGTGTTTTTGGCGTTGGGGCTGCGTTTTTCCGCCCGCATGGTCGATGTGGCGCAGCAGGATCTGGCGCAGCCCCTGACGGTGATCGAAAACGCCGACCGGATGATGAGTCAGGCGCGGTTGACGGGCGACACGCTCAACGCCTATCGCAAACTGCGCGACGTGGCGCCGCAGATTCTCGGCGCCTTCAAAACGGTGAGCGGGCGCGAGCTGCTGGTCCCCTTCATGCCCAGCTCCTGGTACAGCGGGCTGGCCGACGCGGTGAAGGGCGAGCTTGTTCAAGGGTTCCGGCTGGTCGTGCTCGATCCCATGCGGCTGGAGCTCATCAACCGTTGGAAGGGCGTGCAGGAGCGTTACGCCGGGCCGTTGCCGCCCGGCGCCGGGGATCTGGCGGCGTTCCAGCGGGTTCGCAATTATCTGGACGAGTTGGACCGCATCGCCAACGACGTCACCCTCTACCGCAACGCCAAGAAACTGCCGGTTCAGGATTTCGCCGCGTTGGTTTCGTCGCTGCTGGCGATTGATTTGGGCGCGACGTTGCGCAGCGATGAAAAGCTGTACGCGGATGTGATGAATGGGGTGGTGGTTCGTCCGCTCGACACCGAACAAAATCTGGCGCCGTCGCTGGAGACGTTGACCCGGCTGGCCAACGACGCGGACACGCTGACCAACCGGAATGGTCCGATGGTCCGCCCGATGAGCACCTTGGCCAGCGCGCTGGAGCGGGTCGAGTTGGCCCGTTTCGCCGCCGCCGATGGGGCCGGGGCGGCGCTTCAGGATCTCAGCGTCGCCTTTCAGGACGTGCAGGCCACTCTGGCCGATCCGGCCTTGCGCTGGCTTTTCGTTCGGCATCCCGACAGAGATCCCTTGTGGCAGCGGGTGCTGCCGCGCATCCGCAGCAACCTGTTTCTGGGCGACGCGGCGGCGGACAAGGTGCTGGGCATCGCCATCGACGACGTGGACGATCTGCGCAAGGCGCTGCTGTCGATCCGCACCCCGGTGATGGGGCCGTTGCTGGTGGAGGATGAGGGCGCCGACGGGTTGTTGCGGCTGTCTCCGCCCTTGTCCGGACTGGCGGCGGCCTTGCCTGAGATTTTGCGGTACGACTTCATGGCCGATCTGCCGGTCCGCCAGCCTGAAGTGTTGGGGATGCGGGGCGGCAGCATCATGTGGATGCCGGAACCGTTGGAAAAGGCGGTGCGTCAGTACCGCGCCTTTGAGGTGATGGAAGCCGGGCCGATGAGCCGCATTCCGGAAACGCTGCGCCCCATGTTGCAGGCGTTGGTGGCCCAGCGGCTGCAAGCCACGATGCTGACCGCCGTGGCTGAGGCCGAAGTGGTGGAGCGGCGCGGTCAGGATTTCCGTTTGACTTCGGATGAGACTGGGCTGTTGCGCGAGGTGCGCCAGTTCGCCCGCGCCGCCCGTCCAATGGGCGATCTGCTGGCCGCCTTCAGCCGACGCGGTTTTGAGCAAGGCTATTCCAGCGTCTCCACCATCATCAGCCAACATGTGTTGGGGATGCTGGAGCAGGCCGACCGGATCGCGGAAGAGGGCGCGCCTTATCTGCCCCTGAACGAGTTCAACGACTGGGACGGCACGCTGCCGATGAACGCCGAAGGCTGGCAGGCGCTGAGCGATGTCGAGGTCGCGCAATATCTTGACAACACGCGCGGGCGGTTTGATTGGCTGGGGACGGAAATCGCCACCCCGCTCATCAATTTCGCCTTGCGCGAACAGTTGCCAAGCAGCCTGCGCAGCGATCCACGCGTGACCAAGTGGCAGCGCATCCTGATCGAACAGCAACGCTACAAGGTGGGCAATCCCGGCAGTTCGCTGGCCATTCTGGAGCGTTACATCCGCTTTGATCTGGGGGAGACGGTCAAACCCGACAATTGCTTCGTGCAATTGGCCGGAGGAACGGGCGGCAGTTTTGGCGGCGGCGCCGATTTCTTCCTGCAACGACGCGACACGCTGCGGCGCATGGCCCTGGCCCAGTGCCAGCGGGTGGCGGCGCGCAGCACATCCACCGATTACGCCCGGTTGTCCGCCGACTTCAACAGCCTGCTGGGGGGGCGTTATCCGTTCGCCGATTATCAGGGAGCCGACACGCCGGAGGCCGATCTCGACGCGTTGACCGCGTTCTTGGAGCGGATGACCGCCGCCGAGCCGGGGATCCGGCGGGGGTTGGGCAACCCGACGCCGGGAAGCGCCGGGGCGCAGGCTCTGGAGTTTCTCAACCGCATGGCGGCGGTGCGGGAGTTCCTCACTCCGTTCCTCGGGGCGACGTCGGCGACTCCCGCCGGATACGACGTCGCCGCCGAGTTCCGAGTCAATCGACCGCACGAAACCGGGGGCAATCAGATCATTGATTGGACGGTGTCGGTCGGCGATCAGCGGTTGACGCGTGGCGGCGAGGCGAAATCCGCCCGTTGGACCCCGGGGTTGCCGGTGACGGTGACGCTGCGTTGGGCCAAGGACGCCCCGGTCCTCCCCTTGTCGATCCTTGGACCGGATGGGACGGTGGAGTCCGACCGGGCGATCAGTTTCGCCTTCGCCAACCGCTGGTCCCTGCTGCGTCTGTTGCAGGCCCATCGTCCACCGCCCGCCGATCTGCCCAAGTTGACCGATCCACAACCGCACACGCTGAAGTTTTCCGCCGACACGACAACCGTCGCCGTGCCTGGGCAGACGCCCAACGGGGGGGCGGGGGCCAGTCCGGCGGCGGGCAAACCGCTGGCGGGGGGACGAACCAGCGTCTTTCTGCGCCTGACGCTGAGCACGCCCAACCCCGATGGCAAAAGCAGAACGACGCGGGTGTTGCCGGTCTTCCCCTACGCCGCGCCGCGTCTGGACGCTGTTGGGCCTCGGGTCGCGCTGGATCCGACGGACGGTTATGAAGACATCTATGACGGGACCAAGGCGGTGCGTCTGGTGCCGCGCAAACCCGCGTTGCGGAAGGTCAAGCGATGAGCGCCGACACGCTGTCCCCGGTTGCGGGTGGTCCGTTTGATTTTACGGCGGCGTTGGCCCCGTTGCCGGGCGACTCCCCCGTCGGCCCGTCGCTGCGTTACGACCCGGTCTATGACGCGATTCGCGAGGCGCGGCGCCAGGACGATCCGACGCTTCCCGTTGGCGTCTGGCAGACGGCGGCCAAACGGGCCGATTGGGATTTGGCGATCCGACTGTGCCGTGACGCTCTTGACCAGCGGTCCAAGGATGTTCAGATCGCCTGCTGGTTGACCGAGGCGCTGGTCCATCGTCACGGCTTTTCCGCCTTGGGGCCGTCGATCCGTCTGCTCGCCGATCTGTGCGACGCCTTTTGGGACGAGGGGTTGCACCCGGACGTGGATGAGGGCGACGTCAGCGCGCGGGTCGCTCCGCTCGAATGGCTGAACGACAAATTGCCGACCTGGCTGCAAACCCTGCCGCTCACCCGGTCGGGCGGGCAGCCGCCGACGGGATATTCCTTCGCTGATTACGAGAACGCCCAACGGCATCAACTCGCCGCCGTTCGCGACCCGCGCGGCGTGGCGGTGGCGCTGGCCAGAAGCGGCGGGCCGACTCTGGCCGAGATCGAGGCCAGCGCGCAGGCCACCGCCGTGACGTTTCACCACGCCCAGCACGCCCGTCTGGCCGAGGCGCTGGTCGCCATCGACGCGTTGTCCGCCGTGCTGGACGATCATTGCGGGCGGCAGGCGCCGGGACTGGTCGGTCTGCGCGAGGGCTGCGTCGCGTTGCAAGGGTGGGTCGACACCATGCTGCGGGCAAAGGGAGAGGAACCGGAGATGACCCAGGCGACTCCGGTCGAGTCGGCGACCGTGGACGACATGGACCCCGACCTTCCTTCGGATCCGGCGTCCAAGGAGGAGCCGGTTTATGGCGCCGGGCCGATTCAGACGCGCGACGAGGCTTATTTCTGGTTGGCCGAGGCCGCTGATTTCCTCTTGCGCAGCGAGCCGCACAGCCCGACGCCTTACCTGATTCACCGGGCGTTGGGCTGGGCGAACATGCCGCTGCATGAAGTTTTGTTGGAGGTCAGCCGTGGACGAAACGATTTGTCCGCCGTCTTTGACTTTCTTGGTTTCAATTTCACCGAAATGTCGCAGCAGAATGGAGGTAAGTCCGGAAAATGAGTTGATCCGTCATGGGGATTATTCTTGTAACGGCGAGTAACCGCTTATAATCTTAGATAAATTCTCTCGTTATCGCGCCTGATAGTCTCGTTGGGCGTGCGTCGCAACATTTGGCAGAGGTCAACACTATGGCCGAGAGCACTCAGCACAAACTCAGCCGAGTCCGTCCGCCGCGCGTCCAGATCACCTATGATGTGGAAATCGGCGACGCCATCGAGAAGAAGGAGCTTCCCTACATCGTCGGCATCATGTCCGACCTGTCGGGCAAACCGGCGGAGGCTCTGCCGCCCGTCAAGGACCGCAAGTTCGTTGAGGTTGACCGCGACAATTTCCAGGACGTGTTGTCGTCGATCAACCCGCGCGTCGCGTTCCGCGTGCCGAACCGGCTGCAACCGGGCAGCACCGATTCGCTGAACGTCGAATTGCGCTTCAAGCATCTCGACGATTTCGGCCCGGTCGAGGTTCTTAAGCAGGTTCCGGCGCTGAAGCGGCTGTTCGAGGCGCGCTCGCGGCTGCGCGATCTGCTGACCAAGCTGGACGGCAACGACGATCTCGACGCCCTGCTGAAGTCGGTGATGGCCAGCACCGAGGAGTTGGCCGCGTTGAAGACGCAGCTTGCTGGTCCGACGACGGCGGCCCCGGCGGCGGCGGAACCCCCGGCGGAACCGGCGGCTGAGTGATCCGCTGACCACTGACCGGCCCATCGAGACAATCATGAGACGCCCCGAGGAGACAACCCGGCGGCATCCGCGTGAGGAGAGGATTCCATGGCTGACGAGACCGAGACCACAGGCGGCGGCGCGGCGGTGCAAACGCAAAACCTGTCAATCCTTGACCGCATCCTGGTCGAAGGCAAGCTGGCCCGCGACGAGACGCAGCGCGGCTACGCCCGCGATCTGGTGGATGAGTTCGTCAATTCGGTGCTGGAAGAGACCGGCGGCACGGTGCGGGGCGACGTGGTCGCGGCCATTTCCGATCGCATCGCCGAGATTGACGATCTGATTTCGCTCCAGTTGAACGACATTCTGCACCATCCCGATTTGCAGAAGCTGGAAGCCTCGTGGCGCGGCCTGGCCTATCTGGTGTTCAACACCGAGACGGGCAGCATGCTGAAGCTGCGCCTGATGAACATCACCAAGGGCGAACTGCTGAAGGACCTGGAAAAGGCCGTCGAGTTCGATCAAAGCGCGCTGTTCAAGAAGGTGTACGAGGAAGAGTACGGCACCTTCGGCGGCTATCCCTACAGCGTGCTGATCGGCGATTACGAGTTTGGCCGTCACCCGCAAGACATGGCGCTCTTGGAGAAGGTCTCCAACGTCGCGGCGGCGGCGCACGCGCCCTTCATCGCGTCGGCCAACCCGATGCTCTTCGACATGGGCAGCTTCACGGAACTGGGCGTGCCGCGCGACTTGTCGAAGATTTTCGAGAGCGCCGAACTCATCAAATGGCGCTCTTTCCGCGCCAGCGAGGATTCGCGTTACGTCACGCTCTGCTTGCCGCATGTCCTGATGCGCTTGCCTTATGGCCCGGACACCGTGCCGGTCGAGGGCATGAACTTCGTCGAGGACACCGACGGTCGCGAGCATGGCAAGTATCTGTGGGGCAACCCCGCCTGGATGCTTGGCGCGCGCATCACCGACGCCTTCGCCAAGCATGGTTGGACGGCGGCGATCCGGGGCGTCGAGGGCGGCGGCAAGGTCGAAGGTCTGCCGACCCACACCTTCCACACCGACGAGGGCGACATCGCCCTGAAATGCCCGACGGAAATCGCCATCACCGACCGCCGCGAGAAGGAGCTGAACGATCTCGGCTTCGTCGCGCTGGTCCATTGCAAGGGCACGGACTACGCCGCCTTCTTCGGCGGCCAGACCACCAACAAGCCCAAGCTGTACAACACGGCGGCGGCCAACGCCAACAGCCGCCTGTCCTCGATGCTGCCCTATATTTTGAACGCGTCGCGCTTTGCCCACTACATCAAAGTCATCATGCGCGACAAGATCGGCAGTTTCATGACCAAGGAGAATGTTCAGAGCTATCTGAACACCTGGCTCATGGATTACGTGCTGGGCAAGGACGACGCCGGGCAGGCGCTGAAGGCGCAATACCCGTTGCGTGACGCCCGCGTCGATGTGACGGACATTCCGGGCAAACCCGGCTGCTACAACGCCACGGTCTTCCTGCGCCCGCATTTCCAATTGGAAGAGCTGACCGCGTCCATCCGTCTGGTTGCCGAATTGCCGCCGCCTGCGGCGTAAGGCGTCTTCGTTCGACACCCCACGTCCCGATGTTTAACGGCGGGACGTGGGGGCGGCGCCCGCGTTGCGTTCCGGCGCGCCAGCACCCAGATCCGCCAACACGAGGGAGATCATCGTGGCCAGCAATATGTTCATCGCTTTCAAGACCCCGGACATCACGGGTGAAAGCCTCGACAGCAGCAACACCGGATCCATCCAGGTTCTGTCCTGGAGCCATTCCTTCAACCAGCCGACCTCGCCGACCCGCAGCTCCGCCGGTTCGGGAACGGTTGAGCAGGCCAACCACTCTGATTTCTCCTTCACCAAATACATCGACGCGGCGACCGACGATTTGCTGAAGATGTGCTGGAGCGGCAAGCAGATCGGCACCGCCACCTTCACCGCCTACCGTTCCGACGGCGACAACAAGGCGATCAAGTATCTGGAAGTGGTGATGACCGGCGTCGTCGTCTCCAACTTCTCGATCGGCGGCGGCACCGGCGACATTCCGGCGGAAACCATCACCCTCAGCTACAACTCGGTGCAATACACCTACATCCAGCAGAAGACGGCGGACGGCACGGCGGGTGGAAACCAGCCGGTCAAGCACGATCTCGGCGCGCAGACCGTTTCGTAACGGTCGGTCATGCCGGGGCCTCGGGCCACGCAGGGTGTCCGGGCGCCGTTGTTCGACCGTCTGGCCGCGTCCACCGGAACGGACGGGCGGCAGGATCCGCGACTGCTCGACCGGGACGGGCTGCTGGCCTCGATCCGGCGCGAATTGGAGCGTCTGTTGAACACGCGCACGCCGCTGGCCGCAGACCAACTGGGTCTGCGGCCACGCGGCGTCCTCGACTATGGCCTCCCGGACCTGTCGCTGTTCTGGCCTTTCGACGCCGACAGCGAAACCCGTCTGGTCGGGCTGATGACCAGCACGGTCGCGGCGTTCGAGCCACGCTTGTTGCGCCCGTCCGTGACGCTGGAACGGGTGGGCAACGAGCGGACGCGGTTGCGGGCGCATGTGTCGGGCGCCTTCGCGCTTGACGGCGTCGTCGAATCCGTCAGTTTCCCCATCCTGCTGACCGACAGCGCGGGGGATGGCGATGAGCGGTGACGACCGCAACGACCTGTTGGATTATTACCAACGGGAGCTGGATTATCTGCGGCACGAGGGCGCAAATTTCGCCGCGCGCTATCCGCGTGTGGCCTCGCGGTTGGATCTGTCTGGGGCTGAATCGCCCGATCCGCATGTTGAACGGCTGTTGGAGAGCTTCGCCTTTCTGACCGCGCGCATCCAGCGCACGCTGGATTCCGATTTTCCGCAAATCCCGGCGGCGCTGTTGGGGGTGTTGTATCCGCATTTGGTCGCCCCGGTGCCGAGCATGGCGGTGGCGCAGTTCCTCGTCGATCCCGATCAAGCCCGCGCCGCCACCGGTTTCACCTTGCCCGACGAAACCCCGCTGTTCGCCGAGGCGACCGACGGGTTGACCTGCCGTTTTCGCACCGCCTACCCGGTGGAGCTTTGGCCGATCGACGTGGCGGACGCCGCCATTCAAGCGGCGGCGGCCTTCCCGTTTCTCGACCGGCGCGGAGAGGTGGGCGCGGTTCTGCGGATCACGTTGCGCGGTTTGGGAAAGCTCAGCTTCGCCGACATGGCGCCCAAGCGGTTGCGGTTGCATCTCAGCGGCGCGGCGGCGGGCGTGCTGTATGAAACGTTGTTGAACGAGGCCTGCGGGGTGGTTGTCCGCCCGGTCGGCGCGTCCGCCCCATTGCGTGAGTTGCCAGCCTCCTGTCTGCGTCCGGTTGGTTTCGCGCCCGACGAGGATGTCTTGCCTTGGCCGCGCCATGCCCATCAGGGCTATCGGTTGATCCAGGAGTATTTTGTTTTCCCGGAAAAATACCTGTTCATCGACGTGGATGGGTTGGGCGACGGAGCCATGGCCAGCCTGGGCGAGGGCAAGGAGGTTGACCTTCTGGTGCTGCTGACCAACCCGCCGCGCCGTCCGGTTACGGTGGATCGCAGCGTGTTCCGGTTGAACTGCGCGCCCATCGTCAATCTGTTCCGCAAAACGTCGGAGCCGGTGCGGTTGGATCAGACCCAGGTCGACTATCGTTTGCCGCCCGACAGCTACCGCGAACGCTCCACCGAAATTCACTCCATCCTCAAGCTGTCGGCCAGTTCGGCTTATGAGGATGACAGTCGGGTGTTTCAGCCCTTCTATTCCTACGACCATGGGGCGCAGCGCGCTGACGCGCGGGCCTTTTGGACGGCGCGGCGCCAGCCGACCGGGCGGGCCGATCTGCCGGGAACGGATCTGATGCTGTCCTTTTTGGATCTGGATTTCAAACCGACCCGGCCCCCGGCTCAGGTCGTGTTCGCCCACACGCTGTGCACCAATCGGGGGGTGGCCGAGCAGATGCCGGCGGGCGCGCGGATGGAAATCGAGGTGGACGCTCCGCTGCAAGGGATTGTCTGCCTGACCAAGCCAACGCGCCAAGCCACGCCGCCGTTGGGGGGGCAAACCCTGTGGCGGCTGGTGTCGCACCTGTCCCTCAATCATCTGTCGTTGGATGGCGAGGCCGGGTTGGCGGCGCTGCGCGAGATCCTGCGCCTCTACGCCGCGTTCGATGACGCCACGGTGTCCGGTCAAGTGTCCGGCCTGTCGGCTCTGTCCAGCGGCCAAGTGGTGCGGCGGATTGGCGGGGAAGCCTGGCGCGGCTTTTGCCGGGGGACCGAAATCCGCCTGGAGTTGGATGAAGAGCGTTTCGTCGGCAGCCATCCCTTTTTGTTGGCGTCGGTGCTCAACCGCTTTTTTGGGCTGTACGCCGGGGTCAACTCCTTCACGCAACTGGCGCTGACCAGCCGACAACGCAACGGGATCTGGAAGACATGGCCCCCACTGGCTGGCGATCAGCCCGTTCTGTAATCGAGCAGTTGGCCATTGAGGCCCACCGCTTCGACGCGCTTCAGGCGATCAGCCTGATTGAGCGGTTGTGTCCAGAGGCGCGCAGCGTTGGCGATGGCAGCAACCCAGCGCATGAGGCGGTGCGCTTCCGCTCCAGCCTGACCACGGCCTTTCCAGCCAGTGACCTCAGCGCCGCGACGCCGCCCGGCCCCGGCGCCCCGCATTGGGAGGTGCTGGTCAATTTTCTGGGATTGGCCGGAGGATTCGGGCCGCTGCCCGCCCCCTTCACCGAAGCCATCATCCAACAGTTGCGGGCGGGCGACGCCGCGACCCGCGATTTCCTCGACATTTTCAACCACCGGCTGGTGTCGATCCTCTATCGGTCGCGGCGCCTGCACCGCCCGGCCCTGAGCCGGGAACGCCCCGACGAGGGACCGTTCGCCGAGCATCTCTACAGCTTGATCGGCCTTGGCACCCACGGCTTGCGCGGGCGTATGTCGGCGCCGGATCGGGCGCTGCTGAACCATGCCGGGGCGCTGGCCCAACAACCGCGCAGCCTGCACGGACTGGAACGCCTGTTGAACGACCATTTGGGCGTGCCGATCCGGGCGATTCCGTTGCAAGGGGGCTGGTTGACGCTGGACGACACGCAGATCACCCAGTTGGGGCGGCGCAACGCCGTTCTCGGGGATGGCGCGGTGCTGGGGCGGCGGGTGTGGGACCAGCAAGCGGCGGTGACGCTGGAGATTGGGCCGCTCGACCTGGATGGCTTCCGCGCCTTTCTGCCGGGCGGTCATGCGGCGCGAGCCTTGCGCGATCTGGCCGGGTTTTACGCCGGGGCGGGAACCGAGTTCCGTGTCCGTCTGCGGTTGCGCCCGGCTGCGGTTCCGGGAACCCGGCTGGTTGGTTCCAACCGGCTGCATCTGCAATCCTCTCGGATGTTGGCGGACCGACCGCGCGCGCTGGGCGTGCGGTTGGGCGGGGCGGGACGTTTGCTGACGAACGCGGCGACGCCGGACGCGCCGCGTCTGGGCTGGACCTCGTGGCTGACCACGCGGGCGCGGCCCGATGAGGGCGCGGTGACGCTGACCGCGCCGCGCCCCTGAACCGGGTTACGAAACGCTGACCAGAGCGCCGCCGCCGTTGGGCGCGCTGTTGGGGCGCACCGCGACATGACGGTTGTGGTGGGCGATCAGGCTGGCGCGGTGGCCGACGCTGACGATGGCGGTTGCGGGCAGCCGGTCGCGCAGCAGGCCGTACAACCGCTCCTCCGTCTCGGGATCACAGGCCGAGGTCGCCTCGTCAAGATAGAGCCAAGCGGGTTTTTGCAAGAGGGCGCGGGCGATGGCGACGCGCTGCTGCTCACCGCCGGACAGGCGTTGGCTCCAATGATCCTCCTCGTCAAGCCGGTCGGCGAAACCAGCCATGCCGACATCGACCAGCACGGCGCGCAACGTGGCGTCGTCGAACGCGTCGGCGTTGGCCGGGTAGGCGACGGCGGCGCGCAAGCTGCCAATCGGCATGTAGGGTTTCTGCGGCAGCGTCATCGACGCGGCGCCGACCGGCAACCGAACCTGCCCCTTGCCGAAGGGCCAAATTCCGGCGATGGCGCGCAGAAGCGTGCTTTTCCCTGAGCCGGACGCGCCGGAAATCAGCAGGCGTTCGCCGGGGGCCACGGTCAAGTCGGCGCCCAGCAGGGGGGCGCCGCTGGTCGGCAGCGCCAACGCCAACCCGTCAAGATGGAGGGCCGCGTCGTTTCCTTCGCGCCATTCAATTCCGGCGTGGCGGCTGTTGGCCGCACGCACGGCCTCGACCGCGTGGTGGAAGCCGACCAGACGGCTGGTCGTGGCGTGCCAATCGGCGAGGCTGGTGTAGGCGTCGATGAACCAGGACAGCGCGCCCTGCACCTGTCCGAAGGCTTGCGATGTCTGCATCAACGCGCCCAATGGAATGGCGCCGCTGAAATAACGCGGGGCGGCGACCAGCAAGGGGAAAATGACGGCGACCTGCCCGTAACCGGCGGTGAACCAGACCAGTCGTTTTTGCGTGCGCATGATCGCCCACCAGTTCGACACGACTTGCCCGAAACGGTCGGAGAAACGGTTGGCTTCCTGCTGCTCGCCGTGTTGCAAGGCGATGCTTTCGGCGTTTTCCCGCAGGCGAACCAGGGCGAAACGGAAGTCGGCCTCGTATTTCTGTTGGTCGAAGCTCAGCTTGGCCAGCGGTTTGCCGATCTTGTGGGTGATCCAGGTGCCGCCGACGGAGTAGACCAAAGCCACCCAGACCATGTAGCCGGGGATTTCCACGCCGAACAGGCTGGCGCCGCCCGACAGGCTCCACAAAATCGCCAGGAAGGAGACCAGCGACACGATGTTGGTCAGGAAGCCCAGCGACAGGCTGAGCGTCAGTTGCACGAAGCCCCGCAAATCTTCGGCGATGCGCTGGTCGGGGTTGTCGGCGCCGTTGCTGGTGAAGTTCAGCCGGTAGAAGGTCTGATTCTCCAGCCAATCGCCCAGATAACGCTCGGTCAACCAACGGCGCCAACGGATTTGCAGCATCTGGTTCAGATAGAGGCGATAAACCGCCACCGCGATGAAGACCAGGGCCAAACCGCCGAACATCAGCAGCGCGTCGACGAAACCGCCTTGGTTCTTTTCTTCCAGGGCGTTGAAGATGGTGGAATTGACCTGGGTCAGCCACACCTCGATGGCGACGGCGCCAAGGTTGAGCGCGACGATGGCGGCGAGCAGACCGCGCGCCGCCCATCGCTCCTCCGACGACCAATAGGGGCGGGTCAACCGCCAGACATCGCTGAGAAACGCACGAACAGCGGACAAGCGATCAAACATTGGACGAGTTCTTTCACGCAGCGGCGCAGCAAACCGGGGCGACGACAAGGCGCCATCCTTATTATGACCTTGGTACGACGCGCACGCAAAAAATCGTCGTTACTTTTTGCGGATAACGTTCCAACTGGCCAGCAAGGCGCCGCCGCCAATCAGGGCGCAAGCGGCCCACACGGTCCAACCGCCAACCGCTTGCCCGGTGACGATCAGCAACAGCGTGGACGCTGGCGGAACGGCGTAGGACAGCACGCCGAGCGCCCGTATGTCGCCGCGTTTCATGCCGTGATCCCACAGGAAAAAGGCCAGCCCGTCCGGTCCGACCCCCAGCGCCACCAGGGCCAGCCACGCCCAACCCTGCGGCATGACAGTCGTTTCCAAGACGAAATGACAAGCCAACCCCAACAGCGCTGTCACCAGACAAAAGCCGCTGACTGCTTCGGTCGGAACGTTTCCGAAACGACGGGATAGAACCGAATAGCCGCCCCAGATCACCGCCGCCGCCAGGGCCGAGGCGTAGGCCCACAGATGATCCCCGGCCAGCGACAGCCCGCCGCCACGCCCAATGACGATCAGCGCCGTTCCCGCCAAGCCGCACAGCGCGCCCAGACTATGAGCGGGTTTCAGACGCTCCCCCGGCAACAGGGCGGAGAACAGGACGACGCACAGCGGCCACAGGTAATTCAGCAAATTGACCTCCACCGCCGCGTCGGGCGCAAGGTGGAAGGCCAGGAAATAAAAGGCGTGATACCCGAACAGCCCAGCCACCCCGACCAACCAGACCGGCCAAGGCTGGCGCAACACGCCGATCACGTCGCGCCCGCGCAACAACCCGCCGACGCTCCCCGTCAGAAAGGCCAGTCCGAAGGTGGTGGCGATCATCTGGAAGGGCGGCAGGCCGCTGGCCAGCGTGGTCAGCAACCCCGCCGACGCCCACAGCAGGATCGCCACCGATCCAACGGCGGTGGCGCGCTGAATGTCGGAGGAGGAGCGGGCGGCGGGCAGGGCGGCGGCGGGGAGAGCGCTGGCGGTCATTGCGGTTGGATAGCCGGGCCTTTGGCGGCGCACAAGATCGCCATCGTCACGTCTGGGTTGCCAAAAAGCTTGCGCGCCCTGCGTCCCAATGCTCCGCTGGGGCGGCAACGCGAAAGGGGTGAGGACCATGGGGCTGATGATCGAGGGTCGCTGGCACGACCAGTGGTACGACACCAAAAGCACCGGCGGCGCGTTCGTCCGCACCGAGGCGCAGTTCCGTGACCGGATCACGGCCGACGGCTCCGGCCCCTTTCCGGCGCAGGCCGGGCGCTACCACCTGTTCGTTTCGCTGGCCTGCCCGTGGGCGCACCGGACCTTGATTTTTCGGGCGCTCAAGGGCTTGGACGCGGTGATCGGCGTCAGCGTCGTTGATCCGCTGATGCTGAGCGAGGGCTGGGCGCTGCCTGCGCCGGACCCGATCACCGGCGCGACGCGCCTCTTCGAGGTCTACGCCAAGGCCAAACCGGACTACACGGGCCGGGTGACGGTGCCGGTCCTGTGGGACATGGCGACCGGGCGCATCGTCAACAACGAGTCGGCGGAGATCATCCGCATGCTCAACAGCGCTTTTGACTCGATCACGGGAAATCATGCCGACTATTGCCCGGCGGATCTGTTGGAGGCGATCGACCAGACCAACGCCTTCGTTTATGACCGCGTCAACAACGGCGTTTACAAGGCCGGTTTCGCCACGGCCCAGGACAAGTATGAAGCCGCCTTCGACGCCTTGTTCGCCGCGTTGGACGAACTGGACGCGCGGCTGTCCAGTCAGCGCTGGCTGGTCGGCAATCGGTTGACGGAGGCGGATTGGCGGCTGTTCACCACGCTGGTTCGTTTCGACGCCGTGTATGTCGGCCATTTCAAATGCAACCAGCGACGGATCGCCGATTACCCAAACCTGTCGGGCTATCTGCGCGATCTTTACCAAATTCCCGGCATCGCCGCGACCGTCGATTTCGGCCACATCAAGCGGCATTATTACGGCAGCCACCCCACCATCAACCCGACGGGAATTGTCCCGAAGGGGCCGATTCTGGAGCTGGACGCGCCGCATGGGCGCGAGCGGCTCGGCCCCAGCTTTGAGGCTCAGGGCTTGTAACAGCGGGCCATGTCTTCGGGGCTGCCCATCGCTTCACATTGGTAGCCGTTGGAGAATTTGAAGCGCAGCGGCCCGGTTTTGCGAACGCTGACCACGGTCTTGCCCTCGCCATCCTCGAACGCCACCCAGGCGGTGGCGTCGAAATGGGTCTTCAAGCCGTTGCTCAAAGTCACGCGGCCCTGTTTGTCTTTGCGCACCTGAACGCCGCTGCTGAACAGCAGGTTCGGGCCGTCGTTCTTGGCGGCCAACCCATTGGTGCAGTTGACGCCTTCCGGCATGACCGCGACGCATTCATAGGCGTTGGGCTGACCGGCGGTCAGCACCATGGCGTAAACGGCGACTTCCAGGATGTTCATGGACATGACGACCCGTCCGACAATGAGATGACGGGCATAATGGTGGGAGAGGTTCGGTTACGAAAACAATAATAATGTGGATCAGGATGTTTTCTTGCGCTGGCTCATTCGCCCAGCAGCTTCGTCAACTTGTCGGCCAACGAGGCGGTGGTCACGGGCTTGACCAGATATCCGGCGGCCCCGGCGCGCAGAGCGGCCATCACGATGTCGGATTCATTGTGTTTGGTCAGCATGATGACCGGCGCGTCGGCGCACAGGGCGCTGTCGCGTGACCGCAGGCTTTCCAGAAAGGCCAAGCCGTCCAGCGGCGCCATCTCCACATCGCACAAGATCAGATCGAACGCCACGCGGTCGCAGCGGGCCAGCGCCTCAGCCCCGTCCGCCGCCTCCGCCACAAACCCGACGCCCAGTTGCCGCAAGAGCCGCAAGGTGGCGGAGCGGGCGACGATTTCATCCTCGACCACCAGGATGGAGCGTGACGCGAACATTGCGGGCGGCCTCTCCAACGATGACAACCAAACATTCCTATGAGTGTAGCGGTTTCATCGCCCAAACAAAACAACTGGCGCCATGGGCGGCCGAGTTGATTTTCTCATAGAATTGATCCACCAGGGTCCGAGATCGCCCCCGCGCCTGGACTTGTGCGTCGCACCTCGGTAGAAGCGGTGAGAGAACAGGCACGAAGGGCGGGCGATTTCCCATGACGTTTCAACAACGTTTGATCCTGCTGGTGACGGGACTGGTGCTGATGGCGGTGGTCGCGATCACCGCCGCGCTGGCCTGGACGACGCAGGGCGCCCTGTCCGAGCGGATTGAAAGCGATGGCCGGATGACCGCCGGTTTGCTGGCCCGCGCCGCGAGCCAAACGCGCGACATCCCGCGCGAGGTGGAAATCCTGCTGGGTGAACGCCTGCTGTCGGAAGCGACGTTGACCGCCCATCTGGTGGCGCTGGCCGAAAGCGCCAAACTGCCCCCCAAATCGATTTCCGAGCGGTTGAAGCAGATCGCCGAGTTGGGCGGCCCGGATGAAATGTGGATCACCGACAATCGGGGCCGCGCCTATCTGCACAATCTGCCTGGCCCCGACCCGCTGTTTGGCCAGGATTTCAAAGGGCAACCGCGCCACGCCGCATACACTGGCTTGTTGAACCGCAACCCAACCTCGTTGATTTCCGACGCGGCGGTCGAGGGCGGCAAGCTGATGAAGTTCGCCGGGGTCGCCGGGGTGGACAAAGCGCGCATCGTCCAGGTCGGCGCCGACGTCAAACGTCTGGCCGACATCGCCAAGAAAGCCGGGCCGGATGGGTTGATCGACGCCCTGTTGGCCAGTCGCGCCGTGGAAGCCGCGTGGCTGCTCGACCGTGACGGCCGGGTGGTGGCGCGGGGCGCGGTGATTGGCGAGACGGGCGGCGGTCCGTTGTCGGCGGCGGGAACCGACGCGGCGAAGGCGGCGGCGGTGGACGGCGGCGACGTTCGCGTCGTCAACGACGGCGACAGCGTGTTGGCGCTGGCCCCGATCAAGGCCGGAGCCAGCGGGCAGGGCGTTCCCGCCGTGGCCGTGGTCCGTCTGCCCGCCGGGGAGGCGGCGCTGATGCTGCGCCGTCAGTTGAAGATCGGCGGGTTGCTGGGCGTCGTGGCGTTGTCGCTGGGCATCTACAGTTCGGTGCGCTTCGCCCGTCGCCAGATGGCTCCCATTGAACGGTTGAGCGAAGCGGTGGCGGCGGTCGAGGCCGGGCGATTCAACCCCTTCACTTTGAACGAAGCGACCGAGCGCGACGACGAATTCGGGCGGCTGTCGCGCGTTTTCCGCAGCATGGCGTTGGAAGCCACGGCGCGCGAAGAGACGCTGGACTCCCAGCTTTTGATGCGCAGCGCCGAGTTGGAGACCAAAAGCGAAAAGCTGAGCGCCGCCGAACATCTGATCGAGGGAGAGCAGCGCGCCGCCCGCGACGTGCAGGCGAATCTGCTGCCGCGTCAGCTTCCCGCCGGTCGCGACAGCCAATATTTCGCGGCGTTGGTTCCCGCCGACATGGTCAGCGGCGATTTTTACGACGTGATCGAACTGGACGAGCGCACGGTGTTGCTGGTCACGGTGGGGGTGTCGGGCGGTGGGGTTCCCGCCGCCTTCTTGATGCTGATGGTGCGCGGGGCGATCCGTGAGTTGGCCCGTCCGGGCGTCTCGCCCGCCGCCATTCTGGCGGGCGCGAACGAACGGATGGGCAGCGAAAGCCCGTTTGACGGTTTCGCCACAGCCTTCGTCGCCGTCTATGACCGGGTGACGGGCAGCCTGCGCCACGCCGCCGCCGGTCTGCCAGGGGCCTGCCTCATTCTGGCCGATGGCGCGGTGGAGCTGTTGATCGAGGCGGGCGGCCCCGCTTTGGGCGTGCGCAAGACCGCGCCCTACGCCGAGGCGACGACGGTGCTGAATCAGGACGACACGCTGTTCCTGTGCACCGATGGCGTTCTGAACACCACGGACGCCCAGCGCACGCCCTTCGCCGCCGAACGGTTGGGAGCCGTGCTTCAACAAGGCCGGGTGTTGTCCGCCCGCGACCGCGCCGAGATGGTGCTGCGCGCGGTCGAGGCGCACGCTGGTCCGGATGGGGTGAGCGGCGATCTGCTCTGTCTGGTGCTGCGCCGTCTGCTGCCCGTCGCGGTCGATGGCGAGGCGCAGGCGTAATTCGACCGCAAGGGGCGGGGTGTTCGGCGGGACGCGCGCGGGCAGACTTCCAAGCGTCGTCAGCCCCGGCGGTTCGGGGCTGACCTTGGTGAAGGAACCGTGTCATGAGCCAGCCGCCGCCTTTTCCGTCCGATAAAACCGGTGAAAGCTCGGACGCCGAACGCTGGGAGGCCGTGCGGCGGCGGGACCGCGCGGCGGATGGCCGCTTCGTCTACGCCGTGGCGACCACCGGGGTTTATTGCAAGCCATCCTGTCCGTCGCGCCCGGCCAAGCGGGAAAACGTCAGCTTCCACCCGACCAACGCGGCGGCGGAGGCGGCGGGATTCCGGCCTTGCAAGCGTTGCCGCCCAACCGAAAGCGGCGCCGACGACCGCCACGCCGACGGGGTGGCCCAAGCCTGCCGCCGGATCGAACAGGCGGCGCGCGACGGCGACCCTACGCCGACCTTGTCGGAACTGGCGGCGCTCAGCGGCCTGTCGCCCTTCCATTACCACCGGGTGTTCAAGGCCATCGCCGGGGTGACGCCGAAGGGCTTCGCCAACGCCTGCAAGGCGGCGCTGGCCCGCCAGGGGTTGGCGCAAGGCCGGGCGGTGACGGAAACCATCTATGACGCCGGTTATTCGTCGTCCAGCCGCTTTTACGACGGGGCGACGGAGCGGTTGGGAATGCGCCCGTCGGATTACCGGGCGGGCGGGCGCGGGGCGGAAATCCGCTTCGCCATCGCCGCCTGTTCGCTGGGCGACGTGCTGGTCGCGGCCACCGACAAGGGGGTGTGCGCCGTCCAGTTCGGCGACGATCCGCAGCGCTTGGCGGAAGCGCTCCAGGACCGTTTCCCCAAGGCGCGGCTGGTCGGCGGCGACGCGCGGTTCGAGGCGATGGTGGCGGCGGTGATCGGCGTGATCGAACGCCCGGCGCAGGGCTGCGATCTGCCGTTGGACATTCAGGGCACCGCGTTCCAGCACCGGGTGTGGCAGGCGCTGCGCGCCATTCCCGCAGGCTCCACCGCCAGCTACGCCGACATCGCCCAACAGATCGGCCAGCCCAAAGCCGTCCGCGCCGTCGCGCGGGCCTGCGCCGCCAACCCGACCGCCGTCGTCATCCCCTGCCACCGGGTGGTGCGCGCCGACGGCGCCCTGTCCGGCTACGCCTGGGGCGTCGAACGGAAACGGGCGCTGCTGGACCGCGAGGGGGCGTGACGGTCAGGGGAGGGGAGGCAGGGCCGCCAACACGGCGTCGCTGGACGCGGTCCAGCCGACGATGCCGCCCTGGGCGCGGATCATCGCCAGGGTGGCGGCCTTGAAGTCCGGGAAATAGCTGTCGGTCGCGTCCTCCACCAACAGGCATTCATAGCCCCGGTCGTTGGCCTCGCGCATCGTGGTTTGCACGCACACCTCCGTGGTGACGCCCGCGAAGAGCAGATGGGTGACGCCCAGTTCGGTCAGTCGTTCGCGCAGCGGGGTGGCGTGGAAGGCGCCCTTGCCCGGCTTTTCGATCACGATTTCGCCGGGCAGCGGGGCCAGTTCGGGAATGATGGCGGCGCCGGGTTCGCCCGACACCAGAATGCGGCCCATCGGCCCGGCGTCGCCGATGGTCAGCGGGCCGCGCCCCCGCTCCAGCTTGGACGGCGGGCAGTCGGACAGGTCGGGGCGGTGGGCCTCTTGCGTGTGGATGATCGGCAGCCCACGGGCGCGGAAGGCGTCGAGCAGGGCGCGGGTCGGCGCGATGGACGGGGCGAGGCGGCGGACGTCGTTGCCCAGCGCCTCGCCAAAGCCGCCCGGCTCCAGAAAATCACGCTGCATGTCGATGACGATCAGCGCCGTCCGGCCAAGCGGAAATTCATAGGCGTAGGGCAGGGCGTCGATGGTCAGCATGGTTGGCGGTCTCCAAGGGGAAGGGGGGCGGGTCAGTGACCGGCCATGCAGCGCCCGATCACCGTCAGGTCGGCGGCGGCGGGGGTGGTTTCGTGGACGATGACGCCGCGCGACATCACCACCAGCCGGTCGGACAGCTCCAACAGCTCGTCGAGATCCTCGCTGACCAGCAGCACGGCGGTTCCCCGGTTGCGCGCCTCGACGATCTGGGCGTGGATGTCGGCGACCGCCGCGAAATCCAGCCCAAACACCGGGTTGGCGGCGATCAGCACATCGACGTCGCGCGACAGCTCCCGCGCCAGAACGGCGCGCTGGACGTTGCCGCCCGACAGGGTGGCGATGGGCGCCTCCGGCCCAGTGGTCTTGACGCGGTAGCGGGCGATCAGGTCGCGCGCCGCCCGGCGCATCGCCGCCAGATCCAGCCACCAGCCGCCGCGCGCCAGCGGCGCCTCGTCAAAGCAACGAAAGGCCATGTTCTCGGCGACGCTCATGCCCGGCACGCAGGCGTTGCGCAGCGGCTCTTCGGGCAGGCAATGGACCTTGTGGCGGCGGATGTCGGCGCGGTCGGCGGCGTAAAGCTCGCCATGGACCCGCAGGCTGCCGCCGGTCGCCGTCCGTTGCCCGGCCAGCACCTGCACCAGCTCGACCTGTCCGTTCCCCGACACCCCGGCGACGCCGACGATTTCGCGCGCGTGGACCTGCAAATCAACCCCGCGCAGGGCGGGCATTCCGGCCTCGTCGTCGGCGCGCAACCCGGCGACGGCGAGCCGAACCTCGTCCGTCGGCGCGCCGTCGCGCGCGGCGGGTGCGGCGATGGCGGATTCGCCGATCATCAGGCGGGCGAGGCTGTCGGGCGTGTGGGCGGCGACCGACCCGGTTCCGGCCAGCTTGCCCCGGCGCAGAACGGTGACGTCGTCGGCGAAGGCCATCACCTCGCGGAATTTGTGGGTGATGATGAGCACGGTCAAACGCCCGGCCAGCGCCATGGCGCGGATCAGCCCCAACGTCTCGTCCGCCTCGTCGGGGGTGAGGACGGAGGTCGGCTCGTCCAAAATCAGGATGCGGGCCTTGAGGTAGAGCTGTTTGACGATCTCCGCCTTTTGCTTGTCGCCCGCCGCCAGCGCGGCGACCGGCGCGTCGATGTCGATGCGGAAGGGCATGGTGGCGAGAAAGGCGGCCAGCGCCGCCCGTTCCGCCGCCCAATCAATCACGGCGGGGACCGAGGCGCGGGCCATCACCAGATTTTCCAGCACCGTCATGCGCGGCACCAGGGTGAAATGCTGGTACACCATGCCCAGCCCATGGGTTTGCGCCGCGCGTGGATCGCCGATCACCACCTCGTGGTTGTCGACCAGCACCGCGCCGTCGTCGGGCCGGTAAAAGCCCATGACGCATTTGACCAGCGTGCTTTTCCCCGCCCCGTTTTCGCCGAGCAGGGCGTGGACGCTGCCGGGGCGCAGCTTGATCGACACGCAATCCAGCGCGGTGAAGGCGCCGAAACGCTTGGTCAGGGCGACGGCCTCCAGGGCGGGGGCGGTGATCTCGGCGGGCAGGGGGCGGGTCATCTCGTTCATGGCAGGGCCTCGATGAAAGCCGGGGACGCGCTGACCGACCCGAACACGCCGCCTTGCATCTTGACCATTTTGACGGCGGCGGCGTGGTTGCCGGGATCGGTCGCGCCGCAGCAATCCTCCAGCAACAGGCACTCGAACCCCCGGTCGTTGGCCTCGCGCATCGTCGTGTGGACGCACACGTCGGTGGTGATGCCGGTCAGCACGAGGTTGCGGACGCCGCGCGCCGTCAGGATCAATTCCAGATCGGTGGCGCAAAAGCTGCCCTTGCCGGGCTTGTCGATGATCGGTTCGCCGGGCAGCGGGGCCAGTTCGGGGATGATCTCCCACCCCGGTTCGCCGCGCACCAGAATGCGCCCGCATGGCCCCGGATCGCCGATCCCCGCGCCGATCCGTCGCGACCGCCAACGCTTGTTGGCGGGCAGGTCCGACAGGTCGGGGCGGTGCCCCTCGCGCGTGTGGATGACGGCGTAGCCCTTGGCCCGCATGGCGGCCAGCACCGCCTTGATCGGTTCGATCGGCGCGCGGGTCAGCGACAGATCATAGCCCATGGCGTCGACATAGCCGCCGACGCCGCAGAAATCCGTCTGCATGTCGATGACGATCAAGGCCGTGTTGGCGGGCGTCAGGGCGCCGTTGTAGGGCCACGGGTAGGGATCGGCGGGGATGAAGCGTTCGACCATGGCGGGCGGTCTCCTGAGGTCTGGTGTCGTGGTGTGAGCCTCGGGCGCGGGCGTCACCGCGTGACCGACAGCTCCGCCGGCGCGCCGGCCAGACGGTGGCGGGACGAGGAGGTGGCGATCATGATGGCGAGCGTCAGGACGTAGGGCGCGGCGTTGAACAGGTAATAACCCTGCGTCACCCCGACCGATTGCAGGGCCGGACCCAGCGCGCTGGCCCCGCCGAACAGCAGGGAGGCCCAGACGCACAGCATCGGATCCCAGCGGGCGAAGATCACCAGCGCCACCGCCGTGACGCCCTGGCCGCTCGACAGCCGTTCGTTCCAGCTTCCCGGATAATGCAGCGACAGGAAGGAACCGCCGACACCGGCCAGAAAGCCGCCGCAAGCGGTGGCGAGCAGGCGGACCTGGTTGATCTTGTAGCCCATGGCGCGGGCGGCCTCGGCGCTTTCGCCGACGATGCGCAGAACCATGCCCCAGCGGGTGTTGCGCAACCCCCACAGCAGCAGCGGGGCCAAACCCAGCCCGACGAGAAACAGCGCGTTGACCTGAAGGGCGGAGCGCACCTGCGCCGACCCGCTCCACCAGCCAAAGGAAATGGCGGGAAGCTGCGGCGCTTGCGGTTGAATGAAGGGCTTGCCCAGGAAGAAGGCCAGCCCGGTGCCCAGCAGCATCAGGGCGATGCCGACGGCGATGTCGTTCACCCGTTCCAGCCCGCAAATCGAAGCGTGCAGCGCGCCGAAGGCGGTTCCCGCCAACCCGGCGGCGAGCACGCCCAGCCACGGGTCGCCGCTGCCGTAGGAGACGGCGTAGGCGGTCATCGCCCCCATCACCAGCGTGCCTTCCAGCCCCAGATTGATCCGCCCGCTTTTCTCGGTCAGGCATTCGCCCAAACTGACGAACAGAAAGGGGGTGGAAATGCGGATCGCCCCGGCCAGCACCGCCAGCGGCACGCCCCACCACCCCAGAGATCCATCATCCATGTCAGGCTTCCTTTGCGGCGGCGGGGAGGATTGGGGCGGGGGCGAACAGGCGGACGCGGCCCTGCATCGCCTCGCTGGCCAGCAGGACGACGAAGATGATGCCCTGGAACACCAGGACGGAAGCGTCGGGCAGGCCAAGCCGCCGTTGCAGCAGCCCGCCGCTGGCCCCGATGCCGCCGAACAGAATGGCGACCGGAATCACCGCCAGCGGGTTTTGCCGGGCGAGAAAGGCGACAAGGACGCCGGTGGAGCCGTACCCGGCGACCAGCGCGGCGTTGGCCCGGCCATGCACGGCGGCGACCTCGACCATCCCGGCCAGCCCCGCCGCCGCCCCGGCCAGCGCCGTGGTGACGATCAACAGCCGCCCGACCGGCAGCCCGGCCATCCGGGCGGCGCGCGGGTTGCCGCCGACCATGCGGGCGGCGAAGCCGAACACCGTCCGACTCATCAACACCCAGGCGGCGACGGCGCAGAGCACGCCCAGAACCAGCCCCCAATGCACGTCCATTCCCGGCAACGGGCCGATTTGATAGGCCTCGGCCAGCGGCGCCGTGGATGGCTTGTTGAGGCTGGCGGGATCCTTCAGCGGCCCTTCGACCATGTGGTTCATCACCGCGATGGCGATGTAGGTCAGCAGCAGGCTGGAGATGGTTTCGTTGACGCCGCGCCGGTGGCGCAGCGCCCCGACCCCGCCGATCAGCGCCGCCCCGGCGGCCATCCCCGCCAGCCCCATGGCTCCCATCACCAATGCGACCGGCGCGCCGTCCAGCGCCACCCCGGTGGCCGCCGCCGCCAAGCCGCCCAACACCAGCGCCCCTTCGCCGCCGATGACGACCAACCCAAGTTGGGCGGGCAGGGCGGTGCACAGCGCGGTGAGAATCAACGGCGCCGCCCGCGTCAGCGTGTTCTGCCAGGAGAACCAGGAGCCGAAGGCCCCCCGGTACATCAACTCATAAACCTCAAGCGGGTTGACGCCGACCAGCGCGACGAAGGCGCCGAACAGCGCCAGAGACGCCAGCAGCGCCGCCCCCGGCACGATCAGCGCGGTCAACAGCGCGGCGAGCGCGTTCATGATGCGGTCCATCGGCGGGACTCCGGCTGTTCTGCCCTCTCCCGCAATGGGAGAGGGCGAAGAGGTTGCGTCAGGCGAGGCTGCCGACCACGCCCTCGACCAGCCAATTCATCGATTCCAGGGCGATGTCGGTCTGGCCATGCTCCTTGCCCGCCGCGATCACGCTGTTGCCCTTGTTGTCCTTGATCGGCCCCTTGTAGATGACGAAGCTGCCATCCATGAATTTGGCCTTCACGGAATCCGCGTGCTTGCGGGCCGCGTCCGACACGGCGGCGCCGTAGGGGGAGGTTTTGATGATCCCCTCCTTCAAGCCGCCGCGCACGAGGTTGGGGATCTTGACCCCGCCTTGCGCCATCTTCACGTAATCGGTGTAGACCTTGGCCCAGTTCCATTCGGCCCCGGTCAGATAGCCTTTCGGGGCGAGCGTGGCTTGGCTGGCGTGGTAGCCGGTGCAGAAGACGCCGCGCTTTTCCGCCGTTTCGACGATCACCTTGGGGCTATCGACGTGGCAGGTGAGGACGTCCGCCCCCTGGTCAATCAGGCTGTTGGCGGCCTCGGCCTCCTTCACCGGCATGGACCAGTCGCCGGTGAAGATGACCGCCGTGGTGATCGTCGGATCGACCGAGCGGGCGCCCAGCGTGAAGGAGTTGATGTTGCGCAGCACTTGCGGGATCGGCTTGGCCGCGACGAAACCCAGCTTTTTGGATTTGCTGGAATAGGCGGCGACGATTCCGGACAGATATTGCGCCTCGTCGATGTAGCCGAAATAGCTGCCGGTGTTGGCCGGATGCTTGCCTGGAGTCCACAGCCCGCCGCAATGCAGAAAAGTCAGGTCGCCGTGCTTCTTGGCCTCTTTCAGCATGTGCGGGTCGAAATAACCGAAGGAGGTCGGGAACAGCAGCGACGCGCCGTCGAGATTTATCATGCTTTCCATGGTCTTTTCGACATCGACCGTTTCCGGCACCTTTTCCTCTTCCAGCACCTTGACGCCAGGCATCGCCTTGACGGCGGCGGCCCCTTCGGCGTGGGCCTGGTTGTAGCCGTAATCGTCGCGCGGCCCGACATAGATGAAGCCGATCACCAGATCCTTGGCCAGCGCCGACGTCCACGGCATTCCAGCCCCCAGCGCGCCCAAACCGCCGACGGCGGTCATCGTTTTCAAGACGGAGCGGCGGGAAAAACGCAGCGCGTTGCCCATGGTGAGTGTCCCCTTTTTCAAGTGAAGCTGGCTTGCCGGGGACTTCGCAAGCGCTGTGCCAGGAGACTGGATTGTTCCGAGATCGCCGGTTTCCGGGCGGATTGCATTCGAGAGGGGGCGGTTGCGGCGTGAGGCCGCGCCGCGATTGCCCAAACCCTGGTCGTTCGCCTGGAAACCGCCCTGATTTTCAGCAAAAACCATGGCCCGCTGTTCGCGGCGTCAGGGCGGAGGAGCGGAGATGTTCCATTTAATTTATTGATTTTAAAAGAAAATAGGGAATTTTTCAGCGGCTGTTCTCTGCATGCAGACGTGCATACAATACGGGCCGCGCATCTTGCGCCCCCGGAAACTCAGTCAGTTCGCAGACCGTCCGACATAGTCGGCGGACGCGCCGCCCACCGCCGTCACATGGACGCGCATGGCGTGATAGGCGGCTTCGCCGTCGCCCAACAGGATGGCGCGCACCACCGCGTCATGCTCCAACCAAGAGCGCGACAGACGACCGTCAAGGCGGAACTGGGCGCGGCGGAAGGGGCGCAGCCGTTGGCGGATCGCCTGGGCGGTCTCCGCCATGAAGTCATTGTGCGCCCCAGCGTAGATGGCCGAATGAAAGCGGGTGTTCAGGTTGTCGTAAGCCTCGCGGTCGCCGGATTCGGCGAGGGTTCCCGCCTCCGCGTGCAGGGCGGCCAGGGTTGCGCGTTCGGGTTCGGTCATGCGTCGGGCGGCGAAACGGGCGCACGCCGCCTCGATTTCGCCCATCACCTCGAACATTTCGGTCAGGCGTTCCGGGGTGATGGCGGTGACGATCACGCCCTTGTTGGGGCGAACCTGAACCAGCCCGGTGGCGGCCAGCAGCTTGAACGCCTCGCGCACCGGGGTGCGGGAGACGCCGAAGCGGGCGGCCAACTCCGTTTCGTCCAGCCGCACGCCGGGCAGCAAGCGTCCGTCAAGGATGTCGTCGGCCAACTGGCGGCGCAGCGTTTCCGCCAGCGTGCCGCGCGATTGGCGGTCGGTCGCTGGCGGGGCCGCGTCGTCGATGTCTTGATGCGGCCCCTGTGCGGTTCGCAGCATCATCGCGGGTGATTCCTTGTCCGTATAAAAGCGCGCGGGTTTGCCTCCCGTGTATACAGGAGCCGCCGCCCGCCAATCCAGAGGGCGTAAAAGCGCAAGCGGCGCGCGCGGGGCGGCGGCTCAGGCGGGCGGAGGTTCCGCGCCAATCGGCCCCAGGCTGACATGGGCGGCGACGATGCGCCAGCCCTCCGCCATCCGCACCCAGCTTTGGCTTTGCCAACCAACCCGCCCGGTGGCGACGCGGCGGTAGGCGCAGAGCGCGGTGGCGAAATTTTCGCCAAAGCTGGTGATGACCACCCGCTCCAACACCCGCGACAACCCGGCGACGTCGCGGTCGCGGCGAAAGGCGGCGATGGCGTCAAAGCCATAGGCCGGGCCGTCGGCACCGAAGCGCACCGTGCGGGGATCGCGCCAGAACAGGGCGTCGAGCGTGGCCACGTCGTTGCGCATCAGCGCGGCTTCATAGGCTTCAAAGGCTTCCGTCACCTCGGCCACCACGTCGGGACGGTTGACGTCGGGCGGGCAACTCTCGGATGGAAAGTGGATTGTCGCGGTCATGGCTCCTGTCTCCGTTCAATGAGCAAAGAGGGTGCAAGAGATCAAATTGCATGCAACACTGCATACAGATTAAGCGATGGGCTGTCACGCGACGTGGATTTCGCCGCTCTTTCCGCTGGTCCCGGATTTGCAATCCGTTTTGTCGTGCAAGGCCCATTCCGTTCTGTCCCGCCGGGAGTCCCCCATGAGCGCACCGCCCCCCGTCTTTGACCCGCTGGCCCATATGGAGGCTGTGGCCCCAACCTGCGGTCTGGTCATCGACCCGGCGCACAAGCCGGGGGTGGCGGCCTTTCTGACCTTGGCCCACAGCATGGCCACGGCGTTGCAGACCGCCCCGCTGCCCAACGACGCGCTGGATCCGGCCCCCGTCTTCCGTCCCGGCGTCTTCTATCCGGGTGAAGCGTGAGCGCCGCTCAAGCCGCCCTCGCGGGCGACGCGACCGGCATCGCCGAAGCGGTGCGCGCCGGAACCCTGTCCGCCAGCGCCGTGACCGAGGCGGTTCTCGACCGCATCGCCCGGCTCAACCCGCTGCTCAACGCCTTCACCGACGTGACCGCCGACCGGGCGCGGGCGGACGCGGCGGCGCTCGACGCCCGCCTTGCCGCCGGGGAAGCGGTTGGGCCGTTGGCCGGGATCCCGGTGGCGGTCAAGAATTTGCTGAACGTGCGCGGCCTGCCGACCCGCGCCGGATCCAAGATCAACCGCGAACGCCCGCCCGCCGCCTCCGACGCCGCGCTGTTGCAACGCCTAAGCCGGGCCGGGGCGATTCTGGTCGGCGGGTTGAACATGGGCGAATACGCCTATGACTTCACCGGGGAGAACGCCCATGACGGGGCCTGCCGCAACCCGCATGACCCGACGCGGATGACCGGCGGTTCGTCGTCCGGCTGCGGGGCGGCGACGGCGGCGGGGTTGGCCCCGCTGTCCTTGGGATCCGACACCAACGGCTCGATCCGCGTGCCGTCCTCGCTCTGCGGGATTTTCGGGTTGAAGCCGACCTATGGGCGCTTGACCCGCCACGGTTCCTTCCCCTTTTGCGACAGCCTGGACCATCTCGGCCCCTTCGCCCGGTCGGTCCGCGATCTGGCCCTGGTCTATGACCTGTTGCAAGGACCGGCGGAGGGCGACCACGCCTGCGCCGGGCGGGTGGTGGAGCCAACCCTCTCGGGCTTGAGCGCCGGGGCCGACGGGCTGCGCGTCGCCGTCGCCGGGGGCTATTTCGCGCGCGGCGGCCTGCCGGAGGCGCACGACGCGGTGGCGCGCGCGGCGGCGGCTCTGGGGGTTGAGCGGGTGGTCGATCTGCCCAGCGCCGCCTTGGGCCGGGCCGCCGCCTACATCATCACCAACGCCGAAAGCTCAGCCTTTCATCTGGAGCGGTTGCGGACGCGCGCCGCTGATTTCGATCCCGACACCCGCGACCGCTTCCTGGCCGGGGCGCTGCTGCCCGCCTCCTGGTATGTCCAGGCCCAGCGGGTGCGGCGCTGGCACCACGATCAAGCCATGGCTCTGTTCCAGGAGGTTGACGTGCTGCTCGCCCCGGCCACCCCCTGTGCGGCCCCGCTGGTCGGGCAAAAAACCATGGTGCTGGACGGCGTGGAACTGCCGGTGCGCCCGCACATGGGCCTGTTCACCCAGCCGATTTCCTGCATCGGCCTGCCGGTTTGCGCCGTGCCGATGGCGTTGCCGGGGGCCATGCCCATCGGCGTCCAGGTGATCGCCGCGCCCTGGCGGGAAGACCATTGCCTGCGCGTGGCGGCGGAACTGGAGCGGCGCGGCGTCGCCCGCGCGCCGCTGGCCGATCCAACGCTGTCTTAACCCATGCCTCCCCTTCCCAAAGCTCAGGAGTTTCCCCCGATGCAACCCATCTTCGGCGACGGCGCGGTTGGCAGCCTTGATTTCGCAGCGCTGGCGGACGGCTATCGCGCCGGGGTCTTCACCCCGACGGCGGTGGCGCAAGCGGTCTTGGCGCGAATCGCGGCGGCGGGCGAAGATCATGTCTGGATCAGCCGCGTTCCGTCAGACGCGCTGCTCGCCCGCGCGGCGGAGTTGACGGCGCTGACGGCGGCGGAGCGGGCCGCCCTGCCGCTGTACGGCCTGCCCTTCGCGGTGAAGGACAACATCGACGTCGCGGGTTTGCCGACGACCGCCGCTTGCCCGGAGTTCGCCTACAACCCCGACCGAACGGCGACCGCCGTGCGACGGCTGCTCGACGCCGGGGCGATGCTGATCGGCAAGACCAATCTGGACCAGTTCGCCACCGGGCTGGTTGGCGTGCGCTCTCCTTATGGGATTCCGCGCAACGCCATCGATCCGCTCTGCGTGCCGGGCGGGTCAAGCTCCGGTTCGGCGGTGGCGGTGGCGGTCGGGTTGGTCAGCTTCGCGCTGGGCACCGACACGGCGGGGTCGGGTCGGGTGCCCGCCGCCTTCAACAACATCGTCGGGCTGAAGCCGACCAAGGGGTTGGTCAGCGCGGCGGGGGTGGTTCCGGCCTGCCGCTCGCTCGATTGCGTGTCCATCTTCGCGCTGACGGTCGAAGACGCGATGGAGGCCCTGGCGGTGATGGCGGCGCCCGATCCGCTCGACGCCTACAGCCGCGCCGCGCCGACCGCGCCGTCCGCCCTGCGCGCGCCCTTTCGCTTCGGCGTGCCGCAGGATGAGCAGCTTCGGTTTTTTGGCGACGCCGAGGCCGAACGGCTCTACCGCGCCGCGCTCGCCCGTTTGACGGGGCTGGGCGGCGTGGCGGTGACGATCGACTTCGCCCCCTTCGCCGAAACCGCCGCCTTGCTCTACAGCGGCCCTTGGGTGGCGGAACGGACGGCGGCGGTCGGCGATTTTCTGGCGGCGCATCCAGACTCCGGCGTCCCCGTCACCCGCCGCATCATCGAGGGCGGGCGGGCGCGCGACGCCGTGGAGACCTTCCGCGCGTTCCACCGTCTGGAAGAGCTGCGCCGCGACATCGCGCCGGTGTGGGAAAGCATCGACGTCCTGGCCGTGCCGACCACCGGCACGATCTACACGGTGGACGAGGTGCTGGCCGATCCGGTGGCGCTCAACACCAACCTCGGCGCCTACACCAACTTCACCAATCTGCTTGATCTGTGCGGCATCGCCGTTCCGTCGGGCTTTCAGGCCGATGGCCGGTCGGCGGGCATCACCTTGATCGCCCCGGCCTTCCGGGAAACCGCCGTCGCGGCGGTCGCGGCGGCGGCCCACCGCGCCGCCGCTGTGACGTTGGGAGCCACAGGCGTGGCCACGCCGCCGCCGCGCCCCGTCACCTATGGAACGGAGCGGCTGATTCCCCTGCTGGTGCTGGGCGCGCATCTGTCCGGGCAACCGCTGAATCACCAACTGACCAGCGTGGGCGGGCGGTTGGTCGCCACGGCGCAGACCGCGCCCCGCTACCGCCTTTATGCGTTGCCCGGCCAACCCGCCCGCCCCGGCATGCTGCGGGTCGCCGATGGCGGCGTAGCCATTGAAGGCGAGATTTGGGAGCTGACGCCGGAAGCCTATGGCCGTTTCGTCGCCGCCATCCCGGCGCCGTTGGGGGTCGGCGCGGTGGAACTGGCCGATGGGCGTCGGGTCAGCGGTTTTCTGTGCGAGGCCGACGCCGTGACCGACGCGCCGGACATCTCCCATTTCGGCGGCTGGCGGGCCTACCGGGCGAGCCTCTGAACCGTCCTTCCGAAAAAAATGCGTTACGCCTGAAAAAAGGAGTTGCGTGGTGAAGTCGTCCCGCCTATAAAGCGCCTCCCGACGCGAACAGCGCCGACGCGGTCCGAACGGAGCGCGGGTGGCGAGGCGGCGGGGAGCCAGACAAACCGGCCAATGCGGCTCGGTCCTCTTTTGAGGGTTCGAGCGCGGCGTCTGTTTTGATCGTGGCGGGATTTTTGACAAGTGCATACCGTGTTGTGAGAAGGGATGCGCAGGCGGCGG
>NZ_JBMDKF010000014.1:0-162295 GCF_057809575.1 Azospirillum sp. FG154 | reverse complement strand
GATCCCCGCCTGCGCGGGGATGACGGAAAATCCGTTTTATTTCAATTGGTTGCAGAAAGAAAAAGATGTGTGAACGCTGTAGCGCTTCGCGGGAGAGGGTCAGGGAGGGGGCTGGCGACTCCTCAGGCCGAGACTCCTCAGGCCGACTTGCGCAGTTCCGGTTCGACGCCCGGCTCGCCGCTGAACTCGATGCGGATGTTCTCGTCGCGGACGATGAACTGGCAGGCCAGACGGTAGGGCGGCGGACGGTCGTTCACCTCGGCCTGGGCCAGCAGCTCCTTGGTCAGCTTGCCGTTGACCGACAGAGTGACTTTTTCCTTTTCCGTCAGGTGGATGGCCATCGGGGTCTTGCCGTCCAGATAGGTCACTTTGACGAGGCAGGAGCCGCACTCGCCGTCCTGGCACTGGAAGGGGATGGCGATGTCGTTCTTTTTCGCCAACGCCAGCAGCGTGCTGGTGTCGCCGGCGATGGCGTAGACGGTCACGTCTTTCGGCAGGGTCGGGCCTGCGAAGGTCACGGTGGCCATGGTCTTTCCTCCGGGTGTGGTGCGGGTGTGGTTGCGGGTTCGCCGCGACGGGCGTCGCGGCGGCCACGCCCCTCCGTGCAAGCTCTATGCCCACAATTTTTTTAAGGAATTGAGCCGCTCGTGACGAAAGACGGTGAACGAACAATGTCGGGTTTGCCGCAAGCCGACGCCCCACCCTGTCCGACTGACGACAGCCGGGCGGCGCTGACCCTGTGCGGGGCGGCCTTGCTGGCCGACGCCTCGGGCGCGCTGCTGTGGCCGGGCGAAGGGGTTCTGGCGGTCGCCGACCTGCATTTGGAGAAAGGATCGTCCTTCGCCGCGCGGGGCCGGATGCTGCCGCCCTACGACACGCGGGCGACGCTGGACCGTCTGGCGGCGGTGATCGAGCGGGAGCGGCCAAGCCGGGTGCTGTGCCTGGGCGACAGCTTCCACGACCACCGGGCGGGCGAGCGCGTCACGGCGGAGGACGCCGCGCGGTTGCGGGCGCTGACCGCCGCCGTCGATTGGGTGTGGATCACCGGCAACCACGACCCCGACCCGCCGGAGGGGTTGGGCGGGCGCGCCGCCGCCGAGGTTCGGCTCGGCCCGCTGGTGTTCCGGCACGAGGCGCAACCGGGCGCGGTGGGCGAGCTGTCCGGCCATCTGCACCCGGCGGCGGCGCTGGCGCTGACCGGGCGGCGGCTGCGCGACCGCTGTTTCGTCACCGACGGGGCCAAGCTGATCCTGCCCGCCTTCGGGGCCTTCACCGGCGGGCTGAACGTGCTGAATCCGGCCATCGCCGGGCTGCTGGGGCCGAACTTCCAGGTTCTGTTGACGGCGCGCGGTCGGGTCCATCGCTTCCCCCGCGACCGTCTGTCGCCGGATCGCGGCGGCTGACCCCCCTGGTCGAACCGGCCCAACCGCCTATATCCGAAGGCTAAGCAGAATTTCCGAACTCCGCCCACAGATGGGCGGGCTCGGAAATCCTGCAAAACCATAGAGTCCGCAGGTTTGCCCAGGCCGGGCCATATGTGGCCCGATCTGGGCAAACCTGCTTCGCCGCCCCTCGCACGAGCCGCCCTCATGCCCGCCCCCCCCAGCGCCACGCCGGTCATCGTCTGGTTCCGCAACGATCTGCGTCTGGCCGACAACCCGGCGCTCCACGCCGCCGCCAGCCTCGGCGCGCCGATCCTGCCGCTTTATGTGCTGGAGGAGGTCCCCGGCGACCCTCGCCCGCTGGGCGGCGCCTCGCGTTGGTGGCTGCGCGGCAGTCTGGAGCGGCTGGGCGCCGCCTGCGCCGCCCTGGGCGCGCCGCTGATTTTGCGGCGCGGCGATCCGGCGGCGATCCTGCCCGCCCTGGTCCGCGAGAGCGGGGCCGGGGCGGTGTTTTGGAACCGGCGCTACGCCCCCGCCCAGACCGCCCGCGACGCGGCGATCAAGCAGGCGCTGAAACGCGACGGGGTCGAGGCGCGCAGCTTCAACGCCAATCTGCTGGCCGAACCCTGGACCGTGCAAAATAAAAGCGGCGGACCGTTCAAGGTCTTCACCCCCTTCTGGCGCAGCCTGTCGGCCACGCTGGCCCCGCCCGCGCCCCTGCCCGCCCCCGCCCTGTTGCCCGCCCTGGCGACGCCGCCCGCCTCCGACCCGCTGGACTCCTGGGGCCTGTCGCCCACCGCGCCGGATTGGGCGGGCGGCTTGCGGGCGGCCTGGAGTCCGGGCGAGGCGGCGGCGCGCGACGGGCTGGCCGCGTTCCTCGACGGGCCGGTCGCCCGCTACCCGACCGAGCGCGACCGCCCCGACCAGGACGGCACCGCCCGCCTGTCGCCCCATCTGGCCTTTGGCGAGATCGGGCCGCGCCAGATCTGGCACGCCGCCCGCCACACGGCGGACGCCCACCCCGACCGGCAGACCGGCGTCGAGTCGTTTCTGCGGGAAATCGGCTGGCGCGAGTTCAATCACCATCTGCTGCACCACGCCCCCCACCTGGCCGACCAACCGCTGGACGAGCGGTTCGCCGCCTTCCCCTGGCGCGACGATCCCGCCGGGCTGGCGGCTTGGACGCGCGGGCGCACCGGCTATCCGATCGTGGACGCCGGGATGCGGCAGCTCTGGGAAACCGGCTGGATGCACAACCGGGCGCGGATGATCGCCGCCTCGTTCCTGGTCAAGGATCTGCTGCTGCCCTGGCGGACGGGGGAGCGCTGGTTCTGGGACACGCTGGTGGACGCCGATCTGGCCAACAACGCCGGGGGCTGGCAATGGACCGCCGGTTGCGGGGCCGACGCCGCCCCCTTCTTCCGCATCTTCAACCCGGTGCTGCAAGGCGAGAAGTTCGATCCCGAGGGCGATTACGTCCGCCGCTTCGTCCCCGAACTCCGCCGCCTGCCGCCGCGCTGGATCCACAAGCCGTGGGACGCGCCGCCGGAGATTTTGCGGCAGGCCGGGGTTCGTCTGGGCGAGAGCTACCCGCGCCCGATCATCGACCACGCGCTGGCCCGCGACCGGGCGCTGGCGCTGTTCGCCGAATGCAAGAATGGGTGAAAACGCCGCGTTGTGCGGCGCGTCGCGATGTTATAAAGTAACGCCATGAGCGCTCACCCCCACGCCAGCACCACCGCCGCGCCGCACGACCACGCCCATTGCGTCGCCGACGCGCTGACCCGCGCCGACGCGCTGTGCGCGGCGCGCGGCGCCCGCCTGACCATCCTGCGCCGCCGGGTGCTGGAACTGGTGTGGTCCAGCCACCGCCCGCGCGGCGCCTACGCCATTCTTGAGGATCTGAGCCAGCAGGACGGCAAGGCGACCGCGCCCTTGACCGTTTACCGCGCCCTGGAGTTCCTGGTCGAACAGGGGCTGGTCCACCGCATCGAATCGCTCAACGCCTATGTCGGCTGCGCCGCCCCCGGCGCCACGCATTCCGGGCAATTCCTGGTCTGTGAGGGCTGCGGCGACGCCGCCGAGATCGACGCCCCGTCAATCCGATCCGCCATCGACGCCGCCGCCGCCGGGCGCGGCTTCCGCGTGCAACGCCCCACCGTCGAGGTGCGCGGCGTCTGCAAAGACTGTCAGGAGAAACACCCGTGACCTCTCCCCGCCTGCCCGTTTCGGTGCTCACCGGCTTTCTCGGCAGCGGCAAGACCACGCTGCTGCAAGCGCTGCTGCGCCATCCCGCCATGGCCCGCACCGCCGTCATCATCAACGAGTTTGGCGAGGTCGGGCTGGACCATCTGCTGGTCGCCAAAGCGTCGGAAAACATGGTGCTGATGGACAGCGGCTGCCTGTGCTGCACCATCCGGGGCGATCTGGTGGACACGCTGCGCGACCTGTTCCTGAAGCGGGTGCGCGGCGAAGTGCCGGATTTCGAGCGGGTGGTGGTGGAAACCACCGGGCTGGCCGATCCCGCGCCGATCATCCACACGCTGATGACCGATCCGCTGCTGGCCGCCCGCTTCCGTCTGGACGGCGTGATCGCCACGGTGGACGCCGCCCACGGCTCCAGCCAGCTTGACCGCCAACCGGAAAGCGTCAAGCAGGCCGCCGTCGCCGACCGCATCGTGCTGACCAAGACCGACGTGGCCGCCCCCGCCGCGACCGTAGCGCTGATGAAGCGGCTGAACGCCATCAATCCGGCGGCCCCGATCATCCCCGCCGCCCATGGCGCCATCGACCCGGCCGTGCTGTTCGACGCCGGTCTCTACAACCCGGAGACCAAAAGCCCGGACGTCGTCCGCTGGCTGCGCGAGGAGGCGTATCGCGACGAGCAGGCGCGCGGCCATGAGCATCATGGGCATGAGCATGATGGGCATGACCATCATGAGCATGACCGCGCGCATGACGATCATCATCACGATCATGAGCATGGCGAGCATTGCGGCGCCGATTGCGGCCACGATCACCACCACCATGACGCCAACCGCCACGACGACCACATCCGCGCCTTCTGCATGGTGATCGACCGCCGAGTCCCCTGGAACGGCTTCGTCGATTTCATGGAGGCGCTGATCGCCCAGGGCGGCGACAATCTGTTGCGGGTGAAGGGGCTGCTGAACGTCCAGGAAAGCGACCTGCCGGTGGTGGTCCATGGCGTCCAGCATATGTTCCACCCCCCCGTCCGGTTGGAGGAATGGCCGAGCGAGGATCAACGCACCAAGCTGGTCTTCATCACCCGCGATCTGGGGCCGACGGTGATCGAACCGCTGTTCAACAGCCTGGTCTGGGGCGAGGGCGAGGCTCCGGCGGCGTAACGCCCGTCAGGCGTCGAGCGCGCCCTCGTCTTCATCGCGGAGTTCGTTCCAAATTCGGTCGAACTCCGCGTGCTTTTCGGCGAACAGCGCCATCAGGCGCGGGTCAAAATGGCGGGCCGGGTCAATTCGGTCGTCGCCCTGCGTCATGATCGACACCGCTTTTTCATGACTGAAGGACGGCTTGTAGGGGCGCTTGCTGCGCAGCGCGTCGTAGCAATCGGCGATGGACACGATGCGCGCGGCCAGCGGGATCTCCTCCCCCTTCAACTGGCCGGGATAGCCGGTTCCGGCCCATTGTTCGTGATGGCGCAGCGCGATTTCGGCGGCCATCTTCAGCCGGTCGGACGCCGACAGGATTTCATAGCCGTAGATCGGATGCCGCTTCATCTCGGCCAATTCGCGTTCGTCCAACCGCCCCTGCTTGTGCAGCACAGCCTGATCGACGCTCATCTTACCGACATCGTGCAAGGCGGCGGAAAAGCGGATTTCCTTGCAAAAGGCGCGCGAGCAGCCCGCCCAAACCGCCAGCGCGTGGGAATATTCGTTGACGCGCAGGATGTGATTGCCGGTGTCCTCGTCATGGACTTCGGCGGCCTTGGCCAGCAGATTGACCGAGACCATGAAGGCGCGCTCCGTCTCCACCTGCAATTCGGCGACGCGGCGGCGCTCCTGCGTCAGTTCGCGGTTGCGCTCCTTCAAACGCTCCAGCGTCGCCGTTCGCTCCAACGCCCGCCCGATCAGATGGTTGACCGGGGCGATCATCGCCTCGTGATCGGACTGGAAGGTCAGCGGCCCGCCATCGACGCCCGGTCGGCGGTTCATGAGTTGCACCACCCCAACCGGCTTGCCGCGAAAGCCCTTCAGGGCGAAGGCCATGATCGAACGGGTGCGAAAGCCGGTGCGCTGATCGAAACCAGGATTGAAGCGGTAGGGTTGGTTCCAGTCGATGGCGTAGGCGTCGTCGATCAGCACCGTCTCGCCGGTCATCGCCACATATCCGGCGATGGAGGTGGTGTTGAGGGGCACGGTGAAGGCGGCGGTCTTGGCGCGGATCACGTCGTTCTGGACGCTGACCGCCTCCAGATGCCGCGCCCGCCCCTGGCCGCGCAGCATGAACACGCTGCCCGCCTCGGCTTCCGTCAACTCGCGGCATTTGCGCAGCACACGGTCGCTCAGCGCCCGCAGGGACTGGTTGGGCGTCTGTTCGATGAATTCCAGAAACTGACCAACGAGACCCACGGCGTCCGCACTCCTCCAGAAACCCGCCCGCACGCTCTCAACCCTACCTCATGCGCGAAGCTTGGCAGAAGAAAGAACGCGCGCGATCAAACAAACGTCATCCACCCCCGCGCCCACAGCCAAAGGGCGGCGACGCCCATGGACAGCAGAGCCATCGGCACGCCGCAACGGGCGTGTTCGAGAAAACCCAGCCGCACGCCGGACGCCGCCGCCCGCTCCGCCACGATGATGTTGGCGAGGCTGCCGGGCAGCAGCAAATTTCCCGCCAGCGTCGTCAGCAGCGCCAAGCCGTACAGCGCCCCTTCGGGTGGCGCGGGCCACGCCGCCAGCAGCAGGATGACCGCCGGGACGTTGCCGATGCTGTTGCTGCCCGCCAGCGCCAGCGGCGCCATCACCGCCAGCCGGTCAGGGAGCCAACCCGCCGCCGTCAGATCGCCGATCAAGGCCGCCGGAAGGCCGGTCAACCCCAGCGCGTGGTTGATGGCGAACAACGCGGCGAACAGCACCAGCAGATGCCAATCCACCGTCCCCAGCATGTCGCGGCTGGCCATGCGTCGGCTTATCATCATGACGCCCGCCACCAGCAGCACCGCGTGCTCTTGCGGGATCGGCAGAGCGAACAGCGCCAGCTGAACCGCCGTGGCCGTCACCGCCTTGCCCAACTGCCAACGGTCCAACGGCGCCTCCGCCACTGGCCCGTCCCCTTGCGGCTCGCCGAAGCGGCCCCGCCAAGCCAGCCAGACCACGGCGTACACAATCAGAAGCGCCACAAGAGACGGAATCGCGCAAACCTCCAGAAAACGCCAGAAGTTGAGACGTCCGACTTGCCCAATCAGGATGTTCTGCGGGTTGCCGATCATCGTCGCCGCCGATCCGGCGTTCGCCGATCCGGCCAGCGCGATCAGATAGGGGCGCGGGTCGAGCCGCCGCGCCAACAGCCCGACGCACAGCATCGGCGTCATGGCGAACACCACCACGTCGTTGGCCAGCACCGCCGACAATCCACCACCCACCGCGACGATCACCGCCAAAAGCCGGGCGGGAGACCGCGCCGCCCGCGCCACCCGCAAGGCGCACCAATCGTAAAAACCGCTGCCCGCGTATTGCGCCGACAGAATCATCAGGCCCAACAGGATGAAGATGGTCGGAAAATCAATGGCCTCGACCGCCTGCTTGGTGTCGAGCGCGCCAACCGCCAACAACAGAATGGCCGCCACCAGCGCGATGCCGGTGCGGTCGATGCTGAGGCCGGGAAAGCGGCCCAGCGCCATGCCCAGATAGGTGACGGCGAACAGGCCGAGGATGGTGGCGGTCATGGAGAAAACCAATAGGAAGGACAGCGACCCTCCCTATAGCTCATCCCAAGACCACCGTCGTCCCTTCCCGTGCGGCGAAGCAATCGGGAAATTCGGCCCGCGCCGCCGCTTCGATGGAGGTCATCGCCGCGTCGTCATGGTCAGGATCGTGGTGGAACAGCCCCAGTCGCTTGACATGGGCCGTGCGGGCGATGCGCACCGCCTCCATCCAGGTTGAATGGCCCCAGCCGATTCGCTGCGTCCATTCTTCGTCAGTGTAGGTCGAATCATAGAGCAACAGATCGGCGCCATCGACCAGATTGAGGATGTTGCGGTCGATATGGTCGGTCACATGTTCGGTGTCGGTGACGTAGGCGACCGAATGCCCCTGATGCTCGATCCGATAGCCGGTGGCTCCATCGGGATGGTTGAGCGCGGCGGTGTGGATGCGCACGCCGCCCGCCAGCTTGAAGCTGTGGCCAGCCGGAATTTCGATAAAGCTGATGTCGCCGCCCATCGTGCGCAACGGCACCGGAAACAAGGGCCGCTCCATCTGGCGGGACATCACCGCCTCGATGTTTGGGCTGCCCATCAGATGGCCGGACATCACACGCAGGGAAAACCCTTTGGTGTAGGCTGGCGCGAAAAAGGGAAAACCGCTGATGTGGTCGAGATGGGTGTGGCTCAACAGCAAGGTCGCTGACGTCACGCCCTCCGCCAGCAGCTTGCGCCCCAGCGGACGCAGGCCGGTTCCCGCGTCCAGAATGATCCGCTGCTCGCCCGCGATCACCTCGACGCAAGAGGTGTTGCCGCCAAACCCCAGATGCGACGCCATCGGGCATGGGATGGTTCCCCGGACGCCCCAAAAGGTGACAGAAAACCCCATGCGTCGCCCCTTCACGCGCGATGACCCGCGCCCTTTTGCCGTTGTGGCGCGAGTTTAGCGCAAACGCGGCGCTCTTACACCTTATACGCCACGCGCAGACCGCCCCAATGGCGGCCACGCACCATCACCGGCGCGGAAACGTCCTTCATCAGCGCGAAATTGCCGCCGCCCATGTCGCGACGGTAGGTTTGCAGCAAAAATGGCTTCGTGTTGCGCCCGGCGGCCAAGCCGACGCGGTCGTTGAACATCCGTCGATTCCGGCAATTCGCGGCGTTCCACACGGGATCACGCCCCTGCGGCTGGCTGAATTTCCGGTTGTGAGTCGGCAGATAGCCGTTTTCGTCCAGCGCCACGCAAAAGACGATTCGCTCGTTCCCCGCCAACACCCGCTCTTGAATGTCGGGCAGCAGGCGGTCGCAAATCTGGGTGAAGCGCGTGGTGAATTGCTGAGGATCCGACCCCGACACCGGCTGGTAAGCGCGGTCGAACAGATCGGCTTCGCCCACCTCGCCACGGGCGACCGCGTCCTCGAACGCCGCTGAAACTTTAGCCGCCGCTTCCGTCACCATCTTGATGAAGGGGGTGTCGACCGTTTCAATGTTCAATTCAGCGGTGATGCCGATCAAACGCTCGCTCATGCCGACCAGGGTGTTCACCCGGTCGCGCGCTTGCGACAGGTTTTCACTCGACAGCTTCACGCCCACCGCCAGATCGGCGATCTCATGCTCAAGATCGGCGCAGTTGCTCCCGATTTCTGACGAAGCCGCTTCGATCTTGTCAGTTTCGCCGTGCAGTTCGCGCATCGCCCGACCAACCGTTTCGATCACCGCGCCGATGGCGGTGGTGCCCTCGCTCACCGCGCGGGCTTTGACCGCGCTGGCCGAGCTTTCGGTCATCAAGCGCTGCGCCTGCTCGTTCAAATATTTCAAAGTCGCGTCGATTTCCGTGGTCGCTTCGCTGGTCTTGGACGACAGCGCCTTGACCTCGTTGGCGACGACGGCGAAGCCGCGCCCGGCCTCCCCCGCCCGCGCCGCCTCGATCGTCGCGTTCAACGCCAGCAGGTTGGTCTGCTTGGCGATGGTGAAAATCTCCTTGGCGACCTTGCCGACGCGATCCAGCGCGCCGCGCAGCCCGACGATCTGCTGCTCGATCCCCGCCACCGACGACACCAGCGCGTGAATGTCGGCCAACGAGGTTTGAACCCGGTCGTGGGAGGTTTCAACCTCCTGCCGGGCCTGTTCGGTGACGGCGCGCGCGACGCTGGAAGCGGCGGAAATCCGTTGGGTGCTTTGCGACATCTTGGCGCCGGTGTCGCGCAACTCCGCAAAAACAGTGGATTGCCGGTTGACGCGCGCGTTGACGTCCTCGATGTGTCCAGCGATGTCCGCGATCTCAATGCCCAGATTGCCCGCCTCTTTGGCGATGTCTTCAATCAGGTGAGGCCGAATTCCGAACCCGCTGTCCATGTCCACCACCGTTTTTGTAGATTTGTTTCTGAACGTTCACTCCCGCGCACAATTATTACGCTCTTTGAGATTTCCCGCAACCGATGGAACCCCAAACTGAGGGGCCTACCCCTTGTCCATTGGTCGAATACCCAAGCGTAAATAAGCGCCTCAAGATTGTGCCAAATGTCATGAAAGCATAATATTCGGGTTTTCCCGGAACGGCGACCACCATTCTGATTGGGAGACGCGCGCAAAGACACGCGAAAAATGGATGCCGGAAGCGCGCCCGTTCGGTGGGCGCGCGCCGCGACGGACGGTCGCTCAAGGATAAAGCCGATCCGTAACCCACCCAGTCGCTTGCGACTCGTCCCTTCGATAGAGCAACCGGTCGTGCAAACGGAAGGGACGATCCTGCCAGAATTCAATCCGCGCGGGCAGAACGCGGAAGCCGGTCCAATGCGGCGGACGCGGCACCCGACCAATCGCGTGCTTGGCGGCGAATTGGGCCACCCGCTTTTCCAACTCCCACCGTCCTTCCAGCGGGCGCGACTGCTGCGAGGCCCAGGCGCCGATTCGGCTTTCGCGCGGACGGCTGTCGAAATAGGCGTCGGCCTCGGCATCCGTCACCCGCTCCACCCGGCCCTCGACCCGAATCGAGCGGCGCAGCGATTTCCAATGAAAGCACAGCGCCGCGTTGGCGTTGGCCAAAAGCTGTTCGCCCTTGCGGCTTTCCGTGTTGGTGTAGAAAACAAACCCCCGATCATCCACCCCCTTCAGCAACACCATGCGCACCGATGGCGCGCCCGCCGCGTCGGCGGTGGCGAGCGCCATGGCGTTCGGGTCGTTCGGCTCGCTCCGTCCGGCCTCGTCCAGCCATTCGGCGAACAGCTCATACGGATTGCGGTCACTCGTGTCGGTCATCGCGGATCGTCCTGTTTCATCCGGGGGCAAGGGCGGGCTGTTGTGAAAAACGATGGCGCCCACCGTCATGCCAATTCACAGCAAGGATAGGGTCGCTTATATCACTGTCCACCACCGCGCCATCGGATAAGGCGTTGGCGGCACCCAAACCTTTTTGAGGCGCAGATGTTCGTGAAGAAACTCGTCCCGACCGTTCTGGCCGTGGCCCTGCTCGCCGGTTGCACCACCGGCGGCGCCAAAGAAACCTTCGGCACGGTCGGCGGCGCCGTGGCCGGCGGCCTGATCGGGTCGCAGATCGGCGGCGGATCGGGCAAACTGATCGCCACCGGCGTCGGCACGCTGCTGGGCGCGTTCGTCGGCAAGGAGATCGGCGCGTCGTTGGACAAGGCCGACGCCGATTTCGCCAGCACCGCCGCGCGCCGCGCCTACGCCGCCCCGGTGGGCGACCGAATCGCCTGGAACAACCCGCAATCGGGCAATTCCGGCACCGTCACCACCACCCGCGACGGCTACAGCAACACCGGAACCTACTGCCGCGAGTATCAACAGACGGTCACGGTTGGCGGTCGGACGGAGCTTGCTTACGGAACCGCTTGCAAACAACCCGATGGAACGTGGAAGATCATCGCCAATCAGTAACCTTTTGATGCCCCCACTCTTGGGGGCAGGATTGCTTCGCCCGTGGCCACGCGTGACCCCTACAGCGTTCTTGGCGTCAGCCGATCATCCAGCGCCGATGACATCAAGAAGGCGTACCGGAAACTTGCCAAGCTGCATCACCCGGATCTGAAACCGGGCGACGCCGCCAACGAGGAGCGCTTCAAGGAGATTTCAGCGGCGTACACCCTGCTGTCCGACTCCGAGAAGCGCGCCAAGTTCGACCGGGGGGAGATTGACTCCTCGGGCCAGGAACGTCATGCGGGTCCGCGCGGTCATGCCGGGCGCGGGCGCGCTTACAGCGGCAGCGCTGATGACTCATTCTTCTCTGGCGGCGGCGACGATTGGTTTTCCGACCTGTTCGGCGGCGCCCGCCGTCGCGGCGGGGCGGGGGCCGGCGCCAGCGGCGGCGGCGCGTCGTCAAATGGGCCGAAGGTGCGCGGCAGCGACATCGCCTATTCGGTGACGGTTCCCTTCGTGGAGGCCGCCCAAGGCACCAAGCGGCGCATCAGCCTGTCCAACGGCAAAAGCATCGACGTGGCGGTTCCCCCCGGCACGGAGAACGAACAGAAGCTGCGGCTGAAGGGCCAGGGGCTGCCCGGCATGGGCGGCATGCCCAACGGCGACGCCATCATCGAGGTTCATGTCGAAGCCCACCCCTTCTTCACCCGTCAGGACGGCGACATCCATGTCGAGGTGCCGATCACCCTGAACGAGGCGGTTTTGGGCGCCACCATCCATGTGCCGACGATCAGCGGCAAGGTGGCGGTGAAGGTGCCGCCCGGCGCCAACACCGGATCGGTCCTGCGCCTGCGCGGCAAGGGCGTCGCCAGCCAATCCGGCGGAACGGCGGGCGACCAGTATGTGAAGCTGAAGGTCATGCTGCCCGACCCGCCCGACGCCGAACTGGTCAAGTTCATGGAGCAATGGTCCAAGACCCGCAGCTACGACGTCCGCAAAAAGGCCGGATTGGACTGATAGCCTGATTGACCTGCGCGACAGGTGAGAGCGGCCCGCCATTTGTGGCGGGCCATTTTCTTTTCAACCCAAGCCCCTTACCCCTTCACCGCGCGAACCGACAGCGTGGTTGCGCCGTTCGCTTCCGCCACGCCATCGGCCAACAGGCTCTTGATCGGCACGTTCAACACCTCGCCCTGACGTCCGTCAGCCACTTCCAGAAGACGGGCGGCGCGCTCCTGCCACGGGTGGTTCATGTCGCCAAGTTCCCGCACCGATCCACGCATGCCGATTCCCAGCGCCTTGATGAGGTCGAGCAGAGTCGATTCGGCCAGATCACGAGTCGTCACCCACGAATCGCGGGTGGTGTGGGCGACCCAATGGGCGTCGAGCAGTTGGTCCAGAATGCCGTCGATCAACAGGCTTCCCACCGGCACCCGCGCCACCAGCGTCCGACGCGGCAACCCAACGCCAAGCCGACTCGCCTCCTTCAACTCAGCCAGAACGGCCAACGCCAACGCCAGCCGTTGGGCCGGCGACAAGCCTTCCGGCCCGCCGCGCGTGATCTTTCCCGCCCGCCACTCCGGCAAGGAGGCCGTCACCACCGCGCCGAACAGCACGGTCGACCAAGCGATGTAGAGCCAAAACAGAAAGATCGGGACGGTGGACAGCGCCCCATAGATGGTCTGATAGGCCGGGTATTCGCGCATGTACCAGGCGAACACCGCCTTTGATCCCTCCAGCAACACCGCTCCCACCGCGCCGCCGCAAAAGGCGTCAAGCCAGAACACCTCGCGGTTGGGAATGATGAGGTACAGCAGCGAGCAGCCGATGAGTTGCAGCGCCAGCGGCAGCAGAACGCCAAACCCGGCCAAGGGGTAAGCCACGCCGTCGAGATGGGCGAACTCCAGCGCCGTCCACAGCGTGCTTGACAGCGACAGGCTGGCTCCGACGAACAGCGGCGTCAGCGACACCACCGCCCAGAAGGACAGAATGCGGGTGACGTAGGAACGCGGCTCGCGCACCCGCCAGACGGTGGCGAAGGCCCCCTCGATGGTCCAGATCAGCAGCACCGCCGACACCGCCAGCCCAATAACGCCAAAAATTGGCATCTGCCCGGCGTTGGCCATGAAGCGGCCCAGATAATCCAGAATCGCGTCGCCAATCTCCGGCACCAGATTTTTGAAGATCGTCATCTGGATTTGCGTCTGCAAAGCGCTGAAGGCCGGAAAGGCGGAGAAGATGGCGAAGCCGATGGTCATCAGCGGCACGATGGCCAACAGCGAGGTGTAGGTCAGCGACGCGGCGGTCTGAAAACAATTGTCGTTGTAAAAACGCAGCATCGAATGACCGAAGAAGCCGCCCAGGTCACGCAGGCGCGCGACCGCTCGGCGCGCCTGACCCACCCCTCGATCAGTCGCCGTCATGGCGAATCTCCTGCTCTGAATTCTGCGGCGTCGGTTTGACCGGGCGACGCTTTCGTGTAGGATGCGCCCCACTTTTCGCGGCAATAGCCCAGTTCACGAGGTACCAATGTCCAATCCGATGCCGCTGATGGCTGGCAAGCGTGGCCTGATTATGGGCGTGGCGAACGACCGCTCGATCGCCTGGGGGATTGCGTCCACCCTGGCCCAGCACGGGGCGGAGTTGGCCTTCACCTATCAGGGCGACGCCCTGTTGAAGCGGGTGAAGCCGCTCGCCGATCAGGTTGGCGCGCGCCTTGTCCTGCCGTGCGACGTGACGGACGAGGCCAGCATCGACGCGACCTTCGCCGCCATTGAAGCGGAGTGGGGCAAGTTGGATTTCGTGGTTCATGCGATCGCGTTTTCCGACAAGAACGAGTTGGATGGCCTGTATCTCGACACCACGCGGAGCAACTTCCTCCGCACCATGGACATTTCCTGTTACTCCTTCACCGCCGTGGCGCAACGCGCCGTGCCGTTGATGACGGATGGCGGCAGCATGCTCACTCTATCCTACTATGGGGCTGAGCGCGTCATGCCGCACTACAACGTGATGGGCGTCGCCAAGGCCGCCTTGGAAGCCAGCGTGCGTTACCTCGCCGTCGATCTGGGGGGCCGGGACATCCGTGTCAACGCCATTTCCGCCGGTCCCATCAAGACGCTGGCCGCCAGCGGCATCGGCGATTTCCGCTACATCCTGAAATGGAACGAGCTGAACGCTCCGTTGAAGCGCAACGTCACCATCCAGGAGGTCGGCGGCGCGGGGTTGTTCCTGTTGTCCGATCTGGGCGCCGGCGTCACCGGCGAGGTGATGCATGTGGACAGCGGCTATCACACCGTCGGCATGGTCGCCGTCGATGAGGCCGCTGGAGTCGCCCAGCTTCTGAACTCGCTGGGCGGCACACCAAAAGCTGATTGATTCACAACCGTGTGAGCCAAGATTGCAAAGGGGGATCGCTGAGCCGATCCCTCTTTGCGTTTGCGTTCGCGCCGTTTATGCTCTGCCCATAATTCCTGGAATCGGGTAATTTTGATGCGCGCTCGCAAGACTATGGATTCGGTCTCCCCGATTCTGGAACAGATCCTCTACGGCGGCTCCAGCGTGTCGATGAATCTCATCGCGATCACGCGCGAGATCCCCGAAGAACAGAGAATGTTCAAGGCCCAGGGTTTGAACAATTCAATCCTGTTCAAATACCCCAGCTTCAACGGTCTTGACGATGGCGGCGGCGGTCCGATCTCCGGCGACGACGAGGTCAGCGAAGGCGGCGGACGGCCGGTCGAAACGGGCATCTATGTGCCGCACAACGCCAAATCCCCGGAATCCGGCGGCATCGCCGTCTATCTGCGGGGCCACAACAGTGAGTTGTTGCTGGAAGAGCAGTTCGGCATCAAGAACGGCCCGGCGGAAAACGGCATCATCGGCGACATGAAGATGCTGTCGATGATCGACGAGGTGCCGTCGCTCGACGCCTTCCTGTTGAAAACATGCTTTGAGGCGGAAAAGGTCAACGTCGATCCCCGTCATTGGCTCATCAGCAACGAGGAAGACCATCAGCTTCGCCGCCTTATCCGCGCCCGCATTGAACCCATTGTCCGCAAGGCTCTGGGCGGCGGCGGCGGGGGCGGCAACGCCCAGAGCATCGAACGCTTCCTCGAAGCCATCTGGAATCCCAATCTGGAAGAGGCGGGGTTGTTCGTCTCCGCCTTTGGCATCGAACGCAGCGAAGCCGACACGATTTTCAGCGCCTGGAAGGGAACCACCTTCTACGAATACCAGTTGCGCCGCATCGCCCCGCGCGCACGCGTGATCCTGAACTGGCTGAAATCCAAGGACTGCGTGCCGGTCGACATCCGCATGCACAAGCCCTATGAAACCCAACTGCTGATGCACATCGAAAAGGTGGGCAAGCTGCTGGACACCACCTTGATGGACATCCGGGGCATTCTGGCCGATTACGAAACGGCCTTCAGCTCGTTCATGGCTGGAAAGCCCGAACCCTTCCGCGAGTATCTGCGCACCATCCGGTCGCGCTACTGGCTGCTTGGCTATTGCGTGTCGGCGCTGACCAGCGTGTCGCATCTCGACGCCCGTTGCATGAAAAACACGCCCTCGCGCAAGCTGTATTTTGAAGGCACCCAAAAGCTGCTGCGTCAGTTCGACATCGCGCTGGACCGTCGGCGCGAGCAAAAGGGGTCTTTCTAAAGCTCCTCCAGCGCCATCACGCAAAAAGCCGACGCGTCCACAGGGCGCGTCGGCTTTTTTGTGCGTGAACAATCGTCTACGCCACTCCTTGACCGCCAAGTCCTCGCCCGCCAAACCTGCCGGAGACAAAACGCCTCCGGCAAGCCTGGTCGGCGATCAGGTTCCCTGCGGCTCCGGCCCCATGCCGCCTTCCTTCCCGCCGGTGGGCGGAACGGAGGACCGGCGGCCCGAAGTCGGCTGACGCGGCGGGGCGGGTGTGTAGCTTTCCCGGTCCTCGTCGCGGATGATCGGTTCGCCGCGCAGCAGGCGGTTGATGTCCTCGCCGCTCAGCGTCTCGAACTCCAGCAAACCCTTGGCCAGCGCGTGCAACTGATCGATGTTCTCGGTCAGGATCTTGCGGGCCTTTTCATAGCTCTCGTCAACGATCCGACGGATTTCCTCGTCCACCGTCTGCGCCGTGCGGTCCGACATGTTCTTGTGCTGCGTCACCGAATGGCCGAGGAACACCTCCTGCGTCGGTTCGCCGTACAGGAGCGGGCCGAGCTTCTCGCTCATGCCCCATTCCGTGACCATGCGGCGGGCCATTTCGGTCGCCATCTTGATGTCGCCCGAGGCGCCGGTCGTCACCCGATCCTTGCCGAAGATCAACTCTTCGGCGATGCGACCGCCCATGGCGACGCACAAATCGGCCAACAGCTTGGCCTGCGACAGCGAAATCCGGTCGCCTTCCGGCAGACGCATCACCATGCCCAGGGCGCGACCGCGCGGGATGATGGTGGCCTTGTGGACCGGATCGCTGTCCGCGCTGTGGACGGCGCAGATGGCGTGACCGGCCTCATGATAGGCGGTCAGCTTCTTCTCATCCTCCGACATGACCATGGAGCGGCGCTCGGCCCCCATCATGACCTTGTCCTTGGCGTTCTCGAACTCGCTCATGCCGACCACGCGCTTGCCGATGCGGGCCGCCAGCAGCGCCGCCTCGTTCACAAGGTTGGCGAGATCGGCGCCCGAAAAGCCCGGCGTGCCGCGCGCGATCACCTTGGCGTCGACGTCCGGAGACAGCGGCACCTTGCGCATGTGGACCTTGAGGATCTTCTCGCGGCCCAGCACGTCGGGGTTGGGCACCACGACCTGGCGGTCGAAGCGTCCCGGACGCAGCAGCGCCGGATCAAGAACGTCGGGGCGGTTGGTGGCGGCGATCAGGATCACGCCCTCGTTCGCCTCGAACCCGTCCATCTCGACCAGAAGCTGGTTCAGCGTCTGCTCGCGCTCGTCGTTGCCGCCGCCCAGGCCAGCGCCACGATGGCGGCCCACCGCGTCGATTTCATCGATGAAGATGATGCAGGGGGCGTTCTTCTTGCCCTGTTCAAACATGTCACGCACGCGGGACGCGCCGACGCCGACGAACATTTCAACGAAATCCGAACCGGAAATCGTGAAGAACGGCACATTGGCTTCGCCAGCCACCGCGCGCGCGGTCAACGTCTTGCCGGTGCCGGGCGGGCCGACAAGCAGGCAGCCCTTCGGAATCTTGCCGCCCAGACGCTGGAACTTCTGGGGATCCTTCAAGAACTCGACGATTTCCGTCAGTTCCTGCTTGGCTTCGTCGATGCCCGCGACGTCGTCGAAGGTGACGCGGCCAACCTTTTCGGTCAGCAGGCGCGCCCGCGACTTGCCAAAGCCCATGGCCTTGCCGCCGCCCGACTGCATCTGACGCATGAAGAAAATCCACACGCCGATCAACAGCAGCATCGGGAACCAGGACAGCAGCACCGAGAACAGCGACGGGACGTTGCTGTCGTCGGGGACCGCGCTGATCCGCACGTTCTTGTTGGTCAGACGCTCCACCAGCCCGGCTTCGGGCGGAATGAAGGTGCTGAAGGAGCGGCCATCGCTGAAATGGCCGGACACTTGGTTGCCCTTGATCTGGACATCGGCAACCTGCCCCCGATCCACTTCGGCGAGAAGCTCGCTGAACGGAACGGTCGTTTGCGGGCTGCGGGTCGAAGAGCTCTGGAACAGGTTGAACAGGGCCACCAACAGCAGCCCTATGATGATCCAGAGGGCGAGATTCTTGCCGAAATTGTTCACGTCACACGCCTTTCTGCGAACCCATCGCCGTGCGGTGCGCCGACAAGGCCGCACCCCGGTCTCCACGGGCACGTTCTCAGATTAAATAATGCCGCCGCCCGCCAAAACAACCGGAAAAGCTGGCCCCGCCAACGGCAAGGCCGGAGAAAAGCGCACAAGGTCGGTCATCGGTTGGTCATCCCCGGCAAATCCCAGCGTCGGAACCGCCAGCAGCCGCCCATCCGACCACAGACCTGGCAGTGTTTCCCGCACCGTCGCATGCAGATCAAGCCGCCGCAACTCGGGTTTTTCCGCGACCACGCGCGACCAGGCGGAAACGCCCAAACGCGCCACCTCCACGGGCGTCCGCCGCTCGGCGGACGGCGTGACGGTGAAGCGGCGATCCCACCACACGCTTTGCCCAGGCGGGACAACGCAACGTTCGACGGCGGCCTCGGCCTCGCGGGCGATCAGGATGGCCGCCCGACGGCGGAGCACCCGACACCCCGCCAGCGTCCGCCCCCGCTCCATCCCCATCCGCAGCTCGCCATAGAGCCGTTCCACCGCCGCGTCGCGGATCGGGCGCGCCCCGCCGCCGACGACGGTCAGACACCGGGTCAACGCCCGCAAGGCGATCTCCTCCGGGGCCTCCGCCAAGGGCGCGGGGTCCAGATGGATCCAGCCTTCGGGATGGAGCGACGCCGCCACGGCCAACAGATCCGCCGTCACGCGGTCCAGCGCGGCGCGGGCGCGGGCGGCGCGGCGGGCGGTTTCGACCAATCGTTCGGCGGTCAACCCCTCCTCGGCCAACAAAGAGCCAACCGCGCGCAAACGGGCGCGGGCGAAGCGCGGGTTTTGGTTGGAAGGATCCTCGACCCACCCCACCCCCGCCGCCCGGCAGGTCGCCAACAGCCGCTCATGCGGCAAATCCAGACAGGGGCGGATCAACCGGATGGGTCCGGCGGGACGACTCGGCGCCATCCCGGCCAGCCCATCCACCCCGGATCCGCGCGACAAACGCAGCAGAACGGTTTCCGCTTGATCCTCTTGATTGTGGGCCAGCGCCAAACAAGGGACGCCCGCCTCGACGCAAGCGGCGATCAGCAAACGATGCCGGGCTTCCCGCGCCGCCGCCTGAAGACCGGCGTTGGGCTTCTCCCCCTCCCAGCGCAACAGGCGGTGGGGAACGCCGATCCGCGCCATCGTCTGGGCGACCCCGGCGGCTTCCATCGCCGATTCCGGGCGCAAGGCGTGATCGACCGTCAGCGCCAACAGCGCCCCGCCCCGCCCCGTCGCCCAGCGATGCAGAAGAAGGGTCAGGGCCAGACTGTCGCCGCCGCCCGAAAGACCAACCGCCAGCCGAGGGGCGGACTCAAAACCAGCCAGACGCGCCATGCGGCTGGCGAACTCCGCGTCGGAAACCGGAGCCGCCGCCGCTGGCGCCGGGCGGGTCGTCAGGTCGGGCAATTGATGCGCTTACGCTCCGTGTCGGCGCGGCGCTTCACGCTGGCCGAGGCTTCCGGGAACTTGGTCATCAACTGGTTGAAGGCGGTGCAAGCGTCCGACTTTTTGTTCAACTGCTGCAAGGTCATGCCGAGTTTCAGCAAGCTGTCCGGCGCCTTCGGGTTTTTGGGATATTTTGACAAATTCTCGGCGAAGGCCTGCGCCGCTTCCGGGAATTTCTTGCGAACGTAATAGCTTTCGCCCAGCCAATATTGCGCGTTGCTGGCGTAAGCGTGGGTTTTGTTCTTGGCGATGAACTCCTGCAACGCCTTCTCCGCTTTGTCATAGTCCGACTGACGCAGCAGTTCAAAAGCGTGCTCATACTGCTTTTCCGGCGTGGCGTTGGCGGGCAACGCCGCAACGGCGGACGGTTTTTCCGGCGCCTTGTCCGGCGCGCGTTCCTGCGGCTTGTCCGGCCCCTTGGCCGTCTTCGACGGCCCCAACGCGCTGTCGCCCATGGCGTTGCCGCCCATCGCCCCGCCGCCCTTGGACTCCATGTCCTTCAGGCGAAAATCGATGTCGCCGTTCATCTTTTCCAGACGTTCGCGCAGTTGCGAGATCTGATACGTGGTCTCCTCATAGCGCCCGGTCATCACCGACACGTCGCGCTCCAGACGCTGCAAACGAACCTCGAAATCGGCGGCGAGCGACGAATCCTGAGCCACCTGCACAGTTCCGCCAAGCGCGGCGACCTGCCCCTCCAACCGCTGAACACGGTCCAATTGAGACGCCGTTTGAGCAAAGGCGGAGGTCCCGCACAGCAAACCGCTCAGCAGCAGAGCGGTGAAGGAGGTGACTTTGGTCATGCGCAATCTTCCTGTCCGGGCTTGAGGATCCCGTTGTGACGGTGCCAAGTCAAAAAGGCAAAGTGATGACGGCTGTTTAGCAGAAGACGCCGCCGGGCGCACCCGCGCCGATCACCCCTCCCGACCAAAGAAGGCGGAACGATCCCCTTTCTGGGCGAAAAAAAACGCCGCGCCTGGTTTCCCAGACGCGACGTTCCTTTGAACCCGAACGGTTCCGCGCCGACTTATCAGTCGACGACGGTCACGCCACGGCGGTTCTGCGACCAGGCGGCTTCGGTCGAACCGACGACGGCCGGCTTTTCCTTGCCGTAGGACACGACCTTGACGCGGTTGGCCGGGACGCCCTTGGCGGCCAGGTAGTTCTTCACCGAGTTGGCGCGACGCTCGCCGAGCGCCAGGTTGTACTCGCGGGTGCCGCGCTCGTCGGCATGGCCTTCGACGGTCACAGTGACCGAACCGTAGGTCTGCATCCACTTGGACTGGCGGTCCAGGGTGGCGCGGGCTTCCGGCGACAGGTCATAGCGGTCCAGACCGAAGAAAACACGGTCGCCCACGTTGACGGCCAGGTCTTCCTGCGAGCCGGGACGGATCGCGGTCGAGCCGGTGGCGGCGCCGGTGTTGGCGTCCTTCGGAGCGGTTTCGCAGGCGGCGAGCAGAGCGACGGCGGCCAAAGCCAGGAATTTCATGCGCATGTTCAGGGACCCCTTGAAAACGACGTCAATTGATTTGGTCGGAAAAGCATGATGAGGGCCGCTCTTCTTCGCCAACCCCGACGAAAAACCGACGTCCGACCGTCGTCTGAAGCCTTGCCCTCTCGCTGCCGCAAAATAGGAGCAGTTGATTAGGGAATCAAGGGCGACCATGCCGGATCGGACGCGTCCAACGGCGTGCTGACGCGGCGTTCGTTCGCCCCCGTAATGTCGATGGAATAAAGCTTGGCGTTCCGTCCGCGACCGTCACCCGACGGCAAGTCTTTGAAAAACATCAAGACGCGGCCATTGGGCGCCCAGGTCGGGCCTTCCACATGATAGCCTTCGCTCAAGATTCGCTCGCCCGAACCGTCCGGGCGGATCACGCCCACTGCAAAGCTGCTACCACGCTGGCGCGTGAATGCGATCAAATCGCCGCGCGGCGACCACACCGGCGTGCCGTAACGCCCCTCGCCAAAGCTCAAACGCTTCACGCCCGACCCGTCGGCGCCCATCAGATAAAGCTGTTGGCTGCCGCCCCGGTCCGACTCGAAGACGATGCGCTGGCCGTCCGGCGAATAGCTGGGCGCGGTGTCGATGCCCGGCGAATCGGTCAACTGGGTCTGGCGGCGAGTCCGCAGATCCAGCGTGTAGATGTCGGTGTTGCCGTTCTGCGCCATGCTCATGATGACGCGGTTGCCGTCGGGCGAGAAGCGCGGGGCGAAGGTCATGCCGGGAAAATCGCCCAGCACCTCTTGCCGACCGGTGTCGATGTTGAACAGATACACGCGCGGCTTCTTGTTGAAGTACGACATGTAGGTGATTTCCTGAGTCGTCGGCGAGAAGCGCGGCGTCAGGACCAAGGACTGCCCGTCGGTCAGGAACTGGTGGTTCTCACTGTCCTGATCCATGATGGCGAGCTGCTTCTTGCGCACGTTCGCCGGGCCGGATTCGGCCACATAGACGATGCGCGTGTCGAAATAGCCGTCCTCGCCGGTCAGACGCTTATAAATGGCGTCGGCGACGATGTGGGCGATGCGGCGCCATTCCTGGGGCGGGGCGGTGTAGCTCAGCCCGTGCATGTATTGGCTGGACGCGATGTCCCACAGGCGGAAATCCACCTTCATGCGGCCATCGGACCCGGTGGTGGTGTTGCCCGCGACCAGCGCCTGCGCGCCCAGCGCCTTCCAATCCTGGTAACGCGGATCGCCGGTGCGAAGCTGTTCAGGCGTTTGCAGGAAGCCGCGCGGGTCGAGCCGGCGGAACAGGCCAGACCGTTCCAGATCGGCGGAAATCACCTTGGCGATGTCGGCCCCGGTCTGAGCGTCGCGACCACCGGCTCCGGCGAAGCTGGTGATGGCGATGGGCAGCGGTTCGACCACGCCCCGCGTGATGTCGATGCGCAACTCGGCGCGCGCCTCCTGCGGAGCGGCAACGCCGAGGGACAAGAGAAGCGCGCCGGTCAGGCCAGCGAGCTTCAGCATAAGCCTCGTCTTCGTCGTCATGGTCAGAACATGTCCCTCGGGTCAAAATTGAACACGATGTAACGCCACTGGTCGTATTTGTCCGCCGTGAACTCGCTGGTCAGCAACTCCAGCGGGCTGGAGCGCTTGACGGCGCGCACGGCGGCGTCGGCGGACGCGCGGAAGGCCGCGTCGGTCATATAGCGCGAACGGTACTTCTCGTCGATGTAGGCCTGAATGACCGAACGGTCGCGACCGACCTCGACGTGAATCTCGATCTGCATCGAGTTCGAGTCCTTGCGCCCGGAATCGAAGTTCCAGTTCTTGCTGAGCTGGCCACGGATGGCGTCCAGCGCCCGACCCGACGGCTTGAACGGCTTGTCGGGACCGTTCACCGCCTTGGCCGCGCCAGCGGGGGCCGCCGAGGCGGTTTGCTGGCTTGGCTTGGCCGCGCTGTCCGCCTTGGCCGAAGCCTTGCCGTCGGCCTTCGGGCTATCCGACGGCTTCAGCTTGCCGACGTTCGACAGCAGGTCCGACAGCGGATCCGTCTTGGCCGCCGCCTTTTCCGCCGGTTTGGCCGGGGCTGGCTTTGCCGCTTCGTGCTTGGCGGTTTCCGTCGGCTTGGCCGGTTCCGCCGGTTTGGCGGGCGCAGGCGCGGGCTTCGCCGGTTCGGGCTTGGCCGGTTCCGGCTTCTTCGGTTCCGGCTTCGGCGGCTCGGGCCGGGGAGGCTCGGGCGGCTTCGGCGGTTCCGGTTTGGGCGGCTCAGGCCGTGGCGGCTCCGGCGGGCGCGGCGGCTCCGGCTTCGGCTCCGGTTTGGGTTCCGGGGGCTTGGGCGTGGGAACGGGCGACGGCTCCGGCGGCGGGGGCGGCGCGGGAGGCGGCGGAGGTGGGGGCGGCGGCGCCGGGGGAGGTGGCGCCGGGGGAGGTGGCGCCGGGGGAGGTGGCGGTGGTGGCGGAGTCGGCTTGGGCGGCGGGGTCGGCTCGCGCGGAGGCGGCGGGACCTGGGCGACCTTCGGCGGCTCCGGCGTGCGGGTTGGCGGCGGCGGCGGGGGCGGCGGCTCGTCTTCCGCGTCAGGCGGCGTCGGGGCGGGCGGCGTCGGCTTGGTTTCCGGCACCGGCGGATGCGGAACCGCGTTGGCGGGCTTGGTTTCGCCCTTTTCAACGCGGGCGGCCTGCGTCACCTCGCCCATCTCGACGATCTCGATGGGGATCGACGGGGTGATGTCGAGCTTGCGATCGCTGGGCGGCATGCCGAGCACCATCAGCGCGACAAACGCGACGTGCAAAACAGCCGAGGCGATCAGGGGCTTGCGCATGGAGATCCGCCCGCCTCAACGCACCGGGGCGGCGCCGACGCGCGCCGAGGTCGCGGCGGGGCCGCTTGGCATCTCAGCCACCAGACCGACCTTTTTGAAACCGGCGGCGCTCATCGTGCCCATCACTTCCAGCATCTTGCCATAGGCGATCGTCCGGTCGCCGCGCACCAGGATGCGGGCTTCGGGGTTGTTGTTGGTCACGGCGATCAGCAGCGGCACCATGTTGCCCAGTTCCACCGCCGATTCCTGGACAAAAATCTGTCCATCGGTCTGCACGGTGACGAACAGCGGATCCTTTTGCTGCTCCAGCGGGGCGGCGTTGGTCTTGGGCAGATCGACCGGCACGCCGACGGTCAGCATCGGGGCGGCGACCATGAAGACGATCAGCAGCACCAGCATGACGTCGATGAACGGCGTCATGTTGATGTCGGCCATCGCGCGATAGCCCCGGCGCTTGCCGCGCCCGTGGGATTTGCCTGCGAGTTGTCCGGCCATGGTTCAGGCGGCTCCCCGCTCCTCGAGGTGGCGCGACAGAATCGCCGCGAACTCGCCCGAGAAGGTGTCCAGCCGATCGGCGTAACGGCCAAGATCGGTGGAGAATTTGTTGTAGGACAGCACGGCGGGGATGGCGGCCAGCAGGCCCATGGCGGTGGCGAACAGCGCCTCGGCGATGCCCGGCGCCACCACGGCGAGGCTGGTGTTGCCCGACCCGGCGATGGAGGTGAAGGAGTTCATGATGCCCCACACCGTGCCGAACAGCCCGATGAAGGGGGCCGTCGAACCGACCGAGGCCAGGAAGGTCATGTAGCGTTCGGCCCGCGCCATCTCGCGCCCGATGGTCACGGCCATCACCCGCTCGACCCGCTGTTGCAGCGAGCCTTTCATGGTGCCGGACAGGCCACGGTCGGCGGCCAGCCGCCATTCGCGCATCCCGGCGGAGAAGGTCGCCGCCATCGGATCGCCCGGATTTTGGCCGATGCGGTCATAGAGCGTGTCCAGCGACCCGCCCGACCAGAAGCTCTCTTCAAAGGCGTCGGCCTGGGCGTTCAGGCGGCGGATGCGCATCAGCTTTTCGATGATGATCGCCCAGCACCAGACCGAGGCGACGACGAGCATCAGCATGACGATCTTGACGACCGCGTCAGCCTGCCAGAACAGGCCGAGGATCGTGATCTCAGGAGCCTTGGTGGCGGCGGCGGCGCCGACCATTTGGGCGGTTTGCAGGGCATCCATCGCGGTCAGTCTCGTGTTTGCAGGGTGTTGGGCCGATTGGGGCCGGGTTGAAACGAATCTTGCGTCCGACGCAGGCGATCCATCGCCGCGCGCACCGAACCGGGCAGGCGCACGGCGCGTCCCGCCGCGTTGATCGTCACCAATTGCAGATCGGCGCGGACGAGCAAGCGCCCATCGCGGCGGATGATTTGTGCAACTGCGAAGGAGGCACCGCCGATATCGGCGATCCTTGTCTCCACTTCAAGCGTATCCTCAAGCCGGGCCGGGGCGGCGAAGTCAATCGTCGTCCGCCGTACCGCAAATGACACACCCGGCGAATCCGGGCCGCCCGCCGCCATCTCGGTCTGGCGAAAGCCCAGAAGATAGAGCATCTCCGACCGCGCCCGTTCGACGAAGCGCAGGTAATTGGCGTGGTAGACGATGCCGCCCGCGTCGGTGTCCTCGTAATAGACGCGCACGGGAAAGCGGTGCGTGCCGTCCTCGGCGAACCAACCGGACAGGGAAAGCGCCGGATCAGGCATCGTCGCCCTCCCCCTCCGCGCCGTCGGCCAGACGGTCGAGCATGTCGAACTGCCGCGTCGGCGCGCTCGGCGGGTTGAGGCCGAGATAGCGGAACCCCTGGTCGGTCAACATGCGCCCGCGCGGCGTGCGTTGCAGAAAGCCTTGCTGAATCAGATAGGGTTCGACCACCTCTTCCAGCACGTCGCGCTGTTCGCCCAGCGCCGCGCCCAAAGTCTCCACCCCGACCGGCCCGCCGCCGTAATTCGTGGCGACCAGCCCGAGATAGCGGCGGTCCATGCCGTCCAACCCCAGCCGATCCACCTCCAGCCGGGTCAAGGCGGCGTCGGCCACCCGCTTGTCCACCTCGTCCACCCCCGCCACGGCGGCGATGTCGCGCACCCGGCGCAGCAAACGGCCCGACACGCGCGGGGTGCCGCGCGCCCGGTTGGCGATTTCCCGCGCGCCTTCCGGCGTGATGGCCATGTTCAGCACCCCGGCGGCGCGGCGGACGATCAGTTCCAGCTCGTCGGGTTCATAGAATTGCAGCCGCACCGGAATGCCGAAGCGTTCGCGCAAGGGGCGCGTGATGAGGCCGCTGCGCGTCGTCGCGCCGACCAGCGTGAAGGGCGGCAGATCGATGCGGATCGAGCGCGCCGACGGCCCTTCGCCGATGATGAGGTCGAGTTGGAAATCCTCCATGGCGGGATACAACACCTCTTCCACGGCGGGATTAAGGCGGTGAATCTCGTCGATGAACAAAACATCGTGGGGCTGGAGATTGGTCAGCAGCGCCGCCAGATCCCCCGCCCGCGCGATCACCGGGCCGGAGGTGGCGCGGAATCCCACGCCCAACTCGCGCGCGACGATCTGCGCCAGCGTCGTCTTGCCCAAGCCCGGCGGGCCGAACAGCAGCACATGGTCCAGCGCCTCCCCGCGCGAACGGGCGGCCTGGATGAAGATCGACAGGTTTTCCCGCGCCTGCCGCTGGCCGATGAATTCGGCGAGCGTCAAGGGTCGGATCGAGGATTCCGCCCCGTCGCCCTGCCCTTGGCCCGGCTGCACCAGACGGTCCGGTCCGGTCATTGGCTCAATTCCTTCAAGCCCTGACGGATCAGGTCGGAAACGTTGGCCTCATCGCCCAGCGCCCGCCCGGCGGCGACCACCGCGCCAAAGGCTTCCGACCGGCCATAGCCGAGATTGACCAGCGCCGACACCGCGTCGGCCAAAGCCGCGTTGGCGGTGGACGCGGCCAACGCCGGGGCGCCCTTGGCCGGCGTCGCGGGCGAGGCGGCGGGGCCGAGCGTCAGATTGCCGACCTTGTCCTTCAACTCGTTCAGGATGCGCGCCGCCACCTTCGGCCCGACGCCGTCGGCGCGGATCAGCGCGGTCTTGTCCTGCGCGGCGATGGCGCGGGTGAGCTGGTCGGGGTCGAGCACGCCCAGGATCGACAGAGCCAACCGCGCGCCCACCCCCTGGATGGTGGTCAACAGCTTGAACCAATCGCGCTCGCCCGGATCGCCGAAGCCGTGCAGGACGATGCGCTCCTCGCGGATGAAGGTCTCCACCACCAGCGAAGCCCGCTCCCCCACCGCCAACCGCGACAGCGTGCGGTTGGAGCAGGACAGCAGATAGCCGACCCCGTTGACGTCCAGAACGACCCAGTCGGTTCCGGTGGAATCGACGATTCCGGTGAGTTTGGCGATCATGCGCGCTCGTCCTCCAAATCCCTCTCCCGTTTCGGGAGAGGGTGGCCCGCAGGGCCGGGTGAGGGGTTCCCCGCCGCGACGGTTGACCGCGCCGCGTCACGCTCCTCCAACCGGGTTTTGATCGTCGTCAGGACGCCGTCCATATTCTCGATCACGTCGGTGTTCCAAAAGCGGATTACCCGGAATCCGGCCTGTTCCAGCATTTTCGTGCGCCGTTCATCGTGGGCGGCGGCTTGCTCGGCGTGTTGCCCGCCATCCAGCTCCACGATCAGGCGATGCTCGTGCGACAGAAAGTCCGCGACATAGCCAAGGATCGGCTCCTGCCGCCGGAATTTCGCGCCAAGCTGGGCATTGCGCAAACGCTGCCAGAGAGCGGCTTCAACATCGGTGGCGTCGCGGCGCAGAACGCGGGCGCGTTCGGTTTCTTCGGGCGCGCGTTTGCCGGTTTTGCGGATCGAGGGAGGCGTCGCGGTCGCAACGCCCTCACCCTCCCCGCCTGCGGCGGGTCCCCTCCCTCTCCCCGGGGGGGAGAGGGTTTGACGGTGCGCGGAATCGTTTCGCCGCCACATTGTCCAACTGGACCGATGGTGGGCGTGGCAAATCGCCACGGCGAGCGCGTCGGCGGCGTCGGGGGTGGTGATGGCGCAGCCGGGCAGCAACAGGCGGATCATCGCCTGCACCTGCGCCTTGTCCGCCCGGCCCTGCCCGACGACAGCCTTTTTGACCATGTTGTTGGCGTATTCCGCCACCGCCAGACCAGCCAGCGCCGGAACCAGCAGGGCCACCGCGCGGGCCTGCCCCAGTTTGAGGGTGGACGCGGCGTTGGCGTTGACGAAGGTCTCCTCGACCGCCGCCTCGTCGGGGGCGTAGCGCTCCAACACCGCCGACAGGGCGTCGTGAAGCTGCACCAGACGTTCGGCCAAGGAGCAATTGGCGTCGGAATGGACCGCGCCGTCGGCGACGTGGGTCAGGCGGTTGCCGAGGACGTCAATGACGCCCCACCCGGTGTGGCGCAGGCCAGGGTCGATCCCCAGCAGACGAACCGCCGATGGCGGCGCCGTTCCGTGTCGTCCGGCCTGCGCAAACACAACCCTGCCCCCGTTCGCCCCAACTTAAGCCCAATCAGGCCCCGCCCAAATTCAGGCGGTGAGCTTTTGCATCAGCTCGTCGGAGATGTCGAAGTTGCCTTCGACCACCTGAACGTCGTCGTTGTCTTCCAACACGTCGATCAGCTTCAACAGGCTGACCGCCGCCTCTTCGCTGGGGGCGACGGTGTTCAGCGGCAACCAGGTCAGGCGCGCGCTTTCGGGGGCGCCGAACTTGGCTTCCAGCGCGTCGCGCACCAGACCGAAATTTTCGATCGTGCTCGTCACCTGATGGCCGTTCTCGTCCGATTCCACATTGTCGGCGCCCGCCTCCAGGGCCGCCTCGAACATGGCGTCGGCGCTGGCGGCGGCGACGGGGTAGAGGATCGCGCCGACCCGGTTGAACATGAAGCTGACCGAATTGGTCTCGCCCAGGCTGCCGCCATGCTTGGTGAAGGCGGAGCGCACTTCCGACGCGGTGCGGTTGCGGTTGTCGGTCAGCGCCTCGACGATCAGCGCGGTGCCGCCGGGGCCGTAGCCCTCGTACCGGATCTCTTCATAGTTGGCGTCGTCGCCGCCGCCGGGCGTGCCCTGCTTGATGGCGCGGTCGATGCGGTCGCGCGGCATGTTCTGGGCGCGGCCCGCCAGAATGGCGGCGCGCAGGCGCGGGTTGGCCGCCGGGTCGGGCAGCCCCGCTTTGGCCGCCACGGTGATTTCGCGGGCGAGCTTGTTGAAAATCTTGGACCGCTTGGCGTCCTGCGCGCCCTTGCGGTGCATGATGTTCTTAAATTGGGAATGACCGGCCATGGGTCGAACGAGCCTCGAACAAGAACGGGTTAAATTGGTGGATGGGCGCAGAACACATGTAACAGGTCCGTCACGCCACCGCACGCTTTCGGCGCGGCAGACGACACCCACCGGATTAGAAAGTCAATATGGCGAGAGCGCGGCGCAGACCGCCGCGCGCCGCTTTTCGCCGCAGCGCCCCGGCTGTTCCGTCACTGGCTCCGTTCCGGGAAGGTCTGGCTCAGCCGCCCGCCGATCCGCAGCGGCTCGATGCGCAGGGCCAGCCCGGTGCGGTCGTCGGTCTCCACATAGCAGCCGCAGACCGTCCCCTCGCCTTCCGCCGGAGACAGCCGCTCGGTCGGCAGCTTGCGGACCATCTTGGCCATCGCCACCTCTTTCTTCATGCCGATGGCGCTGTCGTAATCGCCGCACATGCCCGCGTCGGTCTGATAGGCGGTTCCCTTGGGCAACACGGTGTGGTCGGCGGTGGGCACATGGCTGTGCGTTCCCACCACCAGCGAGGCGCGGCCATCGCAGAAATGGCCCATAATCATCTTCTCGCTGGTCGCTTCGCCATGAACGTCGATCAGGATGGCGTCCACCCCGCCCGCGCCCAGCCGGTGCGCCTTCAACACCCGGTCCACCGCCGCGAAGGGGTCGTCCATCGGCTCCATGAACAGGCGCAGCAGAACGTTGATGACCAGCACCTTGCGCCCGCCGCGCGCCTGCAACAGGACGAAGCCGCGCCCCGGCGTGCCGTCCGGGTAATTCACCGGGCGGACGATGCGCGGTTGCTGCTCAATGGTGCCGACCAGTTCTTTCTGGTCCCAGGTGTGGTTGCCCAGAGTCACCACGTCGATCCCGGCGGCGAAAAACTCCTCGGCGATCTTGACGGTGACGCCATAGCCCCCGGCGGCGTTCTCGCCATTCACCACGGTCAGGTCGGGGTCCAGCCGCTCGCGCAGCGCCGGCATGTGCGCGATCACCGCGTCCCGTCCGGCCCGGCCCACCACGTCGCCGAAAAACAAAATCCGCATCGTTCCCGCCTTATTCCCCAAAACGGAGCGTCTCGCGCTCCGTCACAATCCAATCCAACCGCTCGTCATGCGGGCCGCAGGGCACCGCCGCGACCTCCTGCGCCGCGAAGGCGACGCCGACCGCGACCACCGAACCACGCGCGCGCAGCGCGTCGAGCGTCCGGTCATAATAACCCGCCCCATAGCCCAAACGCTGACCGCTGCGGTCGAAGGCCAGCAACGGAACCAGCAGAACCGCAGGCCGAATCGCCGGGCGGCTCGCGTCCGGCTCCTGAATCCCATAGCGGCCCGCCGCCATCGGCAGCGCCGGATCCCAATCACGGAAGACCAACGCCGTGCCGCGCGGCCCGGAGACCGGCAACGCCACCGCGCAACCGGATTGTTTAAAATGGAGCAAAGCGGGCCGAACGTCGAGTTCCGACCCAAGCGGCCAGTAACCGCCGACGCTCGATACGGGAAAAGTGAGTTCCGCCAGACGGTCGCGCACCGCGAGAGCCGCGCGGTCGCGCTGGTCCGGGTCCACGATGGCGTCGCGCACGACGCGCGCCACGGCGCGGGCGGCGTTCTTGCCCAGCGGGTCGATCATCGGCGAATCGATCATCGGCGACGTTGCTGAACAGCGGAGAAAAGGAAGCGGAAGGGGCCGCCCTGGCCGGTGATCATATGCCTATCCTCCATGGCCTGCATGAGCAGGTGGGCGCCGTGTAATCAGGCCATGGGCCTGGACAGGGACAGCTCCCTAATGGATCAAGGTTATCGGCCCTGGGGATTATTGCGATCTGTCGAACCGGGCAGCGACCTTCCAAGACCCAATCTAGGCGCGCTCGAGCCGAACGGCAACCTCTTCGATGCGTTTTGTGACAAGATCGAGTCCGGCGACCACCTCGGCCTGCTCGACCACCGACACCGGAACGACTCCGCGCCCGGCCAGCAGGTCTTGCAGCTCGTCGGCCATCACCAGACAGGTCATCAGCATCATCTGCGCGTCCGAGCCAGATTTGCCGCCGCCGGTCAGATGCTTCAGACGGCCATCGACATAGGCGGCCAATTCGCGCAACCGCCCCTCCTGCCCGTCTTCGCAGAGCATCCGATAGGCGCGTCCGTTGACCTCGATGTCGACCTGGGCCATGGCGTCAGTTCTCCAGCACCTGTTCGAGACGACCGATGGCGACCTCCAGCCGCTGCGACACCGTGTCGGCGGTGGCCTGGGCGGTCGCCCGCTCCGCCCGCGCCGTGTCCAGCGCCTGGCTCAGTTCCTGATGGCGGCGCGCCACGCGGGCGTCGCGCGCCGTCGCCGCGTGCTCCAAACGGTCCACCGCGCGGTTGAGGCGCTCAAGCGCGGCTTTTACGGATTCCATGGGCCAAAGCCTTTGACGAGAGAGCGTTTGACGAAAACCCAAACCACACGCGGACGCCCGCGACGTCGGTCGTCCTCCGCTCGGACGCCTAGAGTTGGTCCGCCCGCCGGGCGACGTCAACACCCAATCCGCGCCATCCGTCGGGCAGAACGCCGCGCGCAGGGCCGCGCGCCGCGCAAAGCGCCCCGATTTCACCCCGTCAGCCATGCCCGGCAAAGCCCCATTCCCATGTTGACCTAGGGGCAAGGGATCGGCATGGTGCGCGCGTCTTGTGGAGCCTTGACAGGCGCCCGCAACTCTGTTGTGCCCATCGCGCCTCCCGCGCGGTTGTCGCCCATCGCGCGTCCCACGCGTTCGACCTCAGGAAACCCGCCCCGATGTCCGCAGCCTCCTCCGCCCAGCCCTCCCTTCAGACGATGGCGAACGCGATCCGCGCGCTCGCCATGGACGCGGTCGAGGCCGCGAAGTCCGGCCACCCCGGCATGCCGATGGGCATGGCCGACGTCGCGACGGTTCTGTTCACCAAATTCCTGAAGTTCGACGCCAAGACCCCGAACTGGGCCGACCGCGACCGCTTCATCCTGTCCGCCGGTCATGGCTCCGCGCTTCTCTACGCGCTGGGCTATCTGACCGGCTATGAGCGGATGACGATCGAGGAGATCAAGCGCTTCCGCCAATTGGGCAGCCTGACCCCCGGCCACCCGGAAGTCGATCCGTCGCTGGGCATCGAGATGACCACCGGCCCGCTGGGTCAGGGCGTGTCCACCGCCGTCGGCTTCGCGCTGGCCGAGCGGATCGCCAACGCCCGCTTCGGCGACGCGCTGGTCGATCACACCACCTACGTCATCGCGTCGGACGGTGATTTGATGGAGGGCGTCAGCCACGAGGCGTGCTCGCTGGCCGGTCATCTGGGGCTGAACCGCCTGATCGTTCTGTGGGACGACAACCACATCTCCATCGACGGTTCGACCGACCTCAGCTTCACCGACGACACCCCGGCGCGCTTCCGCTCCTATGGCTGGAACACGATCTCTGTGGACGGTCACGACATGGCCGCCATTGAGGCCGCCATCACCCAGGCCCGCGCCTCGACCGACAAGCCGACGCTGATCGCCTGCCGCACCATCATCGGCAAGGGCGCGCCAACCAAGGCGAACACCCATGGCTGCCACGGCTCGCCGCTGGGCGCCGATGAAATCGCCGCGACCCGCGTCGCCATCGACTGGCCGCACGCGCCCTTCGTCGTTCCCGACGACGTTCTGTCGGCCTGGCGCGCCGCCGGCGCCCGCAGCGCCGACGCGCTCGCCGCCTGGACCGCCCGCCTGAACGCGCAGGAGTCCGCCACGCAAGCCGCGTTCGAGCAGGCCGTCAGCCGTGGCGTTCCCGCCGCGCTGAACGACGCCATCGTCGCCTTCAAGGCCAAGATCAGCGCCGACAAGCCGAGCTGGGCCACCCGCGTGGCGTCCGGCAACACGCTGGACATCCTGGTTCCGTTGATCCCGGAAATGGTGGGCGGCTCCGCCGACCTGACCCCGTCGAACAACACCAAGGCCAAGGGCAGCGTCGACGTGAAGGGCCGGGGCGAATTCGCCGGTCAGTATGTCCGCTATGGCGTGCGCGAGCATGGCATGGCCACGCTGATGAACGGCATGGCGCTGCATGGCGGCGTCATCCCCTACGGCGGCACCTTCATGCAGTTCGCCGATTACTGCCGCCCGGCGATCCGTCTGGCCGCGCTGATGAAACAGCGCTCCATCTTCGTGATGACGCACGACTCCATCGGTCTGGGCGAAGACGGCCCGACCCACCAGCCGGTCGAGCATCTGGCGGCCCTGCGCGCCATCCCCAACCTGCTGGTTCTGCGCCCCGGCGACGCGGTGGAAACCGCCGAATGCTGGCAGATCGCGCTGGAGCGGGTGAACGGCCCGTCGGTGCTGGCGCTGACCCGTCAGAACGTCCCGACCCTGCGCACTGAACACACGGCGGAAAACCGCAGCGCGCGCGGCGCCTATGTGTTGGCCGAGGCCGAGGGCGACCGCAAGGCGACCATCCTCGCCACCGGCTCCGAGGTGTCGTTGGCGATGGAGGCCCGCGCGGCGCTCCAGGCCGACGGGATCGGGACCGCCGTGGTGTCGATGCCGAGCTGGGAGCTGTTCGCCGAGCAGGATTCGGCCTATCAGGCGGCGGTTCTGGGCGACGGCGTGCGCGTCGGCGTCGAGGCGGCCATCCGTCTGGGCTGGGACCGCTGGCTGGGCAGCGACGGGGTGTTCATCGGCATGGCCGGTTTCGGCGAGTCGGCCCCGTATCAAGAGCTTTACAAGCACTTCGGCATCACCGCCGAAGCGGTCACAGCCGCCGTCAAGGCGCGTCTCTGAGAAAAAGCGGCGGCGGCGCCCGGCATCCAAAGGGCGCCGTCAATTTTCATATTGGAGGAAGACATGGCTGTTCGGGTAGCGATCAACGGTTTTGGCCGCATCGGCCGTCTGGTTCTGCGGGCCATCTATGAGAGCGGCCGCAAGGACGTCGAGGTCGTGGCGATCAACGACCTCGCCGACCTCAAGGCCAACGCCCATCTGCTGAAGTATGACAGCGTCCATGGCCGTTTCCCCGGCACCATCGAGACCCGCGACGGCGTTCTGATCGTCAACGGCCACGAGATCAAGGTCGTGCAGGAGCGTGACCCGGCCAAGCTGCCCTGGAAGGATCTGGGCGTCCAGGTCGCCATGGAATGCTCCGGCATCTTCACCAAGCGCGACGCCGCCGCCAAGCATCTGGAAGCGGGCGCCGAGAAGGTGCTGATCTCCGCCCCGGCGACCGACGAAGACATCACCGTCGTCTATGGCGTCAACCATGACCAGTTGAAGGCGGAGCACCGCATCGTCTCCAACGCCTCCTGCACCACCAACTGCCTGGCCCCGGTCGCTTACGTGCTCGACAACCTCGTCGGCATCGAACACGGCTTCATGACCACCATCCACTCCTACACCGGCGACCAGCGCATTGTGGACACCAACCACAGCGACCTGCACCGCGCCCGCGCCGCCGCGCTGAACATGATCCCGACCTCGACCGGCGCCGCCAAGGCCGTGGGCAAGGTTCTGCCGGGCCTGAAGGGCAAGCTGGACGGCACCGCCATCCGCGTGCCGACCCCGAACGTCTCGGTCGTCGATTTCAAGTTCAACTCCAAGCGCGCCACCACGGTGGAAGAGATCACCAAGGCGATCTCCGACGCCGCCAACGGCCCGCTGAAGGGCATCCTGGGCGCCTACACGGAAGCGCTGGTGTCGACCGACTTCAACCATGACCCGCACAGCTCGATCTTCGCGCTGAACGAGACCAAGGTGATCGGCGGCAACTTCGTCCGCATCATGACCTGGTACGACAACGAGTGGGGCTTCTCGAACCGCATGAGCGACACCGCCGTCGCCATGGTCAACGCGAAGTAACCGCTTACCGGCTCGCCGGATTGAAAAGGGCGCTTCCCGGATGGGGAGCGCCCTTTTTGTTTGTGGGTGGTTGAGGGGATCAAGGTCGCTTGCCCCCTCCCCGGCCCTCCCCCGCTTCGCGGGAGAGGGAGACAGGAGCTTTGTCGGGCTTCATCGGGTCCCCTCTCCCGCAAAGCGGGGGAGGGTTAGAGAGGGGGCAGAGCGCCCTGACACCCCCGTCCGATCAAGCCGCGCGCACGGTGCTGAGGAAGCTGCTGACCTGACTCTTCAACCCGTCGGCCTGCCCGCTCAATTTGCCCAGCGCGTCCACCAACTCGCGCGCCGTCCGCCCGCTTTGATCGGACGCCACGGTGACTCCCGCGATGCTGGTGGACACCTCGCCGGTTCCGGCGGCGGCCTGTTGGACGCTGCGGGAGATTTCGGCTGTGGCGGCGTTCTGCTCCTCGACGGCGGCGGAAATCGCCGTGGCGATGTTGCTCAGCCGGTCGATCACGGCGGCGACGCGCTGGATCTCCATCACCGCCTGCCCGGTCACGGATTGGATGCCGCTCATCTGCCCGCCGATTTCGTCGGTCGCCTTGGCGGTCTGGTTGGCCAGCGCCTTGACCTCGCTCGCCACCACGGCGAATCCCTTGCCGGCTTCGCCCGCACGGGCCGCTTCGATGGTGGCGTTCAACGCCAGCAGGTTGGTCTGCCCGGCGATGGAGTTGATGAGGCCGACCACAGCGCCGATCTTGTCCACCGCGTCGGCCAAGCTGCCAATCCGGTTGTTGGCCTGCTGGGCCAAACCGACGGCCTCCTCGGCCACCCGACTGGCTTCCGTCACCTGCTGGCCAATTTCGACGATGGAGCTGTTGAGCTGCTGCGAGGCCGCCGCCACCGTCTGCACGTTGGCCGCCGTGGTGTCGCTGGCCATCGCGACCACGCCCGCCAAATGGTTGGTCTGGTCGGCGGCCTGCGACATAGCGCGGACCTTCTGCTCCAATTCGCTGGTCGTCGCCGTCACCGCCTGGATCATGCCGCCGACCGATCCCTCGAACCCATGGGCCAGCCGATCCATCGCCTGACGCTTGTCCTGTTCGGCGCGCTGGGTCACAGCGGCCTGTTCGGATTCCAAACGGCGGCGGGCCTCGGCGTTTTCCTTGAAGACCTGCACCGCGCGGCCCATGTCGCCCAACTCATCCTGGCGGGTGGTTTCCGGCACGGCGACCGACAGATCGCCCTGGGCCAACGATCCCATGGTGGCGGCCAAACGACGCACGCGGGTGCTGATGCCGTTGCCGACCAGGGCGATCAGGACGATCACCGGCAGCGCCAGCGCCGCGACCACGCCCATGACCTTGACAAGGTTCTCGTTGAACCGCGCGTCAAGATCGTCGATGTAGACACCCGTGCCGATTTCCAACTGCCACGGCTCGAAGAACTTCACAAAGCTGAGCTTGGGCAGTGGAATGTCGGTGTTCGGTTTCGGATACATGTATTCGACGAAGCCTTGCCCCTTGTTGCGGGCGGTGTCCACCAGTTCGCGGACGAAATAGACCCCGTTGGAATCCTTGTTGTCGCGCTGGTCCTTGCCGATCACGTCGGGACGGAATGGATGAATGACCGTCTGGTACTGGAGATTTTGGACAAAGATGTAATCTTTGCCGTTGTAGGTCATCGTGTTGACGTTGGCCTTGTAGCGTTCAAAGGCCTGCTCCTTGGTCAACCGTCCAGCCTTGACCTCCGCGTCATAACCGGCGGCCAGACCATGGGCGATCTCAACGACATGCTGGAGAGAGGCCTTGCGATCCTGATACATGCTTTGTTTGTTCAGCCACAAGCCCGCCGCCGCGATGCTGATCGACGCGACGCTCGCCAACGCGACCAACGCCCAGAGCTTGGCCCGCAAGCTTAGTTTTGTTCCGCTCATGGCGTCCCCCTTTGATTCTCATGTCAAAGGAGGGAAGCAAACGGAATGCCAGTCTCACGGCTCGCCAAATGATGCGTTTCCGAAGCCAAACATCGGCAAACCGCAGCGCCGGGGCGCTTTTGGTCGGCTTTGGGCTTTAAGACATGTTGCGCCTTGCAAAGACTGAACAATTCAGTCGCAAAGGGCTTTGCAAAACGCGAATCCGGTCAGCCGTCACGCTGGTTGGACACGCCCGTCGCCCGGCTCAGACACTCGGCGATCCAGGCGGTGACGCTCTTGCCTTCCCGTTCGGCGCAGGTGGCGATGGCCCGGTGCAGCATGGGATTCACGCGGATGGCGAGTTGGCCGGAAAAGGGCTGGTTGACCTCTCCTCCCATGTCGCACGACAACTCAAGATAATCATCGACGGCCCGATGGAAGGCGTCCTTCAACTCGTCCACCGACCGACCGGAAAAACCGATGCCGTCATGGGTGTTGATGACTTCGCCGACGAACAATCCCGCCTCGTTGTCGAAGTCGATCTGGGCCTTGTAACCCTTGTATTCCATCATGCCGGTGTTCCCGAAGGGGGCAATTCCAAAATCACAGGCCGCGAACGCCGCCACGTCCTCTGTCGCCAACCATACCCCCGGACGGTTCGCCTATGGTTTGACCTGCCTCAATTTTTGCACCTGGGTGAAATCTGACAGGGTTCCCTGTGAAACCAGCCTGCGCGCCAAACACACCTTGCGTGACGACCATGCCCGTCGCCACATCTCGCCCCCACGGCGCGGCAGGGCGAACGCGGCTGTGGGACAGGCCGCCCACGCGTTGCCAATCTGCACCCTATGCCGTGGCAAAAGGCCGCCTTAGGCCGGTCGGCCCGTTGCAAACGGCCTCTGTCTGGGCTAAGACGGCGCCATTTACAGAAAACGCCCCAGGGGAAGAGCCACAATGAAGCTCACGCGCCGCGTCAAAGACATCCTCGCCAATTACGAGAGCGACAATCCCGGCACCAAGGCGAACCTCGCCCGCATCCTGATGGAAGGCAAGCTCGGCGGCACCGGCAAGCTGGTGATCCTGCCGGTCGACCAAGGTTTCGAGCATGGTCCGGCCCGCAGCTTCGCGCCGAACGAGCCGGGTTACGACCCGCACTACCACTACCAGCTCGCCATCGACGCGGGCTGCAACGCCTACGCCGCCCCCCTGGGTTCGTTGGAGGCCGGCGCCGGCACCTTCGCCGGTTCGATCCCGCTGATCTTGAAGATGAACAGCGCGAACAGCCTGTCCACCCAGAAGGAAGCCGCCGACCAGGCCGTGACCGCCTCGGTCCAGGACGCCCTGCGCATCGGCGCGTCGGCCATCGGCTTCACCATCTACCCCGGCTCCGACGTCATGTACTCCCAGTATGAGGAGTTCCGCGAGCTGTCGAAGGAGGCCAAGTCCTACGGCCTCGCCACCGTTCTGTGGTCCTATCCGCGCGGCGGCGCCGTCACCAAAGACGGCGAACTGGCCATCGACGTGATCGGCTACGCCGCCCACATGGCCGCCCTGCTCGGCGCCCACATCATCAAGGTGAAGCTGCCGTCGGCGCATCTGGAACAGGCCGAGGCCAAGAAGGTCTACGAGTCCAAGCAGATCGTCATCGGCACCCAGGCCGAGCGCGTGAAGCACATCATGCAGTGCGCCTTCAACGGTCGCCGCATCGTGGTCTTCTCCGGCGGCGCCACCAAGGGCGAGGACGCGGTGTTCGACGACGCCCGCGCCATCCGTGACGGCGGCGGCAACGGCTCGATCATCGGCCGCAACGCTTTCCAGCGTCCGCGCGACGAGGCGTTGAAGCTGCTCGACCGGATCATGAAGATCTATCAGGGCAAGGAGTAATCCTTGGCCAAGGGAAAGCCGTCCCAGGCGGAGACATCCGCCTGCCGACTGTACCTCGTGACGCCGCCGGTTCTGGAACCGGCGGCGTTCGCGCCGCGTTTGATCGACGCGTTGGACGCGGGCGACGTCGCCTGTCTTCAGCTTCGTCTCAAAAATTGCTCGGACGACGACGTGCGCCGGGCCTGCGACGTCCTGCGCCCCATCGCGCAAGACCGCGACGTCGCCTTCATCCTGAACGATCACCCCCGTCTGGCCCGCGAGATGGGATGCGACGGCGTCCATGTCGGCCAGACCGACACGCCTTACCGGGACGCGCGCAAGATCATGGGGGCCGACGCCATCGTCGGCGTGACCTGCCACGACAGCCGCCACCTCGCCATGGTCGCGGCGGAGGATGGGGCCGACTACGTCGCCTTTGGCGCGTTCTTCCCAACCGCCACCAAAATCGCCGAACACCACGCCGAGCCTGACATTCTGCATTGGTGGTCGGAGCTGATGGAGGTTCCCTGCGTCGCCATCGGCGGAATCACGGCGGCCAATTGCGCGCCGCTGGTGACGGCGGGCGCCGATTTCCTGGCGGTGGTCAGCGCCGTTTGGGACCACCCCGACGGGCCGGGCGCGGGCGTCAAGGCGTTGCACGCCGCCATCGCCGCCGCGCCGAAGGTTTGGACCACCATCACCGAAACCGACGAGGCCGACGCCGACTGATCGTCGGCGTCGCGACGGAACGACCATGGATTTTCTGACGCCCGAGACTTTGGGCCTGTTGTTCGCGGTCGGTCTGCTGGCGGGCTTCGTCGATTCCATCGCTGGCGGCGGCGGCCTGCTGGCGATTCCCGCCCTGCTCGCCGCCGGGCTGCCGCCCGCTGAAACGCTGGCGACCGGCAAGCTGCAATCAAGCTTTGGCGCTCTGTCCGCCACCATCAAATTCGTCCAACGCGGCGAGGTCAACCCGCGCGCCATGCTGCCGATGATCGCCTGCACCTTCGTCGGCGCGGCGGCGGGGGCGACGGTCGTTCAGATGCTGAATCCCAGCTTCATGCGCGACGTGATTCCAATCCTGCTGATCGGCATCGCGGTGTATCTGCTGCTGTCGCCCAAGGCGGGCGATCTGGACGCCCACCAGCGCGTCGGTGAGCACGCCTTCGCTTTGTCCATCGGGACCGGAATCGGCTTTTACGACGGGTTTTTCGGGCCAGGGACCGGCACCTTCTTCGCCATCGCCTTCGTTTCCCTGCTTGGCCATAATTTTCGCCGAGCCACCGCCCACACCAAGGTGCTGAACCTGACCAGCAACCTCGCCGCCCTGCTGTTCTTCATCCTCGGCGGGCATGTGGTGTGGATCGTCGGCCTTCTGATGGGGGCCGGTCAGTACATTGGCGCGCAGCTTGGCGCCCATATGGTCATCCGCAACGGGGCGCGAATCGTGCGCCCTATGCTTGTCACCGCGTCCATCGCCATCACCGTGAAGTTGGTGTGGACCGACGAAGGCAACATTCTGCGCGTGGCTTTCGCCTCTTTCATCGGCTGGTTCGTCTAAGAAATCCCCCTGTTCGGCCCGCCGACCGATTTCGCAACGCAACAACGTTGCGGAAAATCATCTCATTTTGGAAAAATCGAACGATTTGCCCGAAGATCGCTTGGCAAAGGCCGACGGTCGGCGCGACCCTTTGTACGTTCGATCAATTAATCTCCTGCGCGCTCTTTACCTATGCGTCAGTTTATGTATCATAGCGTCAACAACACAATCTGGGGAAGGAACTATGTCTCCTATGACGCTGAAAGCCCGTCTTCTGACCGCCGCCGCCGCCGTCGCCGTGGCCGCTCCAATCGCCGTTCCGTCCTCCGTTCTGGCCGCAGGTTTTGCGTTGAAGGAGCAGAGCGTTTCGGGCCAGGGAACCGCCTATGCCGGCGTTACGGCGGGCGGCAATGGCGACGCCAGCGCCATGTTCTACAACCCGGCGACCATGGGGCTGATCTCCGGCAATCAGATTGTGCAAACCGCGTCGGGCGTCATGGTGAAGGCGAATGTCGAGAACGCCCGCGCCACCCGCGCCACTCGCCTTGGCGGTTCGTCGATTTCCGGCAATTCAACGCCGGGCGACATCGCCCAGGACGCCATCGTTCCCGCCGGTTACTTTGTCTATTCGGTCAACGACGATCTGAAGCTGGGCTTGTCGGCCAACGGCCCCTGGGGTCTCGTCACCAATTACGGCGACAACTGGATTGGCCGTTATCATGGCATCCGGTCTGATTTGAAGACCTACAATTTCACCCCGACGGTGTCCTACCGAATCAACCCGATGATTACGCTCGGCGGCGGCGTGCAGATCCAGTACGCCAAGGCCAAGCTGTCGCAAGCGTCCGATTTTGGCGCAAGCCGACTCGGTCGTCCGGGTAGTCTGGACGTCACCAGCGACGTGACGGGCGATGATTGGGGTTGGGGCTTCACCCTTGGCGCCCTGATTCAACCAACCACCAGCACCCGCGTCGGTCTGGCCTATCGTTCCGCCGTCAAGCACACGCTGACCGGCACCGTGTCCTTCACCGGCCTGCCCGCCTCGCTGGCCTCTGCCCTGCCGACCCAGGGCGCACGCGCCGATCTGACCACGCCGGACATCGCCTCCATCGGCCTCTATCAGGAAATCACCGACCGTTGGGCGGTGATGGCCGACGTGCAGTGGACCAACTGGTCGCGCTTCAAGGAACTGCGCGTCAACGTCAACAACCCGGCGCTGAACTCCCTGACGGAAGAGAAGTGGAAGGACACTTGGTATTACGCGCTGGGCACCTCCTATAAGGTCAACGACGACCTGACTCTGCGTGGCGGCGTCGCCTTCGACAAAGGGGCCGTGGACGTCGAACACCGCACGCCGCGCATTCCTGAGCAAAATCGTTACTGGCTGTCGGTCGGCGCGGGGTATCGCGTGACCGAATCGTTGCAGGTCGACGCCGCCTACTCGCATGTTTTCATCCCCAGCACCTCGGTCAACTTGACGGACGATCTGACGGGCGCCGAAGCCGGGCGCGGCAATCTGTCGGCCAATTACAAGAGCAGCATCGACATCATCGGCCTTCAGGCCCGCCTGTCCTTCTGACCGGATCGGGATCGCCGCCAAAGAAAACGCCGCCGGAGCGATCCGGCGGCGTTTTTCATTCCACGACAGGCGCTGGAAATCAGCGGAATCCGTATTTTTTCACGATCTCCGCAAACTCGCCGCTCGCCCGCAATTCCGACAACCCCTTGGCGAAATCCGCGACCCGCCGCTCATAGCCTGCCTTGTTTTTGGCGAATCCATTGAACATTGGAATTTTTGAGATCGGCGGATCCAACCACACCACGCTCGCCTTGCTCTCCGGCATATGTCCCGCAATCAGATCGTCGCTCACCCCTTTGTCAACCAGAGCCAGATCAACCCGGCCCGCGATCAGCTTCTTTAAATTGGTCAGATCGTCGTTCGCCTCGTCCGTCGTCAAACCAGCCTCCACAAAGCTGGCGGGGTTGGCGTAACCGCGCACGGTGCCGATCCGATAGGGCTTCAACTCGCTGAGCGCCTTGTAGCTGATGTTGCGATCCTTCAACGCCACCAGACCGATTTCGTTGTCCATGATGGGATCGGAGTAAACGAGAAAACGTTCCCGCTCCGCCGAATGCCACACGCCAAGCAACCCATCATAACTCCCCTTCTCCACCTCGGACACGGCGCGCGCCCACGGAAGGAACTCAATGGCCACATCGTAACCGACCTTCTTGAAGGCCGCCGCCGTGATAGCGGACACCACCCCCTTTTCGGGAAGCGACGCCGCGTAATAAGGCGGGTATTCGGTCGTCACCAACGTGACGGTGTCCGCCGAAGCGGCGGATACAAAACACCCCATTCCCAGGAAAAACGACACGACGTTGCGCAGCATTGGAACCCTCCTGTGTCAGAAGACAGTGTTTCTGACGAACACCTCGCCTGCTCAAGCGTGACGGGGATTCATTAAGCATTTGTTTCAAAACCGAGACTGCGTCCAACAAGCCTCACCGCCGCAAAGCGGCCTCCGCCACCGGCAGCCACAGCACCTGATTGATGTCCTCGGCCCCGGCGCACAGCATGGCCAGCCGGTCAAACCCCAGGGCGATGCCGCTGCTTTCCGGCATGCCGTAAGCGAGCGCGGCGAGGAAATCCTCGTCCACCGGAAAACGCTCGCCGTAAATCCGTTCCTTCAGATCCATGTCGGCTTCAAAGCGGGCGCGCTGGACCGCCGCGTCGGTCAATTCGCCAAAGGCGTTGGCCAGTTCCAAACCGCAGGCGTACAGCTCGAACCGCTCGGCCATACGCGGATCGTCGGGTTTCGGTCGCGACAGCGCCGCCATGCACAACGGGTAGTCGGTCAACACACAGGGAACGTCGGCGCCCAGATGCGGCTCGATCCGCTCGAACATGATGCGGAACACGATGTCCTCCCAGCGGTCGCCCGCGTGCGGCGGCACGCCGATCCGCGCCGCCTCGACCGCCAGGGCCGCCGGGTCGGGATCGTGGCTTCCGTCATAGGTCGCCATCAAATCGATTCCGGCATACTCCCCGAATGCGTCGGGAACCGTCAGAATCCGCCAGTCGGCAAAGGGATCGCAGGCCATGCCGCGAAAGGCGAAACGCTCGCGCCCGGCGGCCCGCGCCGCGCCGCGCACCAATTCCTGACAATCACCGATGAGCGCGCGGTAGCCCTCCCCCGCCCGATACCATTCCAGCATCGAAAATTCCGGGGCGTGCGTGCTGGACCGCTCGCCGTTGCGGTAGACATGGGCCAACTGCCACAGACGCGGCGCCCCAGCCACCAGCAGCTTTTTCATGGCGAATTCCGGGCTGGTGTGCAGATACAGCCGTCGCTGGTCGTCCGGGTGCGGGCCATGCAGATCGGTGGCGAAGGCCTGGAGATGCGGTTCCATCCCCGGCGACACCTGCAAGGCCGGAGTGTCGACCTCGACGAAATCCCGCGCGGCGAAAAAGGCGCGGACCGCCGCCAAAACGCGCCCCCGCGCGGCCAGAAAGGGCGCCCGACGGGCGAAAACATCGGGGCGCCAAGCGGGAGCGGCAAGCGGCGAAGGGGACATGGCGATCATCCGAATTGAACAGGGAACAGGCGGATTGGCCGGGCATCTGAGCATCGAGTCGCCCAAATCACAAGCAAAGGCGTCCAGAACCGTTGCGCGGCGTTGCCTAAGCCGGGGCAAGCTGCTAGGGTCCGCGCCGCCCGCATCTTGGAAATTATGAGTATACCATGAAGGTCAACGCCAACACGATGCGCCCCGGCCATGTGCTGGAGCACAACGGCAAGCTCTGGGTCATCACCAAAACCGCCATCGTCCAGCCCGGCAAGGGCGGCGCCTTCATCCAGCTTGAAATGAAGGACGTGCGCACCGGCACCAAGTCGATTGATCGGTTCCGCACCCAAGAGACGGTTGAGCGCGCTCGCCTGGACGAGCATGAAATGACCTTTCTGTTCGCCGAAGGTGACAGCTTCACCTTCATGGACAAGGAAACCTTCGAGCAGGTCACGATTGACCGCGAATTGATCGGCGACCCCGCCGTCTATCTGCAAGACGGCATGGAAGTCGTCGTGCAGACGCACGAAGGCAGCCCGCTGGGCGTCGAAATTCCCGGCAAGGTCACGCTGACCATCGTCGAAGCCGACCCGGTGGTGAAGGGGCAGACCGCCTCTTCCTCCTACAAGCCGGCCAAGCTGGAAAACGGCGTGTCGGTTCTGGTTCCGCCGCACATCGACGCGGGCACCCGCATCGTCGTCGACACCGCGACCAGCGAATACATCGAACGCGCCAAGGACTGATCCCTTTTTCGGTTTGTCCTGATCCACCGGCTCTCGCCTTCCGCGAGGGCCGGTGTATTGTTTTTCAGTCCCCGCACAGCATGGTACACGCACGCTCATGGCCACCCGCTCCGCTCTCATCAACGTGATGGTCCGCGCCGCTGAAAAAGCGGCCAAAGGTCTCGTTCGCGACTTCGGCGAGGTCGAACACCTCCAGGTGTCGCGCAAGGGTCCGGCGGACTTCGTGTCCAACGCCGACATCAAGGCCGAAAAGCTTCTGCGCGAAGAGTTGCAGAAGGCGCGGCCCGAGTTCGGATTCCTGATGGAAGAAAGCGGCGTGTCCAAGGGCAGCGACGCCACCGCCCGCTGGATCGTCGATCCGCTGGACGGGACCACGAATTTCCTGCACGGCCTGCCCCACTGGGCGATCTCCATCGCGCTGGAAAAGAGCGGCGAGATCGTCGCGGGCGTCGTCTATGAGCCGATTGGCGATCAGATGTTCTGGGCCGAAAAGGGCCAGGGCGCCTTCGTCAACCACCAGCGCCTGCGCGTGTCGGAACGCCGCCGTCTGGAAGATTGCCTGCTGGCCACCGGCATTCCCTTCAAGGGCCGGGGCGATCACGCCGGGTTCCTGGGCGAAGCCGAAGCGGTGATGAAAGAGGTGGCGGGCATCCGTCGCTTTGGGTCCGCCGCCCTCGATCTGGCCTATGTCGCCGCCGGTCGCTTTGACGGCTATTGGGAACGCGGGCTGGCCCCGTGGGATTGCGCCGCCGGCGCCCTGATGGTGACGGAAGCGGGCGGCTTCGTCGGCGAAATCAGCGGTGGGCGCAACCCGGTGTTCGGCGGCAGCATCCTGGCCACCAACTCCCACCTTCAGGTGCCGGTGACGCGCCTGCTGAAGGCGGCGACGGACAAGCGGGGCGAGGCCGCCAAGGTCTAATCTCTGACCGCCTAAGCTCCGACCGCCTAAGCTCTGACCTTTGTCCGGTCGAACAACCAGCCCCGGCGCCGCAAGAGCGTTGTCGCGTGAAGCGGCGATGCGCTATGGTTCCGGGGTCTTTTGGGAAGCGTGGAAGCACCGCCTTGGACCGTTGGGGAATGTCCGACCGCATGAGCCGTTCCAACCCGACGGGTGTTCGCCGGGCCGTGGCGCTCTGCGCGCTGGCCGTCGTCGCGCTGACGCTCCCGGCGCTGTCGCCCGCCGACGCCGCCCCCCCGGCCCAGCCGGTCGCGGCCCCGGCGAAATTGTCGTTGGAAAACGCCACGCCGCTGACGGTGCCGAACCGCCCGTCCCTCGGCACGCCCCCCAAGGTGAAGGCCCCGCCGCGTTTCGTGTCGCCGATCCCGTTTGAGCCGCCAGCCTTGCCCGAACTGGTCGAAGGCCCAGCCAAACCGGCCCCGCGCCCAACCCAAACGGCGAAAACAGTCCCAACGCCAATCCCCACGCCCCCGGTCGCCGCCGTCGCTCCGACGACGCAAGCGCCAAGCCTTGCGACGGCGCCAGCGGTCGGCGCCAACGCGCCGACTCAGACGGCCTCCCTGCCCCCGGCGGTGGCGACTCCGCCCGCCAACGTGGCCACCCCGCCCGCCAGCGCGCTCAGCCTTGTGTTCGACGGCGCGGCCCCCGCGTTGCCGGAGGCGGCGGATGACCTGGTGGACGGCATCCTCAAACGCCTGCGCGCCAGCGACACCGCGCGGCTGCAACTGCGCTCCTACGCCAGCGGCACGGCGGAAACGGCGCGCGAGGCCCGGCAATTGTCGCTGGCCCGCGCGCTGAGTTTGCGCGAACGTTTGACCGCCTTTGGCGTCCGCAGCAGCCGCATCGACGTGCGCGCTCTGGGCCTCGACAGCCTGGGCGGCGGCCCCGCCGACCGCATCGACGTCGAGTTTCTGAACGAGTAGACGCCGCGCCCCGGCGCGCGCAACGAGAGGCCCGATGACCGCCATCGCCCCGAACCGCCCCCTGGAGGTCGCCACCCCGATGACACGTCCCGAGCGGTTTCTCACCCGGATGATCCTGTTCCTGGTGGTCGTCGTCATCGTCTGCGCCCTGTTGTTCCCGGCGCTGCGCGCCGCCTTCCTGAACAACGCGCCCCTGAACGGCGTGATTCTCGCCACGCTTCTGGCGGGCGTCGCCTTTATCTTCCGCCAAGTGCTGATGCTGCGGCCCGAGGTGGCGTGGCTGGAAAAATACCAGAGCGGCGCGCCGCCCGCTGGTCTGCAAGAGCCGGTGTTGCTGGCCCCGATGGCCCGCATGCTGGGCGAACGGCGTGGGCGGTTGACGCTGTCGGCGCTGTCGATGCGCTCGCTGCTCGACGGCATCGCCTCGCGCCTGGACGAATCGCGGGAGCTGTCCCGCTATCTGATCGGGCTTTTGATTTTCCTGGGCTTGCTCGGCACCTTCTGGGGGTTGCTGCACACGGTGCAGTCGGTCGGCGGCGTCATCGGCAGCCTGTCGGTCAATGGCGGCGACGTCGGCGCCATGTTCGGCAATTTGCAAAAGGGGCTGGAAGCGCCGCTGGTCGGCATGGGCACCGCCTTCTCCTCCTCCCTGTTCGGTCTGGCCGGGTCGCTGGTTCTGGGCTTTCTGGAGCTTCAGGCCAGCCAGGCGCACAACCGCTTTTTCCAGGATTTGGAAGACTGGCTGTCCAGCGCCACCCGCCTGTCGAGCGGCGGCGCCGGCGGGTTGGAGGTTGGCGAGCAATCGGTCCCGGCCTATCTCCAGGCCCTGTTGGAGCAGACGGCGGAAAATCTCGATTCTCTGCAACGCACCGTCGCCAGCGCCGAGGAAGGGCGCCGTTCCGCCAACGCCAATCTGATGGCGCTGACCGAGCGGATCTCCTCGCTGACCGACCATATGCGGGCCGAACAGCAGCTTTTGCTGCGGCTGGGCGAAAGCCAGTTGGACATGAAGGCGCTGCTGGAGCGCGTCGCCGAATCCGCCGTCGGCGGGTTTGACGACGCATCGCGCCAGCATCTGCGCAACATGGACATCTATCTGGCTCGCATCGTCGAGGAATCGGCGGTGGGCCGGGTTCAGTCCGTGCAGGAAATCCGCAGCGAGATCAAGCTTCTGGCCCGCACCATCGCGGCGCTGGCCGAAGAGGCGGAGTCGCAGCCCCGCTAAAGCGCGGCCCCCTCCCCAACCCTCCCCCGCTGACGCGGGAGAGGGAGACCGCAATGGAAATCGTCCCCTCTCCCGCAACGCGGGGGAGGGTTCGGGAGGGGGAAAGACCCGTCCCGCAAAAGCGCCCCGTCTCGAATTAAGGACCAGCCATGGCCAGCATCAGCCGCCGCAACAGCCACCGGGACGCCAACGCATGGCCCGGTTGGGTGGACGCGCTGTCGTCGCTGGTCATGGTGGTCATTTTTCTGCTGATGGTCTTCGTCGTCGCCCAATTTTATCTGGCGGCGACCCTGACCGGACGGGATGAGCAGTTGGTCGCGCTGAACCGCAAGGTCGCGGAAATGAACGACCTGCTGGCGCTGGAGCGCGACGCCAACGCCGATCTGCGCGTCAACATCGCCCAACTCTCCAGCGAATTGCAGTCCTCCGTCATCCGGCGCGACGACATGACTCTGGCCATGGGCAAGCTTCAGGAAGACCGTGACCGCACCGCCCGCACGCTGGACGAATTGCAACGCGCCGTCCGGGTGGACCGCGAAAGTTACGAGTTGAAGCTGAAAGAAATCATCAGCCTTCAGAACGATCTCAAGGCGTTGCGCGAGGCGCGGGAAAAACTGGAAGGGGATCTGGCCGCCGCCGCCACGATCATCCGCTTGGCCAAGGAGCAACAGCTCAACCAAACGACGGAATTGAACGCCAGCCGCGAGCAAACAAAGACTCTGGAAAGCCAACTCGCCGCCGCGCTGACCGCCGCAAAAATGACCGACGCGCAGCGCCAAGCGTTGATGGCGGATTTGGACAAGGCGAATGACCGGGCCAAGGCGCTCGACAGCCGCCTCATCGCGGCTCTCGCCGCCGCCAAACTCGCCGACGAGCAACGTCAGACGCTGACCACCGACCTCACGGCCACCCGCGACCGCGCCAAATCGCTCGACGGACAACTGGCCGCCGCTCTGGCCGCCGCCAAACTGACCGAGACGCAACGCCAGGGGCTGGGCGCGGAGTTGTCCACCTTGCGCGACCGCGCCAAGAGCATGGAAGACCAACTGACCGCCAGCGCCGCCGCCGCCAAGCTGGCCGAGGAGCGGCGGCAAGCCCTGCTGGCCGAGTTGGGCAGCGTCCGCGACCGCTCAAAAGCGTTGGAAACGCAACTCGCCACCGCCGCCGAACGGACCATGCTGGCGCAAAAGGACATCGACCAGCGCGACATCCGCGTCAAAGAGTTGCTGAGCGCGCTGGCGGGCGAACAGGCCGAAGGCGGCAAAAGCCGCCAGAAGGTGGAGGCGCTGAACCTACAACTTCTGGCGCTGCGCGACCAGTTGGCCCGCGTCGCCGCCGTCCTCGACGCGTCGGAAAAAGCGTCCGCTGAACAAAAAGTGCAGATCGCGGAGTTGGGGTCACGGCTCAATCAGGCCTTGGCCGCCAAGGTTCAGGACCTCGCCCGCTACCGTTCAGAGTTCTTTGGCCGCGTGCGCGAGGCGCTGGGCAGCCGCCCGGACGTGCGAATCGTCGGCGACCGTTTCGTCTTCCAATCCGAACTGCTCTTTCCCTCCGGCTCGTCCAACCTGGAAGAGAGCGGCAAGCAACGGTTGGCCGAACTGGCCCACACCTTGATCGAGGTCGGCAAGGTCATTCCGTCGGACATCAATTGGGTGCTGCGCGTCGATGGCCACACCGACGTGCGTCCAGTGCGGCAACAGTTCGGAACCAACTGGGAATTGTCGTCGGCACGCGCCATCTCGGTGGTGAAATATCTGATCGACCAGGGCATTCCCGCCGAACGTCTGGCCGCAACCGGATTCGGCGAATTTCAACCAATCGACCCCGGCGTGACGGAGGAGGCGATGGCCCGCAACCGCCGCATCGAGATCAAACTCGACCAACGCTGAGCCGTGTGACTCACGGCTCCCGACCAGCCACCACCGCCATGGCGACCACGCGCGCCTGAACCAGTTCGGCGCAGCGGCGGATCAGATTTTCTCCGGCATACACGGCCCAGCCGCTGCGAAAACCGTCTTCTTCATACTGAAGCTCAACCCGGCAACGGCCCTGCTCGACCGCGTAGGAATAGGGCGTTTCTTTCGTCCAGGTGGGTGCGTTTGACATTTTATCACCATCAGCCGATATCACGCACACGTAATGATGCTTGGAATCGGTTAATGGTTGGTTAAGCTGACAATGGGGAGATAAACCAAAAGGCAGATATGATCTCATCCTTTGGTGTTATCGTCAGCCTCGCCATTCCTCATGCAGGACGGCGTACAGCACATGGTCGCGCCACGTCCCATCAATGCGCAAATAGCCACGGGCGTAGCCTTCGTGGGTGAAGCCCACCTTCTCCAACACCCCACGGCTGGGCGCGTTGGTCGGCAGACAGGCGGCCTCGACCCGGTGCAAACCCAACTGGCCAAAGGAGAAATCCAACACCAGCCGGGCGCCGCCGGACACGAAGCCGCGCCGGGCGTAGCGCTGCCCCACCCAATAGCCCAGCGTGCCCATCTGCGCGACGCCGCGCCGGATGTTGGTCAGGCCAAGCCCGCCGACCATGGCGTCGGTGTCGCGGTCGAAAATCAGAAAGCTGTAGCCCTCGTCGTCGCGCCATTCCTGGGCCTGCCGCCGCAAACGGCGACCGAAGGCGCTGCGGGTCAGCGCGTCGGCGGGCCAGGTTGGCTCCCACGGGGTGAGGAAGGCGCGGGATTCGTCGCGCAACTCCGCCCACTCCCGCCAATCGCGCGGCAAGGGCGGACGGATGTAGCATCGGGGGCCGTCCAACCGCATGGCGGGCGGGCTGATGAGGCCACTGCCAAGCAGACGAATCATAAGGCCCCCCACCACCCCATCCAGCGCCCCTCCCAATCAGGCCAAACGCGCCGCGATGCGGTCATAGGACTCCAGCCGCTCAATCGGCCCCAGCGCCGCCACCGTCGGCGGGCTGGCGCGCAGTCGCTTGGCCGCCGCGATCACCGTCTCACGGTCCACCCCGTCGATCTTGCGGACGATCTCCTCGACCGGGATCGGGCGGTCGTAGATCAGCAATTGCTGACCCAACTGCTCGCAGCGCGACATGGTGCTTTCCAGCGCCATCAGCGTTCCGGCCTTCAACTGGGCGCGGGCGCGGGCGACCTCGTCCTCGGTCACATCCGCGCCGACCTTGGCGAGTTCGTCGCAGATGACCGGAACCAGCTCCGCCACCTCGTCCTCGCCGGTCCCGGCGTAGACGCCGAACAGGCCGCCGTCGTGATAGCCGCCGGTGAAGGTGTAGATGGAATAGACCAGCCCGCGCTTTTCCCGCACCTCTTGGAACAGGCGGGACGACATGCCCCCGCCCAGCAGGGTGGACAGCACCGAATGGGCGTAGAAATCCGGGTCGTGCACCCCCACCCCGTCAAAACCGAGGACAAGGTGCATCTGCTCCAGATCGCGCGCCTCGCGGTAATCGCCGCCCTTGTAGACCGCCGTTTCCGGCGCGGGCGGGGCCTCGCTCGACAGATGGCCGAAGGCCTTGAAGGCCATGTCCACCAGCCGGTCATGCTCGATCCGGCCCGCCGCCGACAACACCATGCCGGGCGCGCCGTAATGGCCGCCGATGTAATCGACCAGCGCCTCGCGCGGCAGGCTGGCCACGATGTCCGACGCGCCCAGAACCGGGCGGCCCAGCGCCTGCCCCGGATAGGCGGTGGCCTGGAAATGGTCGAAAATGATGTCGTCGGGGGTGTCGGCGCTCTGGCCGATCTCCTGCAACACCACCGTGCGCTCGCGCGCCAACTCCTCGGCGTCGAGCGCCGAGTGCTGGATCATGTCGGCCAGGATGTCGAGCGCCAGCCCGGAATCCTCGTGCAGAACCTTGGCGTAATAGGCCGTCTGCTCGCGGGTCGTGTAGGCGTTCAGTTGACCGCCGACATTCTCGATCTCTTCGGAAATGCGGAAGGCCGAACGCCGTTCCGTCCCCTTGAACAGCATATGCTCGACAAGGTGGGCCACACCGTTGACGCTGGCCGCCTCGTTGCGGGTTCCCACCCCGACCCAGCAGCCGAGAGAAAAGGACTGCACGTCGGGCATGGTGTCGGTTGCGACGCGCAGCCCGTTGGGCAGTGTCGTCACACGAATGGAACTCATGCGGCCTCCTGGGCGGCGCGGGCGCGGGACGCGACGAATTGCTGAACGACGCCCAGATCGTTGGGCAGATCGGTCAACCGCTCCTCGCGCTCGTAAAGGTCGGACAGGCGCGGCGGCAGCGGCGACCGATGGCCGCTCGCCTTTTCCACCGCGTCGGGGAATTTGGCGGGATGGGCGGTGGCGAGCACCACCATCGGGATCGCCGGATCGAGCGGATCGGCCTTCGCCGCCGCGACGCCGACCGCCGTGTGGGGATCGAGCAGATAACCGCTCTCCTCCCAGGTCGCGGCGATGGTCGCCATGGTGCCGTCCTCGTCCACCCGATGGCCGGAGAAGATGGTCAGCGCCTTGGCGAGTTGCGCCTCGGTGACGACGAATTTGCCCTCCGCGCGGAAACCATTCAGCGCGGCGGTCACGGCGTCGCCGTCACGGTCGAGCAGGTCGAACAGCAGCCGTTCAAAGTTGGAAGAGATTTGAATGTCCATGCTGGGACTGAAGGTAGGCACGACCGGCGCGGCGGCCATGGTCCCGCTGGCGAAAAAACGCGCCAGAATGTCGTTGGAGTTCGACCCGACCACCAGCTTCTCAATCGGCAGCCCCATCGCCCGCGCGCCATAGGCGGCGTAGACGTTGCCGAAATTGCCGGTCGGCACGGTGAAGGCGATCTTGCGGTCAGGCGCGCCCAGCGCGACGGCGGCGGTGAAGTAATAGACGATCTGGGCCATGATGCGCGCCCAATTGATCGAATTGACCGCCGACAGCCCCATCTTGTCGCGGAAGGCGCCGTCGTTGAACATCGCCTTCACCAGATCCTGGCAATCGTCGAAGGTGCCGTCCAACGCGATGTTGTGGACGTTCGACGACAGGACGCTGGTCATCTGGCGGCGCTGCACCTCCGACGTGCGGCCCTTAGGGTGCATGATGAAGATGTCGATGTTCTGACGGTCGCGGCAGGCCTCGATGGCCGCCGACCCGGTGTCGCCGGAGGTCGCGCCGACGATGGTCACGCGCTCGCCCCGCTTGGCCAGCACATGGTCGAACAGGCGGCCCAGCAGTTGCAGCGCCACATCCTTGAAGGCCAGCGTCGGACCGTGGAACAGCTCCAACACCCAAGCGCGCTGGTCGAGCTGGACCAGAGGCGTGACGGCGCTGTGGTCGAAGCTGGCGTAAGCGTCCTGGACGATGGCGCGGAACTCATCCTCGGCGATGGCGCCGCCCAGGAAGGGCAGCATCACCCGAACGGCGATTTCGCTGTAGGGCAGACCGCGCAGCGCGCGAATGTCCTCCGCCGAAAATTGCGGCCAAGTCTGCGGCACATACAGCCCGCCGTCGCGGGCCAGCCCGGCCAGGAGAACGTCTTCAAACCCAAGGACCGGGGCCGCGCCCCGCGTGCTGACGTACTGCACCGCTTCCAACTCCGTCCGATGAGGAGGGCATAGTTAGCGATGACCCTCCCCCGGCGCAAGCGGCGTGCAAGCGCAGCCGTCTTGCAACAGGCTTATGACCCGAGATAACGGGTTTCCAGATGCCGCTTGAACACGCCGACGTCGAGCGGACGGCCCGTCGCGGCGGTCAACAGCGCGTCGCCGGAAGCGTGGAGACAGCCGGTCTGATGCACGTTGGTCCGCAGCCAGCCGACCAGCGGGGCGAAATCCCCCCGGCCCAGCGCCGGAACGATCTCCGGCTCGGCCTCGCGCGCGGCGGCGAAAAGCTGCGCCGCCGTCATCGCCCCCAGCGTGTAGCTGGGGAAATAGCCCCAGCCGCCGCCCGGCCAATGAATGTCCTGCAAACAGCCCCGGCGGTCGTCGGGCGGAACCACGCCGACCAGTTCCAACATGCCGTCGTTCCAGGCCCCCGGCAGGTCGGCCAAATCGAGATCGCCCGACACCAGCGCCTTTTCCAGGCGATAGCGCAAGATGACGTGGGCGGGGTACGTCACCTCGTCGGCGTCCACCCGGATGAAGCCGCGCTCCACCCGGCCATAAAGGCGGCGGAGATTGTCCACCTCCCACTCCGGCCCAGTTCCACCGAAGGCCTCGCGGACGACGGGGGCCAGCCAGGTGATGAAGTCGGCGGAGCGGGCGGCCTGCATTTCCATGATGAGCGACTGGCTTTCATGCACGGCCATGCCGCGCGCCTGCCCCACCGGCTGGGCCAGATGGGCGCGGGGGCGGCCCTGCTCATACAGCGCGTGGCCCGTCTCGTGAACCACGCCCATCAGGGCCTTGGTGAAATCCTCTTCGGCGTAGCGGGTGGTGATGCGGACATCGTCGGTGGCCCCGCCGCAGAAGGGGTGCAGCGACACGTCCAGCCGACCCCGTTGGAAGTCGAAGCCCATCCGCTCCATCATCGACACGCCGAGCGCCCGTTGCGCCTCGACCGGGAAAGGACCGGAGGGGGAAAGCGGCGTCGGTTGCTCCGCCTGTTTGTCGAGAACGCGCCCGATCAGGTCGGGCAGAAATCCGGCGAGGTCGGCGAACAGGTCGTCGATGCGCGCCGTCCGCGCGCCCGGATCATACTCGTCCAGCAAGGCGTCGTAGGCCGACAATCCCATCGCCGCGCCCTTGGCCGCCGCGCTTTCACGCACGCAATCCAGCACCGTCCGCAGCGACGGCAGCAGGGCGGCGAAATCGCTGTCCGCCCGCGCCGTGCGCCAATTCATTTCACAGACGGAGGTCGCCTTGCTCGTCGCCTCCACCAGATCGGCGGGAACGGCGGTGGCGTGGGCGTGGTTGCGCCGCATCTCGCGCAGATTGGCGCGCTGCCAGTAATCCAGGCTGTCGTCGCCCTCGGCTTCGGCCAGCAGGTCGGCCAGACGCGGGTCGGTGGACATCTCATGCGCGATGACGGACAGGGCGGCCGTCTGTTCGGCCCGCCCGTCGCTCGCGCCGTCCGGCATGATCGTCTGGGTGTCCCAGCCGAGAATTCCCAGCGCGTCGCCGATGGCGGCGATGCGGGCGTAGCGGCGTTCAAGCTCCTGATACGCGGTCATGCGGCCTGCCTGTTGGTGTCGTCGCCGTCGCGACGGCGTTTGCGTTGCGACAGCACATACACAACCGCCAGCGTCGCCGCCAGTCCGTACCACGTCGCGGCGTATTGCGCGTGGTTGTTGGGAAGCTCGACGCGCGGCTCGATCCCGGCGGGCAGACCGCCGGGCGTCTGGCCGGGCAGCGCCTCGATCAGGAAGGGGGCGACTGGCCCCAGCGACCGCGCCGCCGCCATCGCCGCCGGATCGGCGCGCATCCACACCTCCGCGCCCGGCGTGTTGTCGGGTTGGAACAGTCCGGCGCTCTGCGGCAAACGGACGATGCCGCGCAGGCTGGTCGGCCCCTCGACGCGCCCCGCCGCGCGGCTGGCCGCCGCGCGCATGTCCATCGGTACGAAACCGCGATTGACCAGCACCAAACCGCCGCCGTCGGCCCGCTGAAACGGCGTCATCACCTCATAGCCCGCCTGCCCCTGGCGCGGGCGGGCGAGCAGCAGCATCTCGTCATCGTTCCGAAATTGGCCGGACAGCGTGACCGGACGGAACTCCCACGCGGCGGGATCGTCAAGCGTGACCGGCAGGGCGACGGGCGGCGCCGTGACCCGCTCCGCCACCCGGGCGATCAGGTCGGTTTTCCACGCCACGCGCTGGAGCTGCCACGTTCCCAGCCCCAGCATGACGGCGATGGCCGGAATGGTCGTCAGCGTCGCGGCCAAGGTCGGACGGAAGACGCGCGGCGCGGTCATTCGCCCGACTCAAGCTCGCTGCGGCGGAAACGGTATTGCTGGGCGATGACCAGCGCCTTGGCCGGGCGCAGCATGCCCAGCGTCAGGCCGGTGACGACGAGGCTCCAGACGACGGCGTGCAGCCACAGCGGCCAATCCACCGACATCGACACCCACAGCGCCATCGGCACGATCAGAAAATTCAAAATGAAGATGAGGAAGACCGCCGGGCCGTCGCCGCTGTCCACCTTGGCGAAATCAAGGCCGCAGGCGTCGCAGCGTTCGGCGACGTCCAGAAAGCCCTTGAACAGCTTTCCCCGGCCACAACGCGGGCATGCGCACCGCAGGCCCGCCGTGACCGGGGAAATGTTCGGATGATAGCCGGTCAACCGTTCAGGCCTTCAATGACCGCCATGCGCGCCGCCAAGACCGCCCCACCAATAGACCGAAACGAACAGGAACAACCACACCACATCCACGAAATGCCAGTACCAGGCCGCCGCCTCGAAGCCAAAATGGCTTTCCGGGGTGAAATGGCCCTTGCTGGTGCGGATCCAGCAGACGATCAGGAAAATGGTGCCGACGAGCACATGGAAGCCGTGGAAGCCGGTGGCCATGTAAAAGGTGGACGGGAAGATGCCGTCGGTGAATTTGAAAGCGGCGTGCGCGTATTCATAGCCCTGGAAGAAGGTGAACATCACGCCCAACAGAACAGTGATGCCCAGCGCCTTGGACGCTTCCTTCATCTTGCCTTCGATGATGGCGTGGTGCGCCCAAGTGACGGTGACGCCCGACAGCAGCAGGATCATCGTCATCATCAGCGGCATGTGGAAGGGATCGATCACCTCGATGCCCGGCGGCGGCCAATGGGCGTCCGGGTTGGTCGGCGACGCCTTGGGGAACAGCGCGGCGCCGAAGAAGGCCCAGAAGAAGGCGGCGAAGAACATCACCTCCGAGGCGATGAACAGCGCCATGCCATAGCGCAGGCCGATCTTCACCACCGGCGTGTGGGCCTTTTCGACCACCGCTTCTTTGATGACGTCGCGCCACCAGCCGAACATCACGCCCAGGATCGACAGAACGCCCAGGATCAGCAGCAGCTTGCCCGATCCGTGCATGTACAGGACCATGCCGGTCGCCAACAAACCGCCCGCGAAGGCGCCCAGCAAGGGCCATGGGCTGGGGTTGACCAGATGGTAAGGATGCGGAACACCGGCCCCAATCGAGGCGGATGGTTCTTGCGGCTCGTGCCCGTGGGTGATGTCGGCCATCGTCTCTCAACCCCAATGGTTCAGTTTGTGGCGGTCGCGCTGGGCGCCGCCTTTTGATTGCTTCCCGGCGCCTGCTGCGCCAGAACGGCGTCGCTGTCTTTGGCGCGGAAGAAGGTGTAGGACAGCGTGATGGTGGTGACGTCGTCCATGTTGGGGTCGTTGTTCATCGCCGGATCGACGAAGAACGCGACCGGCATGTCCACCGACTGCCCCGGCTGCAAAATCTGCTCGGTGAAGCAAAAGCATTCGAGCTTGTTGAAATACTGCCCAACCTTGTCCGGCGTGACGTTGTAGACCGCCGTGCCAACCGTCGCCCGCGTCGAGCGGTTCTCCGCCCGGAAGGCCGCAAAGCCGGTTTCACCCAGCTTCAGCACCATGTCCTTTTGCTCCGGTCGGAAAGACCACGGCAAATTCATGTGGGTGTCGGCGTTGAAGCGGATCGTCATCTTACGGTCGATCACGGTCGCCGCCGCCGCCGCCGCCCGTTGCGTCGTCCCGCCAAAGCCCGTGACCGAGCAGAACAGCGAATACAACGTCGAAGAGGCGTAGGTCAGTCCGATCATTCCGAAGACCAGCCCGAAGAGCGAGGTCAGAATGATGAGGTTGCGGCGGCGCAGCGCGCGGTCCATCGCGTCAATGCCCCACGCTCATGCGGACGACGGTGATGCCGTAAAACAGCGCCACCAGCCCGATCAACCCGGCGAGCACCGCCAGATTGCGTCCGCGCAGACGCTTCGCCCGCTCGCTGGCCATTTGGCTGGCGTCCGGTTGACCCGAACGATCGCGATCCACAACGGTCATGCCCCACCTCCAACGACAAGCCGCTCGCCGATCATCAGGGCGAACAGCAGGAACAGGTACAGGATGGAAAAGCCGAACATCTTCTTGGCCGGGCCGTCGTCGGTGGACAGCAGCACGCGCACGGCGCAGCCGACGAACATCAGGCCCAGCAGGCTCGACGCCGCCAAATAGACGGGTCCGGCGATTCCGACGAAGTATGGCGACGCGGCGACCGGCAGCAGGACCAGCGTGTAAACCAGCATCTGCCGCTTGGTCGATCGCGGTCCGGCGACCACCGGCATCATCGGCACGCCAGCGCGGGTGTAGTCGCCGTTGCGGAACAGGGCCAACGCCCAGAAATGTGGCGGCGTCCACAGAAAGATCAGCAGAAACAGCAGGATCGACGGCACGGCGACGTCCCCCGTCACCGCCGCCCAACCGATCATCGGCGGAAAGGCCCCCGCCGCGCCGCCGATGACGATGTTTTGCGGCGTCCGCCGCTTCAGGCCCATGGTGTAGACGACGATGTAGAACAGGATGGTCAGCGCCAGCAGCGCCGCCGCCGTCCAATTGACGCCAACCCCCATCACCAAGGTGGACAAAACGGCCAGCGTGCCGCCAAAGCCCAACGCCTCGTCGGCGCCGACCCGGCCCGACGGAATCGGGCGTTTGGCCGTGCGGGTCATGACCGCGTCGATGTCGCGGTCATACCACATGTTGATGGCGCCCGACGCGCCCGCCCCCACCGCGATGCACAGCACCGCCACCGCGCCGATCAGCGGGTGAATGTGTCCGGGCGCCAGCACCAGCCCAGCCAGCCCGGTGAACACCACCAGCGACATGACCCGGGGCTTCAGCAACTCGATGTAGTCACCGGCGGACGCGCCGGGAACCCGCTCAAGCGTTGCATCCGTCATGGCCGTCCCTCCCCGCCTTGTTCATGCTTTTTGCGTTTGTTCGGTCGGTCCGACGCCGGGCGGCGTCCGATTGGAACCGTCGCCCGGCCTTCGGTCGTCACCCGATCACTTGACCTGAGGCAGCGTTTCAAAGGCGTGGAACGGCGGCGGCGAGCTGACCGTCCATTCCAGCGTGCCAGCCTGCGGTCCCCAATAGGCGCCCGGCACCCGCTCGCCGCTGCGCAGCGTCTTGATGGCGATCCAGACGAACAGCAGGGTCGAGGCGAAGGAGATGTAGGCGCCGAAGGAGGAGATCATGTTCCAACCGGCGAAGGCGTCCGGGTAATCCGGGATGCGGCGCGGCATGCCCGCCAGCCCCAGGAAATGCTGCGGGAAGAACAGCATGTTGACGCCGATGAAGGTCGTGTAGAAGTGGACCTTGCCCCAGAATTCAGGGTATTGGCGGCCCGACATCTTGCCGATCCAGTAATACCACCCGGCGAAGATCGAGAAGACCGCGCCCAGCGACAGCACATAGTGGAAGTGGGCGACGACGTAATAGGTGTCGTGCATGACGTTGTCCAAGCCGCCGTTGGCCAGAACCACGCCGGTCACGCCGCCGACGGTGAACAGGAAGATGAAGCCGATGGCCCAGAGCATCGGCACCTTGAACTCGATGGAGCCGCCCCACATCGTGGCGATCCAGGAGAAGATCTTCACGCCGGTCGGCACCGCGATAATCATGGTGGCGGCGGTGAAATAGGCCTTGGTGTTGACGTCCAGGCCCACCGTGTACATGTGGTGCGCCCAGACGACGAAGCCGACGACGCCGATGGCGACCATCGCGTAGGCCATGCCGAGATAACCGAAGATCGGCTTCTTGGAGAAGGTCGAGATGATGTGGCTGATGATGCCGAAGGCCGGCAGAATCATGATGTAGACTTCGGGATGGCCGAAGAACCAGAACAGATGCTGGAACAGCATCGGGTCGCCGCCGCCTTCCGGATTGAAGAAGGTGGTGCCGAAATTGCGGTCGGTCAGCAGCATGGTGATGGCGCCGCCCAGAACCGGCACGGCCAGCAACAGCAGAAACGCCGTGACCAGCATCGACCAGACGAACAGCGGCATCTTGTGCAGCGTCATGCCCGGCGCGCGCATGTTGAAGATGGTCGTGATGAAGTTCACCGCGCCCAGGATCGAGCTGGCGCCCGCCAGATGCAGCGCGAAAATCGCCATGTCGACCGACGGCCCGCTGTGCCCCAATGGCGAGGACAGCGGCGGGTAGACGGTCCAGCCGGTTCCAGCCCCGTTTCCAACGAAAGCCGAGCTGAGCAGCAGCAAAAAGGCCGGCACAATCAGCCAGAAGCTGATGTTGTTCATGCGCGGAAAGGCCATGTCGGGCGAGCCGATCATAAGCGGCACGAACCAGTTGCCAAAGCCGCCGATCAAGGCGGGCATGACGACGAAGAACACCATGATGAGGCCGTGCGCGGTAATCAGCACGTTCCACATCTGGCCGTCGGCGACGAACTGCAACCCCGGCGATTGCAGCTCAAGCCGCATGATGACGGAGAACAACCCGCCGATCAGTCCGGCGATGACCGAAAAGATCAGATAGAGCGTTCCGATGTCCTTGTGGTTGGTCGAAAAGAGCCAGCGCGGCACGAACCCCGGAATGTGGTGATCGTGTCCGTGGCCGTCGTGGCCGTGAGCCTGCCCAGGATTGGCGTCTGCCATGTCTCTAACCCTTTTGTCGCTGCCCCTCGGCCCGTTCGCGTCGCTTTCCGCTGTCGGAAAGCCATGGGCGTCGGTTGGGGTTGGTTCTTATCGGCGTTGCGGTTTCAGGCGGCGTTATTCGACGGTCACGCCGATGGGGGTCGCGCCGATGGAGGCCTGCGCCACGTCGCGGCTGGCGTCGCGCGGACCAAAGGCGACCTTGGCCTTGGCGACCCAGGCGTCGAACTTCTCTTTCGAGACGACTTCGACCGCGATGGGCATGTAGCCGTGGTTGGTGCCGCAGATTTCAGAGCACTGGCCGTAATAGACGCCTTCGCGCTCGGCCTTGAACCAAGTCTCGTTGATGCGCCCCGGCATGCCGTCCTTCTTCACGCCGAAGGCCGGAATGGCCCAGGAGTGGATGACGTCGCCCGCCGTCACCAGCAGGCGCACGGTGGCGTTGACCGGCACGACGACGCGGTTGTCAACCTCCAGAAGGCGGCGTTGGCCGGGCTTCAGGTCGGCTTCCTGAATGATGTAGCTGGAAAAGGCGATGTTGCCCTGGTCGGGATATTCGTAATCCCAATACCATTGGCGTCCCGTGACCTTGATGGTCATGTCGGCCTGCGGCACGCGTTCGGCCAGATACAGCAGCTTGAAGGACGGCACGGCGACGACGATCAGAATGATGACCGGCAGAACCGTCCAGGCCACTTCAAGCAACGTGTGGTGCGCGGTCTTGGACGGAACCGGGTTCCGTTTGGCGTTGAAGCGGATCACGCAATAGGCCAGCAGCGCCGCCACGAAGATCACGATCAGCGTGATGATGATGGTCAACAGGCTGTGGAATGAATCCATCGCGTGCTTGACCGGCGAGGCCGCCTCTTGCAACCCCATCTGCCACGGGTGCGGCTCGTCCGCCGCCGCCGTTCCGCAGACTCCCGCCAGTGAGAGGACCGCCCCAAGCCCGGCGGCGCGCAAGTTATGCCGTTTCATCCCCAACCCTCATCTATGCCGCGACTTTCGTCATAGGTCGCAGTCGTCTCTTCCCGCCGGAACCGCTTTCGCCCATAATTGTTCGCACTCCGATTAGTCTCGCTGGAATACGATTGGGCGTTTTAGCAAAAACCGGATAATGCAGGGTTCGTGCCATTCCGAGGGCGTCATTTCCCCGCAGGGCGAGCTTATCCCTACATCACACTTGGTTACAAGCGATTCCTAACCTTGCGGCTGACCAAGAACGACAAGCGCTTCCTGACTCTGTTGGAACAGAAAGCTTGAGCGTTATGAATGGTTAAACCATGCGTCAGCTTGTCGCAGTTCGTTTGTCGAACAAATTTGTTGAGGCGTGGAAACCCCTTGCGATTTTTTCCTGCGTCGGCCTTGGCGGGTGATTGCCGAACGATGCCGCAGCGCGTGCGGGAGCGCCCTCGCTGCCTGGATCAATGGGAAGAAGCAAGTTTCTGAACGGAATTCCAGCCATTGAAGGCTAGGAATCGCAAGAAAACTGTCAGAACAAGAAAAGATGATGAGCGTCGAAGTGGCCGAACAGCCTCAATGATCGCCCGCGATGACTTTGCGAATGCGCCGGACGCCGGACCAGACAAAAGCGATCACAATCGGAATCATCAGCCCAACCAACATGTCGGGATCGACCTTCAGTCCGAACCCCTTCAGCCCCTTGGCGGCGTAGCCGACGATGCCGACCAGATAATAGCTGATCGCCACCACCGACAGTCCTTCGACCGTCTCCTGAAGGCGCAGTTGCAACTGCGCCCGGCGATCCATGGATTGCAGCAGTTCGGCGTTCTGCCCTTCCACCGCGATCTCCACACGGGTGCGCAACAGGTTGCTGGCGCGGGCGACTCGTTGCGACAGGTTATTGAGCCGCTGCTCCACCGCCTCGCAGGTGCGAATCGCCGGGGTCAGACGGCGGTCCATGAACTCGCGCACCGTTTGCAGCCCTTCGATGCGGATCTCCCGCAACTCGTCGATGCGCTTCTCCACCAGCTCGTGATAGGCCCGCGCCGCGCCGAATCGGTAGGAGGTTTCAGACGCGATCTGTTCGGTCTGCGCCGCCAGCAGAGTCAACCGATCCAACAGATCGCGCTCATCCTGCAAGCCGCGCAGGGTGGCGATTCGCGTCGTCACGTCGGCCAACCCGGCCTCGATCGGGTTGATGCGGGGCAGCACGCCGCGCGCCACCGGCAGGGCCAGCAGGGCGAGCACGCGGTAGGTCTCGATCTCCAACAGGCGTTGGACGACGCGGCCCGTCTGACGCGGCGTCATCGAATGATCCATCACCAGCATCCGCGAAAAACCGTCGCCATGAATGCGGAAATCGGTCCAGGCGGTGGCCGAACGCCCGGCGATTCGCGAACCAACGTAATTTTCCGACCCGAACATGGCCGTCATCATGTTCGCCGACGGTTCTGGCGTTTGGTCGTCGAGCACCGCGACATGGACGCCGACCATCAGTTCGCCCGGCAGCCCGTTCAACCACTCGCGCGGCGCGGCGTTCAGCGCCGGTTCGACGAAGGGATCGACCAGCGCCCCCACCGGCGTCACGCTGGGGCGGAAGATGGTCCAGGTGGAAAATTCGGTGTGCCGCTCCCATTTCAAGTGAAAGCTGCCGAACGACGCGCTGTGGTGGGTGGCCCCCTGGGACGGGCGCGGAATCCCGGCCCAGTCGCACAGGGATTCCAGATGGCGGCGGTCGGTCTCCCCCGCCCCTTCGCCCGACAGCATCGCCAGCATGGTGACGCGCACCGGCGCGATCATGGAATCCGGCGGGCGGGCGTGGACTTCGTTGGTCAGGGCCAGACGCAGCGCGTGATCCTTCAAGACCCGCGCGCCAGAGGTGGAAGCCCCGACGGGCGTGGCGTCGCGCGGCTGGAGTCCGGTGATTTGGCTTGCCTCACGCTCGCTCATGCTCGCCCTTCCCTGTTTTTCTGACGCGCCGTCGCCGTCGCGGGAACGCCAAGCCTTGCCGGACGACGCCCGCGACGCCACACTGTATGAACAATCTTAGACCACACCGCACGCATCGGCGCGAGAGCGTCGGCGGTTTCACCACCCAGCATCAGCCATCCGAGGATCCGTCGCGATCCGTTCAGCCCCTGAGACCCGGAGTGTTCATGAGCGCGCTTGCCATCACCGACGATCTTTTCTTCAACCGCGCGGGCATGGACCGCGCCCGTGTGGAAGGCGTCGTGCAAGAGGCCCTCGCCAGCGCCGACGACGGCGAGCTTTATCTGGAATACGCCCAGAGCGAATCGCTGGGTTGGGACGACGGCAAGCTGAAATCGGCCAGCTTCGACACCACGCAGGGCTTCGGCCTGCGCGCCATCGCCGGGGAGGCCACCGGCTTCGCCCACGCCTCCACCCTGTCGGAAGACGCGATCCGCCGCGCCGCGACCACCGTGCGGGCCGTCCAGGCCGGGCACAGCGGCACGCTGGCCGAGCCGCCGGGCGGCACCAACCGCGCGCTTTACATGCCCGACAACCCGCTGCACCTCGTTCCGTTCGAGGAAAAGGTGAAGCTGCTGGCCGACATCGACGCCTACGCCCGATCCAAGGATGAACGGGTCCGGCAGGTCAGTTGCTCCATCAGCGGCGAATGGCAGGCGGTGCAAATTCTGCGCGGCGACGGCGTGCGCGTCGCCGATCTGCGCCCGCTGGTGCGCTTGAACGTCTCGGTCGTGGTGGCCGAGGGCGACCGCATGGAAACCGGCAGCCACGGCGGCGGCGGGCGCGTCACCTACGAGCATTACATCCAGCCGGAAACCTGGCGCGCCTTCACCGACGAGGCGTTGCGGCAGGCCCTGATGAATCTGACCTCGCGCCCCGCCCCGGCGGGCGAAATGACGGTGGTGCTCGGCAACGGCTGGCCCGGCATCCTGCTGCACGAGGCCATCGGCCATGGTCTGGAGGGCGACTTCAACCGCAAAAAGACGTCGGCCTTCTCCGGCCTGCTCGGCCAGCGCATCGCCGCGCCCGGCGTCACCATCGTCGATGACGGGACCATCGAAAACGCGCGCGGCTCAATCTCCGTCGATGACGAGGGCACGCCCGGCCAATGCACGACTCTGGTCGAGGACGGCATCCTCGTCGGCTTCATGCAGGACCGGATGAACGCCCGCCTGATGGGCATGCGCCCGACCGGCAACGGGCGGCGCCAGAGCTTCGCCTATCACCCGATGCCGCGCATGACCAACACGGTGATGCGCAACGGCCACCACAGCCCGGAGGAGATCATCGCCTCGGTCAAGAAGGGCCTCTACGCCAAGAATTTCGGCGGCGGTCAGGTGGACATCACCAACGGCAAATTCGTTTTCTCGGCCAGCGAAGCGTACCTGATCGAAGACGGCAAGATCGGCCCTGCGGTCAAGGGCGCGACCCTGATCGGCAACGGGCCGGACAGCCTGACCCGCGTGTCGATGATCGGCAATGACAGCCGTCTGGACCCCGGCGTCGGCACCTGCGGCAAGGACGGCCAAGGCGTGCCGGTCGGCGTCGGCCAGCCCACCTTGCGGTTGGACGGGCTGACCGTTGGCGGCACGGGAGGCTGAGAAGGCTTCGGCGGCGGGCGCCTGCGCCCCGCCGCCGCCGACACCGCCGCCCTTGACAGACGAAGGCTGCGACCGCCTTAGTCAACGGGTCGATTCTGTCTTGGAAGCAGCCCGATGTTTTTGATCGTTCTGGCTTTGGCGTGTCTGGTGGCGATCAACGCCTGGACCATTTGGATCGCGGCGACGCGACGCGGCGTCGTTCAGGCCTATTGGGCGCTGTGCGGATCCTTCATGGGCATCGGCCTGATGGCGGTGATCGGCGTCTTCGCCTTTCCCGGCCTGTTGCAACTTGATCCGACCAGCGGCGAAATGCCCCCCGCCTTTGGGCTGGGCTCTGGAATGGTGGCGATGGGCTTGACCGGGGCCGCCATCGGCGCCGCCTTGATGGGCGTGACCCGTCTGTGGCGGCGCAAGCGCGCGACGACCGCACAAGCCGCCACGACGGCGGAAGGGACGGACGCCCCGTCTGGAACGCCGTCCGGGGGAACGCCCTTGGGAACGGCCCGCGACGCTTGAAACCGGGCGCGGTCCCTCCCAGACACGCGCGCAGCCCTCACACGCGGGACCAGCCGATGCCGATTTTTTCCATCATCCTGCCCACCCTGCGCCAGCCCTTGGCCGAAGCGGCGATCCGGGCCATCGAAAAAAACAGCGCTGGGCATGATTATGAAATCGTGCTGGTCGCCCCCTTCGCCATCGACGCGCCGCGCGTGGTGTCGGTGATCGAGACGGAACGGCGCGGCAACTGCACGGCCCACGCCACCGGCTACGCCGCCTCCAGCGGCGACGTGATCGTCGCGATGAGCGACGATCATCTGGCCCTGCCCGGCTGGCTCGACGGCGTGGCCGAGACCATCGCCGCCAAGGAGAAACTGGATTTCCCATTTCTGGGCGGGCTGAACCGGCCCGATCATCCGCATTTCGGGGTGATTTACGGCCTGTATTACGCCTATTTCCCGGTGATGTCGCGCCGCAGCGTGGAGGAGGTCGGTGGTTGGTTTTCCACCGACTACCGCGCCCATTACGGCGATCCCGATCTGGCGATCCGGGTCTGGGCCTTGGGCGGACGGTGCGAATTGCTGCCGGGCGACCACCTCGCCACCAACCCGGACGAGGATCCCGACAGCCAGTCGATCCACAAGCAAACCTCGATGGCCGCCGACGTCGCCACCTTCGCCACCAAATATCATCGGGCGTTTGGTGGCGGTTTTCCGCTGGATTTTGGGCAGATCAACTTCGACTATCACATCAGCGAGTTGCGCGACATGAGTTTTATCGCGCGCGTTCCTCCCGCTCAACATGGCGGGCGGGACCGCCATTGGCGCCCGGCCTGACACGAGCCGGGACCACACACAACAATCCAGGGAGGCGTCCGTGAGCGGACTGGCGTTGGTATCGATTTTTTGCCCCGACCGCGTCGGGCTGGTGTCGGGCATCACCGGGCATTTGTTTGAGCTGGGAATCAACCTGCGCGACGCCACCTTCGCCTCGCTGGGCAGCGGGGCGGAGTTTTCGGCGGTGTGCGAGTTGCCCGGCGGCCTGAGCGTGGACGACGTGCAAGCCAGCCTGACGGCCCTGCCGGAACTGGCGGGCGCCGAGGTCAAGGTGACGCCCTTCGCCTTCGATCCGGTTCCAGGGCCGCAAGCGCTCATCACCCACCGGATCGAGGTGTCGGGCGGCGATCAACCCGGTCTGGTCGCCCGTTTGTCGGAGATCTTCACGCAATTCGCGGCGAACATCGTCCGTCTCGACGCGCAAACCCTGCCCGACCGCGACGGCGAACGCTACGCCCTGCGCTTTTCCGTGGCGATCCCGCCGGAACGGGCGGACGTGTGCCTGTCCGCCATCGCCAACACGGCGGAATCCCTCTCTTTGAATTGCAAAACCGAAGCTCTGTGACGGGTTTTTGATTGCATTCCATTGCATGATACGCAAAGGATCGGATCACAAACCAATCCTTTGCGTATCATTGCGTGAAACGCTCCGTTCTTCTGGTCCTGGCGCTCCTGTCGTCGCCCGCCGCCGCCCGCGCGGAGGATGTCGGCGCCAGCCTGTCGGACTGGGGAAGCGTCGGGCTGCTGCAAACCCCGACCGCCCGAATGCCGCCGGACGGGTCGATGACCGGCGGGCTGAGCGGGCTGGGGCGCCTGCACCGCCATGTCACCCTGTCGGCGCAACCTCTGCCCTGGCTGGAAGTCACCGCCCGCGACAGCCTCTATCCCGGCTATTACGGGCTGAGCGAACCCGGCCTGGACGTCAAATTGCGGCTGCGCGAAGAAGGCGAATGGGGGCCGGCCCTGGTCGTTGGCGGGCGCGACGTCACCGGATCGGGGCTTGATCTGCCGGGCAAGGGCCGCTTCGCCGGGGAGTATCTGGCGATTTCTCGGCGCTGGCGGGATTTCGACGTCACCCTGGGGATGGGCTGGGGAACGTTGGGCGAAGCCGGGCATCTGCGCAACCCGCTGCGCTTTCTCGGCGGGCGTTTCCACCGCGACCGCGATCCGTCGCTGTGGCCAAGCCTGCGCGGGCCGCGCGCCTGGTTTGGCGGCGAGCGGGTCGCCCTGTTCGGCGGGGTGGAATGGCGCACGCCCATTCCCGACCTCAGTCTGAAAATCGAAAGCTCCGGCGACCGTTTCCGCGCCCAACGGCAGGATGAGCCGGGCTTCGCGCCGGGCAGCCGTTACAACATCGGCCTGTCCTATCGCCCCTTCTCCTGGATCGACGCGGGCGCCGCCTTTGAACAGGGACGGCGGGCGATGCTGCGGCTGTCGCTTCGCTTCGACCCCAAGGAATGGACCGAGCCGGACCGTCGCGCGCCGCCATCCGTCGGCCCCCGTCCATCCAGCGAAGCCGCCCTACCCGCTGGGGACATCGTCACGTTGGCGCGGACGCACGGCCTGCCCGCCCGCGCCGCCGACATCACGGGCGACACGGCGACCCTGTGGCTGAATCCAGCGGGAATCGGTTCTCTTCCCTCCGCGCAAGAGTCTGGTCACGCCGCCCGCCTGCTGACCGATCTCAGCGCGCCGCAGGTTGAACGGCTGCGGATCGTCACCGGAACCCATGGGTTGGACGCCGCGTCCTTGACGCTTCTACGCCGCGACGTCGAACGCGCCGCCCGCCATCGCGGCAGCGTTGATGAGCTGTGGCGCACCGCGACCCTGGAGCCGCCCAACCAGCGCCCGCCCGATTGGCGCCCCCGCCTGGATCTCAGCGTTCGGGTGGCGTCCGAGTTTGATCTGGCCGAACTCGGAACCTATCTGACGCACCGGAGCTACAGCGACGTCGTGTTGCGCGGCGAACCGGCGCGCGGGTTGGTTCTGGGCGGAGCGCTGCGGATCCGGGCCGACGACAATCTCAACATGCTCGACACCAACGCCCTGCCCGCGTCGGAACCCGTGCGCAGCGACGTTCCGCTCCACAGCCAACGCCCTTGGGCGGCGGAACATCTGTTCGCCGCCCATCTCGCCACCCCCGCCGACGGTCTGACCACCCGCCTGTCCATCGGTCATTTTGAGGAAATGTTCGGCGGCGTCGGAGCCGAAGCCCTGTACCAACCGCTCACCGCCCGTTGGGCCGCCGGTCTGGACCTGAACCGTGTCTGGAAACGCAAAGCCGCCGCGCCGCTGGGCGTCGCCCGCGACAGCGCAAGGCTGACCGGCCACGCCAGCCTCTATTGGGAAAATCCCGGCGCCGCCACCACCACCGTTCTGCGGTTGGGCCGCTATCTGGGCGACGACTGGGGCGGCGGCGTCGAGGTGATCCGCCGCTTTGAGGGCGGCGTCGCCCTGACCGCCCACGCGGCCTGGACCGAGGGGCCGGATCGCGGGCAGAGCCGCTTTGGCGGGCGGATGGATTGGGGCATGGCGTTGGTCGTGCCGGTCGCGGCGTCCGGCTGGTTGCCGGTTGGCGGCACGCTGGAAACGGCGGTTCGCACGTTGGGCCGCGACGCCGGGCAACGGCTGCGTCAACCGCTGCCCCTGTATGACGCGCGCGTTCCCGGCGGCTTTGGCCGATTGGCCGGAACATGGTCACGCCTGATGGATTGATGCCCCATTGGCGCGTGCGCGATCATAACGGGCATCAGCGCAATATGGGACTCATGCCTAATTGCGACTCGAAAAATTCGACTCGGAGTCTGTGGGGGATTCACACAAGGAAAAAATCTCTGTAGACTCAGAAATCCCCCTGAGACTCGCCTTTCCTCCCGCCCCCAAGGATCCCGATAAATGCCCATGTCCGCCGACGTCGACACCATCGAACGCACCTCCATCGTCGCCTACACCCTGTTGAACGAGCTTCACGACGTCCTGGCGCAACCCGCCGCGCCGGATGACGTGACGCTTGGTCTGCTGATGGGACTCTCGATGTTTCTCGACGACAAGGTCGGACCAATCCGCGCCCAACGTCTGATGACCGAAGCGCCCGGCATCGTGCTGAAAACCGACGCCCATGTGACCCCCGACCAGTCGCAAGAGATCCTGCCGGCCCTGCGCGCCTTTGGCGACCACCTGAAAAGCCTGCGCACGCTGGCCCCGGCGACCGTCGAACGCGTTCTCGCCTGATAAAGCCCGCCCCCATTCTCCGCGTCTGGCGTCTTGACCAACGGAGGAAAAGGGCGGAAGCTTTTGGCCATGGACTGGTTCACGGGGTTCAGCATCGTCGCGATCACGACCGGCGTGACGATCAGCGTTGTCGTGCTGGCAGCCGTCGGCTCGATCCGGCGCAGCCTGAACGAAGGCGCTTTGCGCCAGTCCCAACACATCAAATCGTTGTCGGAAACCATCGCGTCCTTATCCGCGCAACAGCAGGCGGCGCAGACCCGCATCCAGCAATTGACCGACGCTCACCGGAAACTGACCGAGGAATTCAACGCCCTCGGCGAACGGTTGAGCGACGCCGACACGGTCCAGCGTGTGTCGGGCACGGCAAAGATTTTGCACTGATGCCCTCTCCCGTCAACGCCCTCGACAACACCCCTGACGCCACGGTTGAACGCGCCCGCTGGACCGCCAGCGCCGACGCTTGGGACCGCTGGGCCGATCCCATGGCCGATCTGGCCGACAAGCTGAACCGCCCTCTTCTTGACGCCGCCGGAGTCATGGCGGGCGACCGCGTGCTGGATCTGGCCTCGGGCGCGGGCGAACCCGCGCTCAGCGCCGCGCGCCGGGTGGGCGCTGCCGGGCTGGTGGTCGGCAGCGATCTTGTTCCAGGCATGCTGAGCGGGGCCGTTCGCCGCGCCGCGACGGAGGTTGATCCGCCACGGTTCACCGCCGCCGACATGACCCTTCTGCCCTTCGCCGACGGCGCGTTCGACCGCGTGACCTGCCGGTTTGGCGTCATGTTCGTTCCGGACGCCATCGCCGCCCTGCGCGACGTCCGCCGCGTGTTGCGGGCCGATGGCCGGGCTGCCTTCATGGTGTGGGGACCGTTGGCGGGCAACGGGTTGTTCGCCGACATCGGCGCGGCGGTCGCCGCGCGTTTGGGCGAGGATCACAGCCTGGACCCGCTGTTCCGCTTCGCCGCCCCTGGATCGCTGGCCGCCGCGATGGCGGAGGCCGGGTTCGCTTCGGTCACGGAACATGATCTGACGCCGGTGCGCAAGGCCCCCGCCGATCAACCCTTTTGGCGGGCCGCCCTGGACATGAGTTTCGGCCATCGGCTGGGCGGCTTGCCCGCCGCCGAACGCGCCGCGCTGGAATCGGACATCGCCGCCCGCTTCGCCGCGCAGGCGGTGGATGGGGTGGTTCCGGTTCCCGCCCATGTACGGATCATCTGCGGATCATCGTCGGGCAGTGACCACGCGCAAGCCGCCCCCTCTCAATAATCCTTTTCATAGCTGAGGCCGAAGCGGGTGTCGGAATCCGCGCCGACGTCGGCCTTGCCCTTCAGTCCCTTGTAGATCTCCACCTCGACCTTGGCGCGGGTTTGGTTGGCGCCCATGCCCTGCTCCACCCCGACATAGACGCCATCGTCCAGATAACGCCCGGCCTGCACCGCGCCGCCTTTGCCGTCGGAGCTTTGCGAGAAGTCCAGCCGGTCCAGCCCGGTGGAGCGCCGCACCCGGTCCAGCAGCCCGCCGCCTTCGCCGCCGACGCCGGTCAACGCCGCCGCCGATTGCGCCAGTTGCACCGCCTCGCCCGCGCCCAAGCTCCCGACCGATTTGCCGAAGAGAACCGCCGACAAAATTTCGTCCTGCGGCAGGCCCTGGGGCGAGGTCAGGGCGATTTTCGGCTGCCCTGCGGTGCCCGACACCTCAATCTGCGCCGTCACGCCGTTGGCCGTGACCTCCGCCAGCAGGTCAAGGCGCGGGTCGATGGGCTGAGTTCCGTCAAAATCCAGATTGCCGCGATTGAAGGCGAAGCTGTGCGACAGGATGTCGAGCCGCCCCTTCAGGATGCTCAACCTTCCCGTCACTTCGGGCGCGTCGGCCCGCCCGCCAATGCGAAGCTGGCCGCCCAATTCGGTGTCGAGGCCACGCCCGCGCACGAAGATCCGGTTCGGCGCGTCCACCGTCAGGTCCAGCGCCAGGGCGAAGGGCGGCGGCGGTTTGTCCGCCGCTGTGCGGGGCGGCGGCTTGCGCGTCGGACCATTGCGGCGCGTTCCAACCTCCTCCACCTTCAGATCGACGACGTTGGCCGGCAGCCGGTTCGGAATCCGCACGTCGGCGCCGCGCAGACGGATCGGCCCGGCCAAACGGGCGTTGAGAAAGCCGCCGGTCACGGCCAGCTTGGCGTCCACGTCCGCCGTCAACAGATCATTGTCGACCAGCCGGGCGTTGTCGGCGGCGATGGTCAGATCAAGTTGCCGGTCGCCCGCCGCCGCCGGACGAATGACGCCCTGCCCGCCGATGGTCCCGCCGTTGCTGGTCCGCGCCCGCAGGGATTGGATGGTGAAGACCTCGCCATCGCCGACCAGCCGCGCCTCAATGCCGCTGAGAACAGCGCCCGACGCCCGGTTCTCATACCGACCGCCGCTGAGCGTCACCGATCCGCCCAGCTTGGGCGCCCCCACCGTGCCGCTCGCCCGCACATCCAGCGTGACGCCGCCGCGCGCCCGGTCGCCGGTGGACGCCAGAAGATCATTGACCAGCGCGGCGTCGAGCGTCCCCTCGACCACCGCCTCCAGCGCGCCCTTCGGCGGCACGCTGACCGCGTGGCTGTCCGGGTTCATCACCAGCGGCAGCGCCGCCCGCAAGCTGAGTTTTGCGGCCTTGTTCGGCGTCGCCGCCTCGCCGTTGACCGACAGGCGGTTGTTCCGCCATTGCGCCGTCACCGTGGCGTCAAGGCCGGGGATTCCCGCCTGGGTCGCCTGTTTGGCGCGCAATCCGGCGAGGCGCAAGGTCGCGTCGGCGCGTGGGCCGCCAAGCGTGCCGCTCACGCTCGCTTGGAGCGAGGCCACGCCGTCCAGCGTCAGCGACGGATCGGCCAGACGGGCCAGCGCCATGGGAAGCTGATCCAGCCGGACGTCCCCCTTCAACCGATCCCCCGTCACGCCGCCATCCACCGACAGCCGCGCGCCGCCGACCAGCGCCCGCAAGCCCGACAGTTCGTAACGTTGATCGGCGACGGTGATCGTCGCCGGGCCGGTCAGCCGCAGGGTTTCTCCGGCGAAACGGCCCTCCAGCCGCTCAAGACGCACGCGCGTCACGCCCGCGTCCAGGCCCAGCGATCCGGCGAGATCCAGGCCGATTGACCCGCCGCCGCCGGTCCCGGTCGCCGCCGCGCGGAAAGTCGCCTTGGCCAACGCGCCGTCCAGGCTGGCGGTCAGGCTGGTGATCGCGTCGCCGCCGCTCTCCGCGCCGGACAGCTCCAGCGACGCCTTGCCCGAGGGCTTGCCCAACATGTCGGCCAAATCCGCCGCCACGCTCACCCGCCGCACGCTCAGCGGCGCGCCCGCCGCGCTGTTCACCACCCGCAGATTCGTCGCGTTGGCGGCCAAAACCGCCGCCTGTCGCCCGCCCTTGCCGTCCAGCGCCAGCGTGAATCCCGCCGCGCCGTCCAACGGCGCGCCAACCAGCGCCGACAACGCTTTCAGATCGGGCAAGGCGCCCTCAAGACGGCCCGTCGCCACGCCGGACGTCATGGCGAGCTGCGCCGCGCCGGTGACGCGGTTTGCCCCCGTGACCAAACTGAGATCCGCCAGCCGCAGCGTGTCCCCGTCCAACGCATAGGCCGCGTCGAGCGCCAAAGGAGCGCCGTCCGGCTGGCCGCGCAGAGTCACGCGCCCCGCCGGGCGGTCGGGCAAACCGGCGGCGGTCGCCTCAAGACTGGTCGCGCCCAAATTTCGGCCATCGGCCACAAGCCCGTTGGCCTGCGCCCGCGCCGCCACTGTCAGCCGGTCGAGCGGCCCCCGCGCCGTGACCTCCGCCGACAAAACCCCATCCAAGGGCGTCCCCAGCGCCGCGCCCAACGGCCCCAGCGCCGTTCCATCCAACCGGGCCGTGGCGTCGAGTTGACCGGCGACCAGCGCGCCCGCGCCGGTCAACCGCCCGTTGCCGCCCACCAGTTCCACAGCGTCCAGCCTCATCCCGCCATCGGCGGCGACCGTCAGCGCCGCTTTGACGGTCGCCGCCGCGCCCAGCAGCGCGTCCACCGGCGTGCCGCTGGACAAACGGTCGATGCGCCCCGACAGCGTCGCCGACAGCCGCCCGTCTTCCTCCCGCCGCACGGGAATGGACAGGGACAGCGCGCCGCCCAGCGGGCGCCCGGCCAACGCGGAGAAACGATCCAGATCCGCCGCCGTCGCCGTGACGGTCAACCCGCCGTTGCGTCCCCAGCCCTCCAGACGTCCTTGCGCCGACAGGGTGGCGGCGGCGGCTTGCCCATCCAACGCATCCAACGTGATTCGCCCGCTGACTCTGTCGAGCCGCGCCTTGCCGGTCAGCGTCAAGGCCGGGCCAACGACGCGGGTCAAGGCCGAATCGCCGCTCATCACCTCGTTCACCCTGGCGGACAGGGTGAGCGCCAGATCGTTCAAACTGCCCTCGACCACGCCCTCGGCCCGCGCGTCACGCCACGCCGCCGCCGGGAACAGCGCGTGCAACGCGGAGTCCGGTCCCGCCGTCACCGACCAGCGCAGGGAAAGGCTCTGGCGGTCGGCGGTCATCGTCCCGTCCAGGCTGACCAGCCCCGCCGCCGTCTCCAGCGTCAGGGGGCGCAGCGTCACCCCGCCGTCCGGCTTCAGCAGAATGGCGGCGGTCAGCGACGACCGCGCGCCGACCAGCCGCGCCAACGCCGGATCCAGCAGCCCGTCCGGCGCCGCCTCGGCGGTCACGCTCAGCGCGCGACCGTCCGCCGTCGCCTTGACGTTCGCCTCGGCGGTCAACGGTTTGGTCGCGCCGACCTGCGTGGTCACGGCCCCGGTCCAATCGTCGAGCGTTCCGCGCCCGTTCAGCGCCAGCGACAACGGCGGCAGTCCCGGCAAAGACAGCGCGCGGGCGATGACGCCCCCCGCCGGTTCCGCCCCGTTCACCGCCAATTCAAGCCGCTGAGTCGCCGGGACGAAAAGAACGGCGGCGTCAAATTTGCCCGGCTGATCGTCAATCCGCTCCACGCTCAACCGGCCATCCAGCCCGGCCCCGCCCGCGTCGAGCGCCAGCGCCCCATCAACCCGCAGCGTCGCCGCGTCGCCCAAAAGAGCCGGACCAAGCCGCAAGCGTTTGATCGCCAACCGATCCAGCCCGACGCTGACCGGAAGGTCCGGCAAGGCGAAGCCGACGCCCGGCTCCGTCGTCGCAGCGGACGGCGCGGGCGTCGTCGTTTGGGGGGCGCGGGCGACCTCCACGGAGTCCGCCTCCAGCCGCTCAATCCGCACGCGCCTTGTCAGCAGGGCCGACGGCGACAGCGTGACGCGCAGGGCGTCCACCGTCAGCCAAACGCCTTGCTCGTCGGCCATCGTCACCCGTTTCAGCGCCAAATCAAAGGGCAAGCGCCCCTCAATGGCGCCAAGGGTCAGACGCGCGTCGGGACCGGTCGCCGCCGCTTCGACGCTTTGCGCCAGCCAACGCCGCCCGGACTCGCCGTCCAGCCACAGAAGCGCCGCGCCAACCGCAAGCAGAATCACCCCAAGGAGAGCGGCCAGCGCCAACCCCAGGCGGGTCAAAAACCGCCGCCACCGACTCACGGGCAAAACCTCCGCCATCAAAACGCCTGCCCAAGGCTGATGTAGAGTTGCCACCGCGCGTCGCCTTTCGGCGCGTTCAGCGGCACGCCGACATCGACCCGCAGCGGCCCGAAATCGGTGTAATAGCGCGCGCCCAGCCCAGCCCCGACCCGCAAGGTCGATGAGAAATCCGGATAAACTCGGTCGGCCACCGTGCCAGCGTCGATGAAAGGCACCACGCCGATGCTGTCCGTCACCTTGATCCGCAGCTCCGCGCCAAGCTCCAGCAGGGAGCGCCCGCCCTCCGGCTCGCCAAAACGGTTGCGCGGTCCCGCCTTTTGGAAGCCGTAACCACGCACCGACCCGCCGCCGCCCGCGTAAAAACGATGGTCGGGTGAAATCTGGTCGAGCGACGCGCCCAGAACGCTGCCCAACCCGACGCGCGCCGCCGCGACGTAACGGCCATCCTGCGCCAGATCGTAATAGACCGATCCGCCCAATTGCAGCGTCACGAAAGGCTGACGGCTGGCGCCGCCCGCCGGAATCCAGGGCGTGAATTGGAACGTCCCGCGTTCGCCCTTCGTCGGGTTCAACGGATCGTCGGTTCGGTTCCAGGCGACGGCCAACGGCGCGCCAATGTAAGAGGTCTGATAGGTCCGCTCTTGAGTCTCCACCCGCCCCCGCTCCGCCGTCAGCCCATAGCTGAGGCTCAATTGATCGGTCAGCGGACGCTCCAGCGCGCCGGTCAATTGTGTGACGACGCGGCTGTAGGCGGGCGGCTGGTCCGAGGCGACCTGAAAATTAACCAGAAGCGACTGTTTCAGCGCCAGGAAATCGGGCTTTTTGAAGGACAGGTTGAAACGCAGATCCGGCAGATTCTTGGTTTGGCTGGAGCTTTTGTTGCCGCTCCCGCCCGACGCCCCGGCGACGCGGCCAACCTCCAGCCCGACGCGCAGTTGCTCGGCCCCGCCAAACAGGTTGCGGTGGCCCCAATAGGCTTGCGCGCCCACCCCTTCTTGCGTGGAATAGGTGACGCCGCCGCCGATGAAGCGCCGTTTGCGCTCCGTCACCGCGACCAGCACCGGCGTCACCCCGTCCGGGCCGGGCTGGTCGTCCAACCGGACGCGCACGCTGTCGAACACCTCCAGCTTGGCCAAATTCTGCCGCGCCTGGTCCAGCTTGGCCGGATCATGCGCCGCCCCCGGCGTCACAGCCGCCCGCCCGCGCACCAGATTCTCGTTCACCCGCTCCAGCCCGGACACCCGCAGCGCGCCGTTGCGCACCAGCGGGCCAAGCGCCACCCGCCACGCCACGTCCATCGTCCGGTCGCCATGATCGACCACCACCCGGCGGTCGTCGATTTTGGCGAAGGCGTAGCCCCGGCGGTTCAGCCGGTCGAGCAGCGCCGCTTCGGCGTCCACCACCCGTTGCCCCAGGGCCGCTTCGCCCGCCGTCAGGGTCGGTTCGCCCAACAGCGTGTCCGCCGCCACCCCGCCCAACGCCGCGCCGTTCACCAGAAGCGTCCGCGTCGCGGTTTTGACGTGGTAGAGCGGCCCCGGAGTCACCGTGACCGTGACCTTGGCCGGTTGAACCGTCCCGTCGATCCGAACGTCCAGCCGAGCGTCGTAATAGCCGTTGGAGCGCAACACCGCCTGCAAGCGTTCCCGATCACTGTCGGCCCGGCGTTCCAGCCCGATCAGCGACGGCGGCGGATCGCCGGTCAACCCGACCAGCGCCGAGGCTTGGCTCAGCGCGTCGCGCAACCCGTCGTCCTCCACCCCGTCCAGCGTCACGTCGTAGGGCGTGCGGGCCTGCGGCGTCTCCTCCGCCACCGGCAGGGCGTCGGAAGCGGGCGTCTCCTGCGCCCGACCAGCCTCAAGCAGCCCCAGGACGAACCCAGCCGCAAGCAAGGGTGGCAAAACATGGCGAACGACGGTGAATCGACTCATAGTTTCGACTGTACGGGCGAAAGACGCATAGCTCCATCCCGCAATTTCGCTATGGCCGAATGGGGTAACGCTTGCCTTTTTGCCGCAGATCGCTATATTGCGCCGCAACAGTTTCCCCGACAGCGCCCACCGAAGTCCTTCGGCGGGCCTTTTTGTTTGGTTGCGGTGTCGTACCGCGTGTCGGGGGTGCCATTGCGAGACCAAGGCTCCATGAATCTCCGAAACGTCGCCATCATCGCTCACGTTGACCACGGCAAAACCACCCTGGTCGATCAGCTCCTGAAACAAGCCGGTTCCTTCCGCGAAAATCAGCAGGTCGCTGAGCGCGCCATGGACTCCAACGATCTGGAGCGCGAGCGCGGCATCACCATTCTCGCCAAGTGCACCTCGGTCCTGTGGAACGACCTGCGCATCAACATCGTCGACACCCCCGGCCACGCCGATTTCGGCGGTGAAGTCGAGCGCATCCTGTCGATGGTGGACGGCGTCGTCCTGCTCTGCGACGCGGCCGAAGGCCCGCTGCCGCAGACCAAATTCGTGCTGGGCAAGGCCCTGAAGCTGGGCCTGCGCCCCATCGTCATCGTCAACAAGGTGGACCGTTCCGACGCCCGCCCGCACGAAGTGCATGACGAGGTGTTCGACCTGTTCTCGTCGCTGGACGCCAGCAACGAGCAGCTCGATTTCCCGACCCTGTTCGCCTCGGGCCGCAACGGCTGGGCGACCACCGATCTGGAAAACGGCGCGCGCGAGACGCTGACCCCGCTGTTCGAGCTGATCCGCGACCACGTCCCGCCCCCCAAGGTTGACGCCGACGCGCCCTTCACGATGCTGGCGACCACCCTGGAAGCCAACCCCTATCTGGGCCGCATCCTGACCGGTCGCATCCAGACCGGCACCGTCAAGGTCAACATGGCCATCAAGGCGTTGAGCCGTGACGGCAAGCTGATCGAAAGCGGCCGCATCAGCAAGGTGCTGTCCTTCCGTGGCCTGGAGCGCGTTCCGGTGGACGAGGCGCAGGCCGGCGACATCGTCGCGCTGGCCGGTCTGACCCAGACCACGGTCGCCGACACCATCTGCGCCCCGGAAGTCTCCGACCCCATCGCCTCGCAGCCCATCGACCCGCCGACCCTGGCGATGACCTTCTCGGTCAACGACAGCCCGCTGGCCGGTCGCGAAGGCGACAAGGTGACGAGCCGCATGATCCGCGACCGCCTGTTCCGCGAAGCGGAAGGCAACGTGGCTCTGCGCATCACCGACACGACGGGCGGCGACGCCTTCGAGGTCGCCGGTCGCGGCGAATTGCAGCTTGGCATCCTGATCGAGACGATGCGCCGCGAGGGCTATGAGCTGGCCATCAGCCGTCCGCGCGTGCTGTTCAAGACCGACGAACTGAGCGGCCAGCGTCTGGAGCCGATCGAGGAAGTCGTCGTCGACGTGGACGAGGAGTTCTCCGGCACCGTCGTGCAGAAGATGGCCGAGCGCAAGGCCGATCTGGTCGAAATGCGCCCGTCGGGCGGCGGCAAAACCCGCATCGTGTTCTACGCCCCGTCGCGCGGCCTGATCGGCTATCAGGGCGAGTTCCTGACCGACACGCGCGGCACCGGCATCATGAACCGCCTGTTCCATGGCTACGCCCCGTTCAAGGGCGCCATCGCGGCGCGGCGCACCGGCGTTCTGATCGCCAACAGCGACGGCGTCGCCGTCGCCTACGCGCTGTGGAACCTGGAAGATCGCGGCCCGATGCTGATCGATCCGGGCGTTCCGGTCTATCAGGGCATGATTATTGGCGAGCACACCCGTGGCAACGACCTTGAGGTCAACGTCATCAAGGGCAAGCAGCTCACCAACATCCGCACGACCAGCAAGGACGAAGCCGTCCGTCTGACGCCGCCGATCCAGATGACCCTGGAACGCGCGCTGTCCTACATCTCGGACGACGAGTTGGTCGAGGTCACGCCGAAGTCGATCCGTCTGCGCAAGCGTTACCTGGACCCGAACGAGCGCAAGCGTCATTCGCGCGCGGCGGAAGCCAGCTAAGACCGAAAACGTCTCAAGCCCCCTCCCTCCCACGCTGAACAGCGTGGGTCCCTCCCCCCCCCCGCCTGTGGCGGTGGAGGGAAAGGCAGCGGCAGTCCCCTCTCCCACCGCAGGTGGGGGAGGGTTAGGGAGGGGGCCTGACACGCGCCGCCTGAAGACCGCTTTCCCCACCCCAGGATCCCCACGCATGGCGTTGGCGACCGACGCGAAGTCCCCCGGCTCCCCGTCCTTCTCCCCGTTCCGCCTGCTGGCGCGCGTCGGCCCCACAGGCCTGATCGCCCTGATCCTCGCGATCCTCATCGCCGTTCCCATTCTCGCCGTTTTCGCCCAATCCATCGCCTCGACTGGCGATTTGTGGCGGCACATGGCCCGCACCGTTCTGACCGACTACGTGGTCAACACGTTGGCGCTTCTGGGAATCGTCGGCTGCCTCACCGGCGTGGTCGGCGTCGCCTGCGCTTGGACCGTGACGATGCACGAGTTCCCCGGACGCCGGGTTTTGCAATGGCTGCTGCTGTTGCCCTTGGCGATGCCCGCCTATGTGCTGGCCTACACCTACACCGATTTCCTGCAATTCGCCGGGCCGTTGCAAAGCGCGCTGCGCGATCTGACTGGCTGGCGGCGCGGCGATTACTGGTTTCCCGCCATTCACAGCCCGTGGGGCGCCGGGTTCGTCCTCTCCTCCGTGCTGTACCCCTACGTCTATGTCCTGACGCGCGCCGCCTTTCTGGAACAGTCGGTCTGCGTGCTGGAAGCCAGCCGCACCCTGGGTTGCACCGCCTTCGGCGCCTTTCGCCGGGTGGCGCTGCCGCTCGCCCGCCCCGCTTTGGTCGCCGGGGTTGGTTACGCGCTGATGGAAACTTTGGCCGATTTTGGCGCCGTCCGCTATTTCGGCATCGACACCTTCACCGTCGGCATCTACCGCACATGGTTCGCTTTGGGCGACGCGGCGGTGGCGGCTCAACTGGCCTCGGTCCTTCTGCTGTTCGTTCTGGCGCTGGTCGGGTTGGAACGTCTGTCGCGCGGCGCCATGCGCTTTCATCAGACCACCAGCCGTTACCGGGCGTTGCCCGCCCCCCGCCTGTCGGCGCGCGGCGCGCTGGTGGCCTGGATTGTGTGTTTGACGCCGATCTTTTTCGGCTTTCTGCTGCCCGCCGCCATTTTGATCGCCATGATCCTGCGCGGCGGCGGCGATCTGACGCTCGACCGCTTCGTCGATCTGGCCGTCAACACCGTAATTCTGGGCGGGGCCGGGGCCGCGCTGGTGGTCGCTGCCGCGCTGCTGGTGATTCATGGCGTGCGGCACGACCGCAGCCGTCTGGCCGCAGCCGCCGTTCGCCTCGCCTCGCTGGGGTACGCCACGCCGGGGACGGTGATCGCCGTCGGCATCCTGATCGCCGTCGGGCTGATGCGCGATTGGAGCGGCTGGTCGGTGGGGGCCATTCTGGGCGGCACGATCATCGGCATTCTTTATGGCTATCTGATTCGCTTCTTCGTCGTCGCTTACGGGCCGCTGGAGGCCGGATTCGCCAAGATCGGCCCGAATCTGGAGGGCGCCGCCCGCTCGTTGGGCCACAGCCCACTGCAAGTGATGCGACGCGTCCATCTGCCCTTGCTGCGGCCAAGCCTGCTCAGCGCCGCGCTGCTGGTCTTTGTCGACATCGTCAAGGAACTGCCCGCCACAATGATTCTGCGGCCCTTCAATTTCGACACGCTGGCCATCGAAGCCTTCCGCATGGCCTCGACCGAGCGGTTGGACGACGCCGCCCTGCCCGCGCTGGCCATCGTAATGGTCGGCCTGCTGCCGGTGATCGCGCTCAGTCGCAGCATCGCGGCGGCCCGCCCCGGCCACGAACGCTGATCCCGCAACAGGCTCTTGGGGCCAACCGCAATCTCGACAGCCCCTCTTGCAACTGATATCCATTCGCACCAGATACGCGAACAGTTCGCAACCCTGGAGCTTGGAATGTCCGTTAAGACGATCATCGGCCTGACCGTCGCCTTTGGCGCCCTCACCCTGACCTCGGCGCACGCCCAAGAGGTGAACGTCTACAACTCGCGCCACTACAACACCGACCGCGCGATCTACGACAATTTCACCAAGGCGACCGGCATCAAGGTCAACATCATTGAGGGCAACCACGACGAGTTGATCCAGCGCCTGAAGTCGGAAGGGGCCAGCAGCCCCGCCGATCTGTTCATCACGGTGGACGCCGGGCGTTTGGCCGCCGCCGCCCAGGACGGGCTGCTCGCCCCCGTCACCTCGCCCGCGTTGGAAGCCGTCAAGGTTCCGGCCAATCTGCGCGCGCCCAACGGCGCGTGGTGGGGGCTGTCGAGCCGCGCCCGCGTCATCGTCTACGCGCTCGACCGCGTGAAGCCGGACCAGATCAAGACCTATGAGGATCTCGCCAAGCCGGAATGGAAGGGCAAGGTCCTGACCCGCAGCGGCACCCATCCCTACAGCTTGGCCCTGACCGCCTCGATGATCGCCGCCAACGGCGAGGAGAAAACCGAAGCCTGGGTCAAGGGGCTGGTCGCCAACCTCGCCCGCCCGCCGCAGGGCGGCGACACCGACCAGATCAAGGCGGTGGCGGTCGGCGAAGGCGACGTGGCGCTGGCCAACACCTATTATGTCGGGAAGCTCATCACCTCGGCCAAGGCCGAAGACCGGGCGGTCGCCGCCAAGATCGGCGTGATCTTCCCCAACCAAGAGGATCGCGGAACCCACGTCAACCTCAGCGGCGCCGGGGTGGTGAAAACCGCGCCGCACGCCGAGAACGCCCGCAAACTGCTGGAGCATCTGCTCAGCCCCGAGGCCCAGCGCATGTTCGCCGACGGCAACATGGAATTCCCGGTCAATCCGGCGGTGCAGCCGCACGCCGAACTGACCAAGCTGGGAAGCTTCAAGCAAGCGGCGGTCAACGCGGCCTCCTTCGCCGAGTTCACCCCGCAGGCCCTGCGCGTCATGGACCGCGCGGGTTGGAAGTGACATGCTCCGCAGCCCCGCCCCAAACTTGGGCGGGGCTGTTTCCGTTCCCGTTTTCTGGACCGCCGCCCGCCGATGACCGCCCCCGCCTCCCCCTCCGTCATCCTGTCCGACATCGTCCATCACTATGGAGCGCACCGCGCGGTGGACGGCGTGTCGCTCAGCGTCGCCCCGCGTGAGATCTTGTGCGTCGTCGGCCCGTCGGGCTGCGGGAAATCCACTCTGCTGCGCCTCGTCAGCGGTCTGGAAACGGTGCAGCGTGGCCGGATTGCGGTTGGCGGTCAGCTTTTGGCCTCGCCCGAGCGGTCCTTGCCGCCGGAGCGCCGCCCGGTCGGCATGATGTTTCAGGACTTCGCCCTGTTTCCCCACATGACCGTGGCCGGAAACATCGCTTTTGGCCAGACCGACCGCCCCCGCGCCGAACGTGACCGCCGGGTTGGCGAGTTGTTGGAGCTGATGGCGCTGACCCGTTACGCCAAGGCCTACCCGCACACCTTGTCCGGCGGCCAGCAACAGCGCGTGGCGCTGGCCCGCGCCATGGCCCGCGATCCGCAGGTGCTTTTGCTCGACGAGCCGTTTTCCGCGCTGGACGAGCAGTTGCGCCGCTCCGTCCGCGACGAGGTGGTGCGGTTGATCCGCTCCAGCGGCATCGCCACCATCGTCGTCACTCACGACCCGGAAGAGGCGATGGAGATCGGCAACCGCGTCGCGGTGATGGAGGCCGGGCGGCTGGTGCAGAGCGACACGCCGCTGGCGCTCTACCGCCAACCCGCCAACAGCTTCGTCGCCCGCCTGTTCGGCGAGATCAACCGTTTCGAGGCGACGGTGGAGGACGGCCATCTCCACACCCCGCTTGGCCGCTTCGCCACCCCCAGCCTGACCAGCGGCGCCCGCGTCGAGGTGGCGTGCCGCATCGAGGATCTGGAACTCGCCCCGCCGGGCCAGAACGCGAACGCCGTGCCGGTGCGGGTGCGGCATTCCAGCTTCCTCGGCGCCTCGACCCGTATTTGCTTGGCCCTGCCCGGCGCGCCGAGCGGCGAAATTCACGCCCGCTTGCCCGGCCATGTCGATGTGAAGGCTGGGGATGAGTTGGCGGCGCGGGTGGATGGTCAGCGCGTCATGCTGTTTCCGACCGGCTGAGGCTGTCCGCATCTTCGGCCAACGCCTGGGCGATGCGGGCGACCAACGCCGCGCCCTCCGCCGCCGCGTAAGCCTCGGCGTGGCCCGATCCCCAGACCGGCCCCGGCCACGCCGGATCGCCGCGCGTCCGCCCGATGACGTGGACGTGCAACTGCGGCACCATGTTGCCCAGCGCCCCGACATTCAGCTTGTCCGGAGAAAACAACCGCTCGACCACCCGTGAGACGGCGGCGATTTCCGCCATCAGCGCCGTCTGGTCGGCGGCTGACAGGCGATGGATCTCCACCGCGCCCGCCCGACGGGGAACCAGGATCAGCCACGGCCAAACCCGGTTGTTCATCAGCAAGATCCGGCACAGCCCCAGGTCGCAGACCGGAATCGTGTCGGCTGCAAGCCGTTCGTGTAGGGAAAACATGGCGTTCTCCTGTGTTGCAAGGCCCGATGGCCTAGGACGAATGGCTGTCCGCGCAAAGCCGACAGTGGCAGCGCGGCCATGAAGGATGTATAGAACATCTTACGATCTTTGATGAATCGGCCTTTGGCATTTTCCGATGATCTTGGGGTGGACGGGGCGGCTTGAGGCCGCCGCGTCCGGGTGAAACTGGGTGCGGCGAGCGAGAACGACTCACATGCGCAAAAAAGCGTTTGCGGTCCTTATTCTGGTGATCCTCGGCAATGTCGGGGCATGGGCGTGGTGGAATCGCCCGGTCGCCGAACGCTCCTGGGCGGGCGCCATCAACGGCGTCGGCTACACGCCCTTCCATCCCAACAAAAGCCCGTCGAAGGGCGACAAGGCCAGCGCCGACGACATCGACAAGGACATGATCGCGCTGGAAGGCGCGGTGAAGGGCGTCCGCACCTATTCGGCCACCGACGGTTCGGAACTGGTCGCGCCCATCGCCAAGAAATACGGCCTGCCGGTGCTGGCGGGTGCCTGGATCGCCGGAAAACCGGAAATCGACGAGCCGGAAATCGCCGCGCTCATCAAGCTGGCGCGCGCCAACAACAACGTGCGCCGCGTTCTGGTCGGCAACGAGGCGGTGCTGCGCGCCAACGTCACCGTGCCGCAGATCATCGACTACATCAAACGGGTGAAGAAGAAGGTCAACGTCCCGGTTTCCACCGCTGAGCCGTGGCACGTCTGGCTGAAGCACCCGGAGCTGGTGGACGCGGTGGACTTCATCGCCGTCCATCTTCTGCCCTATTGGGAAGGCGTGCCGGTCGATCAATCGGTCGATTACGCCATGGTCCGCTACAACGAGTTGAAGACCAAATACCCCAACAAGCACATCCTGATCGGTGAAATCGGCTGGCCCGCCGACGGCCCCTGGCGCCGGGGCGCGGAGGCCAGCCAGATCAATCAGGCGAAGTTCATCCGCAACTTCCTGAACATCGCCGCCCAGAACAAGCTTGATTACTTCATCATGGAGGCCTTCGATCAGCCGTGGAAGCGGGAGATCGAGGGCACCGCCGGAACCAGTTGGGGCCTGTGGGACGCCTACCGCACGCCGAAATTCCCGATGATCGGCGGCGTTCAGGAAATCCGCAATTGGCAGGTCAAATGCGCCACCGCCGTGGCGCTGGGCTTCCTGCCGCTGGTGTTTTTCCTGTGGCGACGCGGCGACCATCTGAAAATGGGTGGACAACTGTTTTACGGCGCGCTGATTCAGGCGGTCGCTTCGGTTCTCGTCTTCACGGTCAGCGCCGCGTCGGCGGCGGGCCTTGCCGTCACCACCGAAATCGCCTGGGGCCTGCTGATCCTGTTCCAGTTGGTGCTGTTCGCCGTGATGCTGATTGACGGCATGGAACTGACCGACGTCGTTTGGCAGAAAAACTTCAAGCGCAAGTTCATCCCCTGCTCCGCCGCCCCCCTGCCCGACGCGCCCAAGGTGTCGATCCATGTGCCGTGCTACAACGAGCCGCCGCACATGGTCATGCAGACGCTGGACGCGCTGGCCCGGCTGGACTACCCGAATTATGAGGTTCTGCTGCTCGACAACAACACCAAGGATCCGGCTGTGTGGAAGCCGGTCGAGGAGTATTGCAAGCAGCTTGGCCCGAAATTCCGCTTCTTCCACCTCGACAATTGGCCCGGCTTCAAAGCCGGGGCGTTGAATTTCGGCTTGGCCCAGACCGCGCCGGACGCCCAGCACATCGCGGTGATCGACAGCGACTATCAGGTTCACCCCGATTGGCTGAAGGCGACCATCCCGCATTTCAGCCGTCCCGAGGTCGGCTTCGTCCAGTCGCCGCAGGATTACCGCGATTGGGACCATGATCTGTTCCAGCGGATGATAAATTGGGAATACGCCGGTTTCTTCCACATCGGCATGATCCAGCGGAACGAACAGAACGCCATCATCCAGCACGGCACGATGACCATCATCCGCAAGACGGCGCTGGAAGGCGTCGGGCGCTGGGGCGAATGGTGCATCACCGAGGACGCGGATCTTGGCCTGCGCCTGTTCGAGAACAAGTACGAAGCCGTCTATATGCCGGAAAGCTACGGCAAGGGGCTGGTTCCCGACAGCTTCTCCGCCTACAAGACTCAGCGTTTCCGCTGGGCTTATGGCGCGGTGCAGATCCTGAAGCATCATTGGCGGCAATTGTCGCCGGGCGCGAAGGAGCTGACCACCGGGCAGAAGTATCATTTCATCACCGGCTGGCTGCCCTGGTTCGCCGACGCCGCCCACATGGTGTTCGGCATCGCCGGAATCATCTGGTCCATCGGTCTGCTGGCCTTCCCGAAATATTTCGAGTTTCCGCCCAACGTCTTCATGATCCCGACGCTCAGCGTCTTCGCCTTCAAGGTCGGGGCGTCGCTGTGGCTGTACGAAGCGCGGGTGAAGTGCGGCTTCTGGGACAAGGTCGGGGCCGCCGTCGCCGGCATGGCGCTGACCCACACGGTCGGACGCGCCATGTGGCTGGGCATGTTCACTTCAGGCCGTCCCTTCGTCCGCACGCCGAAATGCGAGAACCAACCGGCGCTGATGCAGGCCTTCCTGATGGCCAGCGAGGAGTTGGCGTTGCTGGTGTCGCTGTGGGGCGCGGCCCTGGCCATCGTGCTGGTGTTCGGCCACGAAAACCGCGACGCCTTCATGTGGTCGGGTCTGCTGGTGGTGCAATCGCTGCCCTATCTGGCGGCTTTCATCACCTCGCTCATCAACGTCTTCCCCAATCTGACCCTGGGCAAGAGCCGCCCGGAGCCGGTCAAGGACGCGCTGGGCAGCGGCGCCGCCGATTGATGAAACGCCTCTGACGAACGGCGGCGGGCGCCTTGCGCGCATCCGCCGCCCGTTCTATGACCGGAACGCCATTGACTGTCCGGCGATCTCTGCCAGACTTTTTCTTATGGGGAGTCTCCCCATGGGAGGCGCAGGATGGCCGGAAGCGGGTTGGGCCAGTCCGAATTTTCCGTTCGCACGACGGCTGGCGTTGAACGCGCTGGAACCGCGACCGAGAGGAATTACAAACGTAACCCTCGACAGGAACGCCGCGACCGCAATCCACCCAATCCGCAGCGCCGCCGCGTTTATGATCTTCTGTTCGATGAGATCGACCAGTTCGACAATCTGGACGACCACCAGCGCGACCGGCTGAAAGCCAATCTGCGCGAGCATCTGACCACCAACGCCCCGCAGCCCGCAGCCCGACCGCCGCCGCCCGATCAGGACGAAGAAGCTCTCGCGGACAAAATCCTCAAGGATCCCGCCGCAAAGGTTCCGGTCGATGAAGACCACATCATCAAGGCGGCCACCGCCCCCCTGCCCGGCTTCACCCCTGAACAGGTGGCGAGCAACGCCATTTTGGCGATTCAACTGCGCGATTGTCTGGCCCGCCACACCGACCGGGCGCGCAAGGTCGCGGTGTATCTGCATCTTTTGCTGACCATCGACGGCGCGCTGCGCCCGCACACCATCATGGATGTGTGACGGAACATCGCTCCGCCAGTCTGGAACGATTGCAATTCTCTTGCTGCGTCGCACAAATCGGGCATTATCCATAGAAAGTTTATGGCTATGGAGCGCCCGACATGCCCCTCGACATCCCGCAGACCTTTCGCCACCACGTCTTTTGCTGCGCCCAGCAACGCCCGCCCGGCCACCCGCGCGGCAGTTGCGCGGCGAAAAACGCCCATCCCCTGTGGCAACGGCTGGATCAGAAAATCCAGGCGGCGGGCCTGACCGACGTCGGCATGGCGATGACCGGCTGCCTGGGCTTCTGCTCCGCCGGGCCGCTGATGGTGGTGTACCCGGATGGGATCTGGTACCGCCCGGAAACGCCGGAGGACATTGACGAGATCGTCGCCTCGCACCTGACCGACAACAGGCCGGTCGAGCGGCTGGTCATGGTGCTGAGCCGCTGAAGGAAAGCCCTCTCCCCCCATGTATGAGGGAAGAGGGTCGCCGGTCAGCGCCGGAACAGGAACTCGCGGCCAACCTTCACGCGCTTTTCGCCGTCATATTCGATGATGTCGGCGGTGGCGTAGGTCTCGGTCCAGCGTTCGGGCAGATAGCTGCCGGTGCCGATGATGTCCACCGGGGCGTTGGCCTCGGCCATCAAGCGGCATTTCGCCGGGCCGAACCCGCTGCTGGCGACGATCTTGACCGCCGGGAATCCGGCGTCGTCCAGCCGTTCGCGCACGTAATGGATCGCCGCCGCCGACACGCCGGTGCCGATCAGGTAGCGCAGTTGGGTTTCGTCGCGATAGCCACGGATCGAATGCGGCGCGTGACGCTCCAACACCGCGTAGGAGCCGGGCGGGTCCAACCCCTCGACGAAGCGACCGCCGGGCGTGTCCAGCCGCAGGGTCAGCTTGCCCTGCGCCGCCAATTCGGGGAAGCGGCGGCAGACCTCCAGACCGTCGGTGATCTCGCGGCCAAAATAATCGACCAGCACGGTCAGCGGCAGATCGGGGAAGGTTTCGTGGAACATCTCCGCCGCGCGCACGGTGGACCCGGCGTAGCCGATCAGCGCGTGCGGCATGGTCCCCATGCCCTTGGCCTGCCCGAAGAAATGCGCGGTGGCGTCCGTGGCGTTGCCGACGAAGCCCTTGGCCCCAACCTTGCGCTTGGCCCGGTCCGACCCGACGGAGGCGGCGTAGGCCATCACCTCGGCCATGTCGGTTCCGGCGCAATGGCGCGCGTCCATCGCCAGAAAGGCCACCTTGGGCAGATCCGCGCACATGGTGAAGGCGTTGTAGGCGGCCACGCAGGCCGGACCCAGCTTTTGCAGCAGGATCGTTTCGGTGTCCACCAGATGATAGAAGGAGCCGGTGACGTAGAAAATCGGCTCGCCCGCGCCGACCCATTTGCCTTCCGGATAGTTCAACTGGATGTCGACCTCGAACCCCCGATCGCGGGCGACCGCCTGCAACCACTCCACCGCCAGACGCGGGGCGCACACCACCGGGCGGCGCATGAATATGGCGTAGGTGACTTTCTTGTCGCCGAACTTGCCGACCGTTTCCTTGGTGCGTCGGAAATAGGTGTCGGTCCAATCGCCAATCGTTGCAGCCGAGGGGTGGACGGCCAGCGGCCGTTTCGTGTTCTCGCTCATCGCCAAATGCCCTCGCCTTCCGCCCTGCCGTCCCATCGCGCGCCATCGGCTGCGCCCACCACGCGCGGACTCAACCAATTGACCAGACGGCCAGCATTATACGGCCCAGCCCCAATGGGGAAGAGGCTTCCGATCCGAACAGACGCGCCGTGATGGCAGGGTTGCGCGCGCGTCACGATGCGCAGGATCATATTTCAATCGAATGCCAAACAAATATCCAGAACATATTCCGCAAAACCATAATCCATGACAGGCGAAACTGAGAAACAAAACAGTATAAAATGCCGATATTTGACGAACACCTTGGCAGCCTCTACAGTCACTCCCAAGAGCGCATAAGGAATGGCGATGACCTTGCGATTGACATCATGGTGAGAACAGCGGCGACAAGCCAAAAGCGGGCAGAGGCGCCGCCTGAAGCCGAACGCATTGGCGGTCGCATCATCCCGGCCCTGTTCTTGCTGATTGTCACGTTGGCCGCCGCCGGGGCGGGCGGCGTTCTGATGCTGAAGCCAGCCACCGCCCACACCGGCGGCGCCTCGACCAGAATGTCCACCACGGCGCAGCCCACCTACGCCTCGATGCCCGCCATGAGCTTCACCCTGCGCGACGGCGACCGGCTGCGCGAACTGAAGGTCCGCGTGGTGTTGGAACTTGATCCGTCAATCCCGCTGGACACCGTCAAGCCCTATCTCCCGCACATCGCCGACGCCATGAGCGTCCGCATGCTGGACGTGGATCCGAACGAACTGAGCGGCCAGGAAGGCCCGCATTACATCAAGGACGCGCTGGGCTTCGCCGCCAACAAGGCGATCCGTCCGCTGAAAATCCGGCAGGTTCTGGTGCAGGACATGCTGCTGCGCTGACCGCGCAACCCTGCCGACCCTTTTCATCCTCCGCCGACGTCCCATATCGTCGCTGCGCCCCTCGACAGCTCCGGTGGAATGCGGAACACTCCGCCCACGCCGCCGCCGGACGATGGCGGGCGTCGGACAGCGCAGCGGAAGGAGACGGCCTTGGCCGAGTTCGATTTTGACCTCTTCACCATCGGAGCCGGGTCGGGCGGCGTCGCCGCCAGCCGTCGCGCCGCGTCCTATGGCGCCAAGGTGGCGATCTGCGAGGGCAGCCGAGTCGGCGGCACCTGCGTCATTCGCGGCTGCGTGCCGAAAAAGCTGCTGGTCTACGCCGCCCAATTCCGCGACGGCTTCGAGGACGCGCGAGGCTTTGGCTGGGACGCGCAGACTCCCGCCTTCGATTGGCCGACCCTGATCGCCCGCAAGAACGCGGAGATCGACCGGCTGAACGGCCTCTACCTCTCCATGCTGAAGAATTCCGGCGTCACGCTGTTCGAGTCCTTTGGCCGCATCGTCGATCCCCACACGGTCGAGGTGGACGGCAAACGCCACACCGCCCGCCGCATCCTGATCGCCACCGGCGGCTGGCCGACCAAGCCGCCCATCGAGGGGATCGAGCACGCCGTGACCTCCAACGAGGCGCTGGATTTGCCAACGCTGCCGAAATCCGTGCTGATTCTCGGCGGCGGCTACATCGCCGTCGAGTTCGCCGGGATCTTCCGGGGGCTGGGGGCCGACGTCTCGCTGATGATTCGCGGCGAGCATCTGCTGAACGGCTTTGACGACGACATCCGCGTCGCGCTGGAAGGCGAGATGAAAAAGCGCGGAATCGCCATCCTGTCCGGGACCAAACCGACCAAGATCGAGAAAACCGACGACGGCTACCGCGTCACCGACCATCTGGGCGCCACGCACGACGTCGGTCTCGTCATGGCCGCCACCGGGCGCCACCCCAACACCAACGGGCTTGGCCTGGACTCCATCGGCGTGACGCTGGACAAGGCCGGGGCCATTCCGGTCGATGAGTGGTCGCGCACCAGCGTGGAGAGCGTCTACGCCATCGGCGACGTCACCGACCGCATGGCGCTCACCCCCATCGCCATCGCCGAGGGGCGGGCGCTGGCCGAGACCCTGTTCAACGACACCCCCACCCGCATCGGCTACGACAATGTGCCGACGGCGGTCTTCTCCATCCCGCCGCTGGGCACGGTCGGCTTGACCGAGGCGCAGGCCCGCGCGACCCACGCCAAGGTGGATGTTTACAAAGCCGGTTTCCGCCCGATGAAGCACACGCTCTCGGGCCGCGACGAGCGAATCCTGATGAAGCTGGTCGTCGATGGCGACAGCCAACGGGTGTTGGGCTGCCACATGATGGGCATGGACGCGCCGGAAATGATGCAGGCGCTGGGCATCGCCCTGAATTGCGGGGCCACCAAGCGCGATTTCGACCGCACCATCGCTTTGCATCCCTCCACCGCCGAAGAATTCGTGCTGATGCGCGAAAAATCACCCGATCCGGCCTGAGAAACAGGGCGGCGCTCCCCCCGAAGCGCCGCCCGTTCCGTTTCAGGACCGTCTCACCCGATCAATTCGGGGGGCGATCAATTCGGCGGGTTGGCCACCGCCCAAGAGAAATCGGTGCGGGTCGAGTTTTTGGTGAAGTATGTGGTGTCGCCAAAGAAATTGATCGGCTTGCTGTAGTTCGTCGGATAGTTCGGCCCTGTGCCCACCCCGGCCAAGCCATGACAACTCACGCAATTCGACGTGATGCCCGCCGGGATGCCGGGATCGGTTTCCAGATAGGGGTTGAAGCACAGCGCCATGTTGCTGCTGCTGGCCGGGATGGTCTGGCTGTAGCTTGTGCACATGGCGTAGTTGTTGAACGGCGCCGGGAGGCTGGCCGGGGCGTCCGCCTTGGATCCGGGGAACTTCTTCGGGGTGTCGGGGCCTGGCTGCCAATAAAAGGTCTGCCACGTCCAGAACGGAACTTCCTTGCTGTTCACATGCATGGCGAACAGCACGGCGTAATCGCCCGCCGACGCCGTGACCTGTTGGGCGTTCTTCATCGCGGCGGCCTCTTCCGCCGACAGGGTGAAATTGTACAGCGCGCTGACGGGGGCGTAATAGCCGACGGTGCAGGCCAGCCCGGCGGTCTTAGCCGCCGCGTTCAGGGCGGCGACCTCGGCTTTGGTCAGCTTGCTCTGGCTGATGGGGATTGTGCCGCCCGTGCCCGCCGGATCGACGGCGACGCAGGTTTTCCAGGTGTTGGGCGTCGGGTTCGTGGCGTTGGTCGCTTGCGACGGCCCTTGCCACAGCGGCAGCGGCGTGTAGCCCTTTTGGGCGACCACGCCGAACACCGGCTTCAATTCCAGCGCGTCGACCGGGAAGTCGTTGATCGTCCGATTGGTGGTGGGAACGCTTGCCGACCAAGCGCTGTTGAGCGTGGCCAAGCTGGCCTTGGTGTTGATCGCGTAAGAGCCGCTCAACCCGGCGATGGTCTGGGGAGCCGCGATGAAGGACGCGGCGGACGGGCTGAATTTGTTGAAGGACACGACCTGAAGAGCGCTCGTTTTCGATGAGGCGGCTTTCCCGGCCAACTGGGCGAGATGACCGAACTGATGCGGTTTGACGAAGTGGCGGGCGGGGGCCGTCACCGCCTTTTTGTTGGCGGTCAACAGAGACGTCGTCGGAACCGCAAAGGCCTCGTCCGTGCCGAGCCAGGTTTCCCAGACCGGCAGCGCGGTCCCGTTGTAGCTTTGCCCCGACGGCGCGTTCAACCCAGCCCAAATTGTCCAGCCATGCCCGCGAATTTGGGATTGCTGGTTGTTGGCCATCCAGCCTTGAATCGTCGTGCCCTGCGTGCCGATCCCGAAGCTGGCCGGGATGTCAACCGGGGTGATTTGCGCCTGCGCGGGCAAGGCGGCTCCCGCGCCAATCGCCGCCAACGCAACCATGGCGAGGGGATAAATTCGAATCGTCATGTCCTGAACCCTTCCTGTTCCAGGCCGGTCGGGTTTCAGCGAATCATCTCCAACATGTCGAATTATCTTGGACCGGCCGCCCCACTTTATACCTCTATACGGGAAAATCTTTCAGATCTAAATCGTTACAGTAGAATTACCGCCGCGTTTCAAACCTCAAACACGCGCGACAACAAACGGGGCGTGTCCCCTGCGCCGTCATTCCGCCGGGGCGGGGGACGCGCGGCGCGCCTCCAACCCCATCAGGCGGGTCAGCAGGAACAAGGCGGGCAGCGCCCCCGCCATTGACAGCAGGAAGAAGCTGACCCAATCCATGCGGTCGGCCAACCAGCCCGACGACGCGCCGAACAGATCGCCGCCCAGCTTGTAAAAGCTCGACAACAGCGCGTATTGCGTCGCGGTGTAGGCGACGTTGCACAGGCCGGACAGATAGGCGACGAAGGCCGCCGTGGCGACGCCGCCGCAGACATTTTCCACCGCCACCGTCACCGCCAGCGCCGACAGGTCATGCCCAGCCCAGGCCAACGCCACATAGCTGATGTTGGAGACCATTTGCAGGACGCCGCCGATCATCAGGCCGCGCAGCACCCCGACCCGCCCGACCAGCAACCCGCCAAGCAGCCCGCCGATGATCGTCGCCCACAGGCCGAACAGCTTGGTCACATTGGCGATTTCGGTCTTGGTGAAACCGATATCCACGTAGAAGGGCGACGACATCACCCCGGCCAGCACCTCGCCCAGCTTGTAGGTGGCGATGAAGGCCAGCATGACGACCCAGCCCTTGCGGCTCATGAATTGGGCGAAGGGGGCTACCACCGCGCCATAGAGCCAGGACAGCAAGGCCGCCATCCGCCCCGACAGATGCGGGCGCGCCGCCAGCCAATCGGCGACATGCTGTTCGCGCTGAAGCGATTCCGGGGAGACCGCGATCTTCGGCTCCTTGTTGATGAGGATGGTCACGACGCCGACCAGCACCAGCGCCGCCATCGCCTCATACGCCGCTTGCCAGCCGTTGAAATGGGCGACGTAGAGCGCCCCCGCCCCCGCCGCCAGCATGCCGAAGCGATAACCCAGCACCAGCACCGCCGCCCCGGCGGCCTGCCGATTCTCGTCCAGCACCTCGACCCGATAGGCGTCCACGACGATGTCCTGGCTGGCCGAGCAGAAGGCGACCAGCACCGCGAACAGCGCCGTCCACCAAAGCTCCGTCGCCGGGTTTGTCCCCGCCAGCCCCAGCAGCGCCACCATCAGCCCGGCTTGCGTGACCAAGGCCCAACCGCGCCGCCGCCCGAACAGCCGGGTCAGCAGCGGCAGGCGCAAACGGTCGATCAGCGGCGCCCACAGGAATTTCAGGGCGTAGGGCATGGTGACGAGGGCGAACAGGCCGATTCCGGTCTTGCTCACCCCCTGTTCGCGCAGCCAGACACTCAGGGTTGATCCGGTCAGCGCCAGCGGCAAGCCTTCGGAAAAACCCAGAAACAGGATCACCAGAACCCGGCGGTCGAGATAGATCGACGCGGCGTTCAGCCAGGAAGCGGGCCAGACGGATGGTTTCATCGGCGTTTTCCTTTGGAGATCGGCTGCGCGAACGCTGTGTATACGGCCCGACCTGGTTGGCTGTCACGGTCCATTTGCCAGCGGCAAGCTTGCCAAGCGTTGCGAATGTTTCCCCTGAAACGGTGGAAAAGTTGCCGCGAATCGGGCTATAGAGTTGACCCCCTGGGGCGATCACCGGCCTAATGGCCCAATCGCATTCGTCACCCCCGTCAAGGAAGAGCAGGCGCGTCATGGTCGAGCGTTGGACACCCGCCAGTTGGAGGTCGAAACCGGCAAAGCAGATGCCGACCTATCCCGACCAATCCAAGGTCGAAGCGGTCGAACAGCGTCTGGCCAGCTATCCCCCCCTGGTCTTCGCCGGTGAAGCCCGCAAGCTGAAGGCCAAGCTGGCCGACGCGTCGGTCGGCAAGGCGTTCCTGTTGCAGGGCGGCGATTGCGCCGAAAGCTTCGCCGAATTCCACCCCAACAACATCCGCGACACCTTCCGCGTGCTGTTGCAGATGGCGGTCGTGCTGACCTTCGGCGCGGCCATCCCGGTGGTCAAGGTCGGCCGCATGGCCGGTCAGTTCGCCAAGCCGCGTTCCGCCGACATGGAAGACATCGACGGCGTGTCGCTGCCCTCCTACCGGGGCGACATCATCAACGGCTTCGACTTCACCGCCGATTCGCGCGTTCCCGACCCGGAACGCATGATGCAGGCCTACACCCAGGCGGCGGCGACGCTGAACCTGCTGCGCGCCTTCGCCCAGGGCGGTTACGCCGATTTGCACAAGGTCCATCAATGGACCCTGAGCTTCGTCGAGCGGTCCCCGGCGGGCGAGCATTTCCAGGAACTGGCCAACCGGCTGGACGAAACGCTGGCCTTCATGGCGGCCTGCGGCATCACGGCGGACACCACCCCGCAGATCCGCGAGACCGATTTCTTCACCAGCCACGAAGCCTTGCTGCTGCCGTTTGAAGAGGCGCTGACCCGGATCGACAGCACGACCGGCGATTGGTACGACGTGTCGGCCCACATGCTGTGGATCGGCGACCGCACCCGTCAGCCCGACGGCGCGCATGTCGAATTCCTGCGCGGGGTGAAGAATCCCATCGGCCTGAAATGCGGCCCGACCACCGACCCGGACGAGCTGATCCGCCTGATCGACATCCTGAACCCCGACAACGAGGCGGGCCGCCTGACCCTGATCGTCCGCATGGGGGCCGAAAAGGTGACGGAGAAATTCCCGCCCCTGCTGCGCAAGGTCAAGAGCGAGGGGCGCAGCGTCGTCTGGTCTTGCGACCCGATGCACGGCAACACCATCAAATCGACCACGGGTTACAAAACCCGCCCGGTGGAAAAGGTGTTGGCCGAGGCGCGCGGCTTCTTCGACGTGCATCAGGCCGAAGGCACCCAGGCGGGCGGCGTGCATTTCGAGCTGACCGGCCAGGACGTCACCGAATGCACGGGCGGCGCCCAGGCGATCACCGATCACAAGCTGGCGCAACGTTACCACACCGCTTGCGACCCGCGCCTGAACGCCAGCCAATCGCTGGAGCTGGCCTTCCTGCTGGCTGGCGAGTTGAAGCGTGGCCGTGTCGAGCGTGAGGCCCAGCGCCGCGCGTCCGTCGCCGCCGAGTGAACGAAAAACGGACCGGAGCCTCGCGGCTTCGGTCCGTTCGTTTCAGCGACCAGAAGACCAAAAAATCAGTGAACGACCAAACGGTCGAGCAGGATTTCGCGAACGCGCACGTTGCGCATTTCACGATCCAACACGCTGGCGATGGTGCTTTTCATCAGCTTGGCCCCATCGGCCCCGGCCAATTGCTGCGGGTCGATCTGGCGCATCTTATCGGACAATTGATCGGTGATGCGCGGCACATAAGGTTCGGCCACCTTGCCATCCACCAGCGGATCAACCTCCAGCAACACTTTCACATCGACCAGACGGGCGTCGCCGCCGCCCAGAGTAAAAGTCATTTGTGGCAGAGCCGCATAATTCTTCTTCGGTCCGAGCTTGTCGGACGCGGCGCTGGAGCTTGCGTTCTTGTTGGCGATGACCGCCCCTGTCCCGCCCAACACAGCCAGCGTCACCAGCAGACCGGCGAGAATCACCGGCAGCAGCGACACCGTTTCTCCGTTGGCGTTTCGTCGAACCAGCCGCAAAATAGCTTCTCCGCCCATTGGGATCCGAAATGATCCACCCAATCGACATTTTAGAGAATGCTACTCCCCTGGTCAAACCGTCGCTTGTGACAATCTGACGCGTCTCCCAAAACTCACGCCGGTTGCACTGGAACGTTGTCGATCAAGCGAGCCTTGCCCAACCAAGCCGCCGCCAACAACCGAGCCGGACGCTCAACGCGGGTGATCGGCGCCAAAGTCTCGCCATCGCGCAGTTCCACATAGTCGATGGCGCCGAACCCGACCTCGGCGATCCGTCCGCGCACCGCCGTCAAAACGCCGTCCAACTCGGCCCCAGCGCTCAGAGCGGCGGCGGCGGCGGTCAAGGCCCGGTTCAGTTCCGGCGCGCGAGCGCGCTCGTCAGGGCTGAGATAGGCGTTGCGCGAGGACAGGGCCAGCCCGTCGGCCTCACGCACCGTCGGCAACCCTTCCACCCGCACGGGGATGTCGAGATCGCGGGTGAAGCGACGAATGACCATCAGTTGCTGATAGTCCTTTTCCCCAAACACCGCCACGTCGGGCAGCGCTTGGAGAAACAGCTTGGTGACGACGATGGCGACGCCGCCGAACATCTGGGGACGGAAGGTTCCGCACAGCCCTTCCGACGGGCCGCCGACCGAAATGGCGGTGGCGAAGCCGTCGGGATACATGCCGCGCACCGTCGGAGCGTAGAGCGCCGCGCATCCGGCGGACGCCAGCTTGGCGGCGTCCCCGGCCTCGTCGCGCGGGTAGCGGTCGAAATCCTCGTGCGGGGCGAATTGGGTCGGGTTGACGAAGACGCTCGCGATCACATGATCGGCCAATTCGCGCCCACGACGGACCAGGGCTAGATGCCCGTCATGCAAAGCGCCCATGGTCGGGACCAAGGCCACGGTCTGCCCAGCGGCCCGCCACGCGGCGACCTGAGCGCGCAGATCGGCGACGTTGCGCAGGACCGTCAGATGATCCGCCGCGCCGCCCGTGGCGAGAGCGCTGTCCGTTTGGGCAACCGTCGGCGTCGTCATGGCGTCATTCCTTGCGCGCGTCGAAAACTGGCGCTGGATAAACCGCCGAACCGTTCCTGTCCAGCGCCGCGTGCTGCGACGCAAGAGCAAGCCCGATCAGAACACGGACGCGCAACGGGTGGCGCGGCGAAAGCCGCCGTTCCACCCCCGCCGCGCGGCGACCGCGTTCAACGCATCAACGTGACGCCAATCAGATAGGTCAGGTTGGCCCAAGCGAGGATCGTGGCCAGCAGAGCCAAAAAGGACGGGGCCAGAATGGCCGAACCGATGAGAATGGCCAGAACGACGACGAGCGCGCCAAGGGCCAGCAAACTAGTGCGCGTATCTTCCATGAGATGACATCCCGATCATTGGGTAAGGATGCCCCAAACCTAGACCATCCCCCCGCGTCTTAGGGCTGATCTGCATCAATCTTGCGCAAGGTTTCCCCATCAACCGACCGAAAATATAACACGCACTCAAAATGTTGATTTCGCCCCGCGCGCCGCCTTCCCGCTGTTGTCTTGGCGCGCTTGGCTGACGACCAATGGCCGGAAACGGCGCAAAAGAAAAAAGGCTTCGAGATTTCTCTCGAAGCCTTTTTAATGGTGGGCGTGACAGGGATTGAACCTGTGACCCTTCGCGTGTGAAGCGAATGCTCTCCCGCTGAGCTACACGCCCGATCCCAGAATTCTCTGTCCATCGGTCCAGGCTATCCCCTGGCGGAAGCGGCGTCTCGCCGGTTGTCGTCGGCGCCGCCGCTGCGGTGGGCGGGTTTCTAAGGCGTTCGTTGATTGGTGTCAAGCAGGAGATTCACTCCGTGAGGAAAGAAAATCGCAACCCCGAAAAACAGCCGCCTGCGGCCCATCTCCAGGCTCCCGGCCATGGCGGGCGCCGGTGGGGTGTCAGTTTGTGGCTGGCTCTGTGCGGTTTTCTCGGGTTGGTCAGTCTTGGACACGCGGCCCCGGTGACGGCCAGCTACCGGGTTTATGTCGGCGGCATTGCGGTTCTCGACGCCACCATCCTGCTGGATCTGACCGATCACACGTATCGGATTGACGTCGCCGCCCAAAATGGCGGGTTCCTCGCCAAGATTTTGCCCTGGAAAACCCTGTCGCGCAGCGAGGGCGCCATCCAGATGGATCGGCTGATTCCGGCGCGCCATAGCCAGAGCAGCGTCTTCCGTGAAAAACCGCGCAGCGTCGCCTTGACCTATGAGGCCAATGGCGGCGTCACAGCATCCGTCCTCCCTCCACCAGAGGAGGATGATCGGCCCCTGGTTCCCGACGTCTTGCGCCGCGCCACCTACGATCCGCTCAGCGCCGGGTTGCTTCTGTTGCTGGCCGCCGGACGCGGGGAAAACTGCGCCCGCGTGGTTGCGGTCTATGACGGACGACGGCGCTACGACATGCGGTTCGACGATGGTGGAACGCGCCCCTTGGGGATGTCGCGCTATTCCATTTTTTCAGGACCTGCGCAGGAATGCCGGGCGTCGATCCTTCCCATCGCCGGTCAGGCGAAGCCGTCCTCCGGCCCGTCTTTCTGGCGGCGTGAGGAGGACTCCACGCCGCGCCAGCCGGGCGGACCGCCGACCGACGTTTGGCTGGCCCCGGTTCTGCCCGACGCGCCGCCTCTGCCCGTGCGTTTGGAAACCGACAGCGCCTTTGGCGCCGTCATCATCCATCTGACCGGCATCGCCCGCGTTGGAGAACCGACACGGGCTATCCCGTGACGCTGCGGGTGTCGATCATCGCGCCGCTCGTTTCCACGCCATGCCGTTGAACGTCCGCGATCACCGCCTCGACCGACGGCCACAGCATATGGCCGTCAATCTCCAGCAGCGCGCCGCCCAGCAGCGCCGCGTAACCGCCCAGCTTTCCCATGCGCACGATCCGCGCGATCCGAGTGGTCATGGCGTGTCCTCCTCTTCCGGGCGTCGTGGCGATCCACGCGCCCATTCGCATCATCATATTATCGTATGCTGATGGTGAGGTCCGCCATCCGAAGGGATAACCACAAAGCGCAGAGGGATAGCGCGGGATAGCGCCCGCCCGTCACCGCGCGGCGAGCCGCTCCAAGGCGGTCGGCAAATCGGCGAAATGGTCGAGGATCACGTCGGCCCCCAACTCTTCGACCGGCATGCGGGGATAGCCGTAGCTCATCGCCACCACCGGCACCCCGACGGCGCGCGCCGCCTTCACGTCGTTGCCGTTGTCGCCGATCATCGCCGCGTTGGGCGCCTGTGGATCGGCCCCCAATCGCTCCAGCACCCAGGACAGATGCCGCCCGTCCGGCTTTTTGACCGGCAGGGTGTCGCCCCCCGCCACCGCCCCAAACAGGGGAGCCAAGCCCAGCGCGTCCAACAGTTTGCGGCTGATGCGCTCGGGCTTGTTGGTGCACAGCCCCAACCGGACGCCCCGCTCCGCCAGCGCCGTCAACGTCTCCGTCACGCCGGGATAGAGGGCGGAGACTTCCTCATCCTCGAAATAACGGTCGAGATAGTGGCGGAGGATCGGTTGCGTCGCCTCGTCGTCCAGAACCGCGCCGGTGGCGGCGAAGGCCTGCCGGACCAGCATGGCCGAACCGTCGCCGACCATGGTCCGCACCTGCGCCTCGGTCAGCGCCGGGCGGTCGAAATGGGCCAGGGTGCGATTCAGCACGCGGGTCATGTCGGGGGCGCTGTCGATCAAAGTGCCGTCGAGATCGAAAACCAGCGCGGAAAAGGGAAACGGCATCGCAAGCCCCGCAAGGTTGGGTCGGATCACAGAAAACCACCCCGTCCTAACACAGCTTCCGCCCCGTCAACCATGCAGACCCTGCACAGGACCATCGCGCTTTCCCCCGCCGGTTGAGGGGCTTGACCACGCTCTATGACACGCTGACACAAAAGTTGACTTTGGCTTGCGGCGTCGGCTGTGGCACATGAGGGCGTTCGCCGGTGTTTGCGTCGTCAGACGCCGCGATCCTCAGTCCGGTTTCACCATTCGGCCCGTCAGGAAGACTCCCATGGCACACCGTCCTCTCGCTTGCGTGATTCTCGCCGCTGGCAAAGGAACACGCATGAAGTCCGATATGCCGAAGGTGCTGCACCGCGTCGCCGGTCGCCCGATGGTCGGGCATGTGCTGGCCGCCGTGAAGGCGCTGGACCCCGATCACGTCGTGGTGGTGGTCGGCCCCGGCATGGACAGCGTCGCCGCCGCCGTCGCCCCCTACCCCACCGCCGTCCAGCAGGAGCAGCGCGGCACCGCCGACGCCGTGCGCGCCGCCTTCGGCCTGTTGGAAGGCTTCACCGGCGACGTCGTCGTGCTGTACGGCGACACGCCGCTGGTCACGCCCGACACGCTACGCGCCATGGTGACGGCGCGGCGGCAGGCCAGCGACCCGGCGGTGGTCGTTCTGGGCATGCGGCCCGAGGATCCCGGCGCCTATGGCCGCCTGATCCTGAACGCGCGCGGCGGGTTGGAGAAGATCGTCGAGTATCTCGACGCCAGCGCCGACGAACGCGCCGTGACCCTGTGCAACGCCGGTTTGATGGCCTTTGACGGCGCGCGCATGTTCGACCTGATCGGGCGCGTCGGCAACCAGAACGCCAAGAGCGAATTTTACCTGACCGACGTCGTGCAGATCGCCCGCGTCTCCGGCATGGCCTGCGCCGTGGTGGAGGCCGCGCCCGCCGAGGTCGTCGGCGTCAACTCCCGCGCCGAGCTGGCGGAGGTCGAACGGCTGATGCAGCGCCGCCTGCGCAAGGCGGCGATGGACAACGGCGCCACGCTCTGCGATCCCGACAGCACGCTGTTCAGCCACGACACCCGGTTGGGCCGCGACGTGATCGTCGGCGCGCATGTGGTGTTCGCCCCCGGCGTCACCGTCGCCGACGGGGTGGAGATCAAGCCCTTCTGCCATCTGGAGCAGACCCGGATCGACAGCGGCGCGGTGATCGGCCCCTACGCCCGCCTGCGCCCCGGCGCGGACATCGGCCCGGACGCCCACATCGGCAATTTCGTCGAGATCAAGAACGCCGTCGTCGAATCCGGGGCCAAGGTCAACCATTTGACCTACATCGGCGACGCGCGGGTCGGGGCCAAGGCCAACATCGGCGCGGGAACCATCACCTGCAATTACGACGGCTTTGGCAAATATCACACCGACATCGGGGCGGGCGCCTTCATCGGTTCCAACAGCTCCCTGGTGGCCCCGGTGTCGATCGGCGATGGGGCCATCGTCGGCGCGGGCAGCGTCGTCACCTCGGCGGTTGAGGCCGACGCGCTGGTCGTTTCCCGCGCCCAGCAAAAGGCCTATGTCGGCTGGGCCAAGCGTTTCCGTGACCGCAAACGGGCCGAAAAGGCGAGCAAGGCGTAACCTTCCCCAGCTTTTCCGCTCCAACAGTCCCCCAGGCCAGCAGTCCCCTCCAGGAGAGTCCCCATGTGCGGCATCATCGGCATCAACGGCATCCACGACGCGACTCCCCGGCTGGTGGAAGGGCTGCGCCGCCTGGAGTATCGCGGCTATGACAGCGCCGGCGTCGCCACCCTGGTGGGCGACCGCATCGAACGCCGCCGCGCCGAAGGAAAGCTGCTGAATCTGGACGCGCGGCTGCGCGACGCGCCGCTGTCCGGCACCGTCGGCATCGGCCACACCCGCTGGGCCACCCATGGCGGGCCGACCGAAACCAACGCCCACCCGCACGCCACCCCGCGCGTCGCCGTGGTTCACAACGGCATCATCGAGAATTACCGGGAGCTGAAGGACGAGTTGATCGGCCATGGCCGCGTCTTTGAAAGCGTGACCGATTCCGAAGTCATCCCCCAGCTCATCACCCATTACATGGACACAGAGGGCCTGTCTCCGGTGGAGGCGTCGGCCAAGGCGTTCAAACGCTTCACCGGGGCCTTTTCCCTGGTCGTTATTTTCGCGGGCGAGCATGAGCTGATGATCGGCGCCCGCCACGGCACGCCGTTGGCCGTCGGTTACGGCGACGGCGAAATGTATCTGGCGTCGGACGCCTTCGCGCTGGCCCCGCTGACCAACCGCATCTGCTATCTGGAAGATGGCGATTGGGTGGTGGTCAGCCGCAGCGAGGCTGTGGTCCATGACGCCACGGACGCCGTGGTTCACCGCCCGGTGAAGACGACGGCGGTCTCCGGCGCCCTGATCGGCAAGGACGGCTACCGCCATTACATGCTGAAGGAAATCTACGAGCAGCCGCAGGTGATCGGCGACACGCTGAACGCCTACATCAACCCGGTGAACAACTACATCGCGCTGCCCGATTTTCCCTTTGACGTGGCGAAGGCCACCAAGCTGACCATCGTCGCCTGCGGCACCGCCTATTACGCCGGGTTCGTCGCCAAATACTGGTTCGAGACGCTGGCCCGCATCCCGGTCGAGGTCGACATCGCGTCCGAATTCCGCTACCGCGAGGCCCCCTTGCCGGAGGGCGGCGTCGCCATCTTCATATCGCAGTCGGGCGAGACCTTGGACACGTTGGAGGCCCTGCGTTACTGCAAGCGGCAGGGCCAAAAGATCCTGTCCATCGTCAATTCCCCGGAAAGCACCATCGCGCGCGAATCCGACGCGGTGCTCTACACCATGGCCGGGCCGGAAATCGGCGTCGCCTCGACCAAGGCCTTCACCACCCAATTGACGACGCTGGCCTGTCTGGCCGTCACCACCGGCCGCGCCCGTGGCGCCATCGGGCCAGAACGGATGCAGGAGATCGCCCACGCCCTGCGCGAGGTCCCGGCGCTGGCCGCCAGCGTGCTCGCCCATGACGAACGCTTGAAAGAGTTGGCGCAAGAGCTGGCCGATTCCCGCGACGTGCTTTATCTGGGCCGTGGCGCCATGTACCCGCTGGCTCTGGAAGGCGCGCTGAAGCTGAAGGAAATCAGCTATATCCACGCCGAAGGCTACGCGGCGGGCGAGTTGAAGCACGGCCCCATCGCGCTGATCGACGACAACGTTCCGGTGATCGTTCTGGTTCCGTCGGACAATTTGTTCGAGAAGGTCGTCTCCAACGTGCAGGAGGTCTGCGCCCGGTCAGGCAAGGTCCTGCTGCTGGCCGACAAAAAGGGCATCGCCAAGCTGGGCGACACGGTGCGCTGGTCGGTCGAACTCCCCACCTGCGATCCCCTGGTCGCGCCGCTGCTCTACGCCATTCCGGTGCAGTTGCTGGCCTACCACACGGCGGTGCTGAAGGGCACGGACGTGGATCAACCCCGGAATTTGGCGAAAAGCGTTACGGTTGAGTGAGAAAGACGCAACAACCGTCAAAGCTTCGACGTCGCGTTCCGCCGAGCTGGCCGCATCGGCGGCGTTCTACGGCGGCGTCGATGTGAGGGCGTCCCTGCCGCCGGGCGGCGCGTTGCCGAACTGGCTCCCCGCGCCGTCAACGGCGCGCCCGGTAATGGGCGAGCAAACGGGGGCACAGTTTTTCCAACTTGGCGTCCAAATCCTCGTCGCGGGGCTGGCCGACAAAGCGGTTTGAAACTTCCGCGCCACGGACATTGCCGAACACGAATTCAAAATCCGGCATCAGACCGGGAACATGCCGCCACAGCGCATCCAGCATTTCGTTGTGGCGGCGCCGGTAGTTGTAAAAATCATCCTCCACCGGCCAGCCAAGATCCCGGATCGTCTTAAGAACAGCGGGATCCCGCGCGACAAAATCCTCATATTCGATGACCGCGTCAAAGCGCCCGCGCTCAGCGAACACCTGGTCAAGAATCAGGAACTTCTCGTCGATCAAGCCCGAATAGTTCCGGTATCCCTTGGTCCGCAAGCTGACATAATTGTCACGGGGATCCCGCAACAGCAGGATCATCCGGTCAGGACGAAAACGCTCAACATGCACGGCCAGAGGATAGGCTGTGGTGACGACCACCTTCGTCACCATGTCCAGAGTGGTGTCGATGCGTGGCGCCGCGAAATTGTTGGGGACGTCGACCAGCGCCAAACAGTCCGGTCGTTGCGCCAGGAACAGCGTAAAGGCGGTCGATCCGCTCGACTGCATGCCGTAAACCAGAACCCTCATTCACCCCTCCACGGACAATGTCGCCGCCGCAGGCGACACCAGCCAGTTTTGCTCAATCTCGGCGCTGATGAAGACGTAACGGCGGGTGTGAGGCGTCGGATGGCGGACGCTGACCCCGTGGATCGCGTCGATCCCCTGCGGGAAGATCACCATCTGATTGGCGCGGTACGGAACGACGGCGGCGACCTCCACCGAGTCACTCGGCAACGCATACGACTCAATGTTGGCGATCGGGCCATTTTTCCAACGGAACAGCTCCAGATCCCCTCCCACGGCGTCGTCGTCGGGATGACGAAGATAGTAGAGGCAGGTGAAAAGCCGATTTGGCATGTCGAGATGCGGCCCCCGCGAGGTGCTGGGGCCAGCCGTCACCGGCGTGTTGATCTCGATGCGCGCGTCTTGAAGGATCCGCGCCTCTTTGAAGCTGTCGCGCATCATCAGCCCCATTGAATGATGCGACAGATCGCCGTCCAGAGCCTCTTTGAGAGCCGTCGGCCAATGATCGCGGAACAGCGCCACCACTTCCGCAAAGAAGGTGGGCGCGCTGTGGCGGCGGACGAACGCCTTCCACAGGTCGGGAAGCGGCGTCATTTCCATGATCTGCCACGCCGACAGTTGAAAACGGCTGTTGCTGCGCGGAGCGTTCTTGCCCGCCCAACCGATCATCGAAAAGGGCGGGAAGGTTTCGCTGAGTCGCCGGTGCGTCTCTTCGTCCAGCGCGTTCGGCACAATCAAATGGGGAAATGGATCAAGCCGAACATCATCCGGCCCAAGGCCGGAAAGCAAGGATCGCATAACCTCATCTCCGAAGCGGGGCTGGCCGAGTGGGAAAAAGCCCTGGCATCATGCGGAAATCATCCCAACGAAAGCAAGCAATAGGAGCGGTCCGGGTCAATCGATGATTTCTATGCGTGAAAATTCACGCCATCCATTCCCGGCGAGTTTGCACTCGCCATCGGGCGCGACTGAATCGCGCGGCCCACCGGAACGGCCCGCATGCGGCTTTACTCAACGGCGCCGCTTGTTCCATTCTTCGCTCGAATCAAGCCGCGTGACAGAATGATGCCGACCGATGCCCCCCTGATCGTTTGGCGGACGGACCAGCCCACACCGCGCCCGCCCGCCCGATCCTTTCTGCCGCTGCTGCGCGCCGCCGTCGCGTCACGTCCCGACCGCCAGGATCTTCTTCGCGATTTTGCGGTCGCCCTTCGCGATGATCGGCGATGGATGGAGATCGTCGATCTTCTGTCGCCGCTTGTCGAAAAGGGCGGACTGACGCCAACGCTCGCGTGCGAGTTGGCGCGCGCCGCCGTCGCCTGCGAACAGCCGGAACTGGCTTTGAGGGCGTTGGACACGGCGGTTGCCGACGCCGCGCCGGAAGCGCGCCGACAAAAGATCCTCGCTCTCTACGCCCTGAACCGGATTGACGAGGCTCGAACGGCGGCGACGCAGGCTCTGGACGAGAACCCGAGCGACAGCACGGTGCTGGACGCCTTCGCGAACGACTGTCTGACGCGCGGAACCGCCGAGGCGTTGGCGGTCGTGTGCCGACGGGCAATCGACAGGGGCGTCGGCTCCACCATTCATCTCGCCCATCTGTCCGCCGCGCTCTCCTTGAGCGGTCGGACCTCGGACGTCCTTCGACTGATCGACCCGGCGCGCTTGTGCCGCCGGATCGAACTCAATGCCGAACAGGTCGACAACGAGGAACTGGCGCAGGCGATCCTGACGCATCCGGCGCTCGCCCCGTCGCCAGAAATCCGACCGACGCACGGACGCAATCTGCGCCTTGAAGGGCTGGCCAGCGTTGAACATCCGGCGATCCGCAACCTCCTCGCCGTCGTTCGCCGACAGGTCGACGAGTATCTGGCGGAGCGTTTCACCATGCCGCACCCGCTGATCGCCCGTCGCCCACAAACGGCGTGGCTGCAAGGCTGGGCGCTGGTCTTGTCGGAGGACGGGCACGAAGAGACGCACATCCATCCCCAGGGTTGGTTGACCGTCGTCTACTACGCACGCGTTCCGACGAGCGAGTCGGAAGGCGCCGAGCGCGACGCCCCACCGCCGGGATCGCTCGTTTTCGGCCCCTGGCCTCCGTCCATCGCGGAATCCTTGCCCGATTTTCCACGTTGGAGCGTCGAGCCGCAGGAGGGAACTCTCCTGATATTCCCCTCCTTCTTTGGGCACGGGACGATTCCCACCGGCCTGAGCGAGTCGCGAATCTGCGTGGCGCTCGACGTCTTTCCGTGCGACCAAGCGTCGACGCCCTAGCCGCCCAACACGCCCGAACCAGAGACTGAACCAGGATCGCAGCATGAGCACAGCTCCCGCCCTGCGCGCTTTCGAGCAACCCGCCCCCCACCGGGTGATCCGCAATTTTCTCGGCTCCGATCTGATCGACCAACTTCTGATCCACGCCGAGGCCAACCAAGACGCCTTCGCGCCCACCGAGCTTGGTGGCGGAAGGATTGATCCCGAGGTCCGCGTCTCCCGGCTTCTGCGAAATTTCGGAGCGCTGCGGGACGCGTTGGAAGCCCGCTTTCTCATGGTCATGGAGCCGACGATCGCCGATTTGCGCCTGTCGACATTCGATCTGGGGCGGTTGGAGATGGAGCTTGTCGCCCACGGCGACGGCGCTTTCTACCAGCGGCACATCGACACCCGAACCGGCCCCACGGACAGGGCGACGGATCGGGCTTTGACCGGCGTGCTCTATTTCCACGCCGAGCCAAAAAATTACAGCGGCGGCGCGTTGCGGCTGCACTCCATCCTGCCGCCCGAGCAGGGCGGATGTTTCCTGGACATCACGCCGGAACAGGACATGCTGCTGCTGTTTCCATCCTGGGCGCCCCACGAGGTGCGACCGGTCTCCTGCCCGTCCGGCGCGTTCATGGACCAACGTTTCGCCATAAACTGCTGGTACCGGAGCCAACGCGCGTCATGATCCCATCCGCCTATGTGGCCAACCCCCTTATCGACGCGGTGATCCACACCAAAGCGAACGTTGTGGAACACATCGAGGTTTCCGCCTATTCGCGGGCGCGCGGCTTCGTGCAGGGACGGCTGATCCGGAACGAGACGCCGGGCTTTGACGCCGCCCTGCGTTTTTTGAACGGCGCCCCGACGGGCGGCGCGCCGTTGTCCCCCGTTGAAGCGATGACCCTTTGGCAGGCCGGCCTGATCCTCTTGCCGCAGGAGCGCGCCGAGCCTTTCATATCCCCCACCGCCAGGCTGGAGCGTGACACGTACGTCCAGCATGGCTTCACCCTGCTCCCCGAACTGGTGACGCCCGAAACGACGCTCATCCTGACAAACCATTACCGGGCGGCCGTGGCGGCGGGAAGGCTGACGCACGGCGACCGTCAGGCCAACCGCTATTGCGCCCACAATGACCCCGCTGGACGCGTGGCCCTGAACGCGTTGCGGGAAACGGTTGAGCGGATCGTTGACCGTCCGATCAAGAGCAGCTACGCCTACGCCTCGCTCTATTGCGGCGGCACGGACCTGCCTTGGCATCGCGACCGGCCACAATGCCGCTACACGCTGTCTTTGCAGATCGACCATCAACCGCTGCCGCCGGATGGTCGGTCGCCTTGGCCGGTTCAGGTCCGTCTTGATCCGGACGCGCCGCCGGTTGACTGCTTTCAGACGATTGGTGGCGGCATCCTGTTTCGTGGATGCGAAATCTCGCATGGGCGGCCCACCCTGCCGCCCGATCAGAGCAGTTGGGTGCTGCTTCTGCATTATGTCGATCTCGACTTTGACGGGCCGCTCGATTGACCCGTCCGGGACGTCATCACCACGGAAACAATTCATGCGGTTGATTTGCGGTTTTCTCCATCTCGACGGCCAAGCGGCTGAGGCCGGACGGCTCGCCGCCATGGTCGCCGCCATGATCGAACCGGGTTTGACCCCAGCGCTGGCGAGTTTCACCGCCGGGCCGATGGCGCTCGCCACGCTTGATTTCACGCCCGCCGCTGCTTTTCCTGGCGTTGGGCCGCCTGACGCCGCTCTGCCGCGCGGCGCGAGCGGCCTCGTGCTGGCGGTCGACGCCCGGCTCTATGAAGGCGTCGATGGCAGAACCGACGAGGCCGTCGTGTTGGACGCGCTGGAGCGCGGAGGGAACGACAGGACCGACGGGGGGCTTGGAGGCATTTCCGGCGACTTCGCCCTCGCCTCCTGGAATCCGCGCGATCAAACCCTGCTGTGCGCCCGTGACGGCATGGGGATCCGACCTCTCTTCGTCAACGATCAACCAGATCGGGTCTTCGCCTTCGCCTCGCTGCCTCGGGGCCTGACCGCCAGCGGCTTCGTCACGCGGGAGTTGGACGAGGCCGCGCTTTTGAGCACGCTGTTGGCGCGCGCGACGCCGAACAACCGCTCCGTGCTTCGTGGCGTTGAGCGGCTTGCGCCAGGAACATGGCTGCGGGTGTCGGCGCGGCGGCGGGAGAGCGGGGCGCATTGGCGGCTTGACCCGGCGACCGCCGGCCGCAATCGTTGCCGTCCGGAAGAGGCCGCCGAAGAGATGGCGGCGCTTGTCACGCGGGCGGTGCGCGTCCGCCTGCCGGAAACGGGTCCGGTGGCGACCCATTTGAGCGGCGGGCTTGATTCCCCCTCCATCACCGTCCTTGCCGCCCGGGCGTTGCGCGCGTCGGGGCGTCCGCTGCTCGCCTACCCCTTCCTGCCGACGCCACAGGGGGACTACGCGCCAGTTGGCGAAGGCCCCCTCGTTCAAACGGTGCTGGATCAGGAGCCGGACATCGTCAGCATCCCCGCGCGCATCGGCCCCTCGCTCGATTTCCTGCTGCCCCGTATGGATTGCGATCAACCCATGCCGTTCGATCCCGCCGATCCCGACACATGGATCTGCATGGATGCGGCGGCGCGCGGCGCCCAAATTCTTCTTTCAGGATGGGGAGGCGACGAAGGGCCGTCCTTCAACGGGCGCGGCGCCATGGCCGAAGCGCTGCTCACCGGTCGCTGGTGGACGCTGGCCCAGGAGGTTCGGGCCTGCTCCGTCGCCAAGGGCTGTTCGATGACGACCACGCTGCGCGGCGAGGTTCTGAACTACCTGCTGCCCGAATCGGTTCTGACCATGGTCCGACGCCTGCGCGGCAAGGCGCCGGACAGAGCGTCAATGATCTTAGCCGGGCTGTTGCGCCGCGAGGCCATGAGCGACGTCTCTCCGCCGAGTCCGCCGATGGGGCCCAACGCCGTCGTCAATCACCTGCGTCTTCTGAGCGGGCCGGTTCTGACGCGACGCCCCGAATATTGGGCGTTGACCGGCGCCCGCACCGGCATTGCCGCCGCTTTCCCCCTGCTCGACCGCCGGGTGGTTGAATTTGCGCTGTCGTTGCCAAGCGCGCTGTTCCTGCGCGGCGGCGTTTTGCGGCGGTTGTACCGTGACGCGATGATCGGAATCCTGCCGGACAAGATCCTTAAAAACGCCTCCAAAGACGCCCCTTTCTCCGAGACCCCCCTGGTCGTCGCCCTGCGACGCGACGCCCTGCTCCGCCAGTTGCCCGACCTGCGCGGGCACCCAAAGGTCAACGCGTTGTTCGATTTGGACGCTCTGGAGCAGCGTTTGCGCGCCCTGCCGGCCCCAGAGGAGGCTTTGCGCCGCGCAAGCGAATTGGGCGACAGCCCAGCTTTGAGCAAGCTTGCGGCGATGCTGCCGCGTGTTTTGCGCTACATCGCCTATGTGCGGCAGCATCACTGAGGCGTCAGGCGGCATCGCGAACGCCGCGCGCCGTCATCCAGCCGTTTGCTCACCCATTTCATGGGTGAAGCGGGCGATTACGGCAAAACGCCCGGGGGCGGGCGTCCCGACCACCCCCGTCTTGCCCACCGTCACCCAGGCGTGGGCCAACATCCGCCGTCCACCCGTCATCGGATCTTGATCGGTCGTTTCCTCGTCGGACAGCGCCATGCCGAAATGCACGGTGGCGGGGATGCCGCGTCGGCCCAACATGGCCCTGGCGGCAAGCGCCTGGGGCAAGCACAGCGCCGCCCACGGCAGGTGGCGGGCGGTTCGCTCAACCGCATGACCAATCTTCCGGACATGGACCTGCCGCATGAGATCAACCGGGGGGACGGTTTCATCCGCCCGTTCACGCGCCAACGGGCCAAGGCCGATGGCGATCCACCGAAAGGGCAAAACCGCCAGCAGAACCTGCGCCAGCGTCAACCAAGCCGCCGCTTCCGCCACCAGCCGCCGATCCGCTGACGGCAGGGCCAAGGCTTTACGCAGCCGCCGCATCGTCCGTGGCGAGCAGGCCGCGTTCGCGCAGGGCGCCCAAAAACCGTTCAACCTCCTGGCGGGCCTCGGCAGGAGCGACGTCATACTCAGCGGTCAGCGCCTCCACCAGCCCATCGACCGCCACCGGCGCCGCGAGCAGTTCCCAAATGCGGGAGCCGACGGGGTTCAGGTTGAAATAGCGGCCCTGCTCGACGCTCATCATCAGCAGTTCCCCGTCGATATCGGCGGTCAGCAGACCGTCGGCGCGGCGAACGGTTTCGCAAACTTCCGTCGGGTTGTCCATGTGTGTCTCCGTCGTCTCGCCCAGCGCGGTCACGGCGCAAGCCGCGCCGCACGGCGGTCATCGTTCCTCGGCATGATTATCACAGATACCCGAAACGTTCCATCATCGGACGGTGAGCGGCGGCGATGGCGTCGCTCTGCGCCTTGGTCAGAACCTCGGTCCAGGCCCCGACCCGACCGGATCGGAAAAAGGGCGCGGTTGAATTGGACGGACGCTCAAAAAAACCTGATTGACGTTCCTGGCGTTGCAGCTCCCTGAAATCGGCGAAGCGAACGGCGCGCTCAACCTGATCCGATTGAACCTCCAAACCAACAAAGGCGACCACCGCGCCAAAAGCCCCAACCGTATCAGCCTGCAAATCCTCGTATCGCAAGACATGAACGGCAAAATCGGATTGGTCGATCCAGCTCGCGACGTGAGCGCTCCAATCGCCAACCCGCTGCGGCACATGATGGTGACGACTGTTTCGGCTCCAACCAATGATGTTTTTGGGATCGTTCAGCATCGCGATCGCGCCATCAAGCGTCGTGTTGTTGTGAAACGCCATCGAAACCACCACGTCGCGTGGATCGCGGACTATGCACAAGCCCGACCAAAGGTCTCCACGCCCAAGGAGCGGCGCGCCATTCACGCAGACATCGCGCTTGTCATGAACCTTGATGCAATTGATCGTGCCGCATCGCTGAGAAAAATTCTCCATGACGCTGGCGCGAAGAAGATTCGCTTCATCAAGATAGAGAAGATCCGGATCAACGAAACTCTCGTCCTCCAGAAAATTCTTCATAACCGGATAGGGACTGTTCAGATTGATCCGGTTGATGGCGAGCGGCGCCGTGTCGGTGGAAATATAATTAGCGATCAGAAAGCGAAGCCATGTGTTGCCCGATTTTGGGTAAGAGGCAAGCCAGACAATCCTGCCCTCGGACGGCATCAGGTTTTCTCGTCGCACGTCGCCAGCACAGCGGCGACGGTGTCGTCCAACGCTGCGAAATCCATGGCGCGGTCGAGCAGATAGACCCGGGTCCGACCAAGCAAGGCGGCGATCTGCCGGAACAGGTCGGCGTCACGCCCCAGGTGGCTGGCCGGTCTTGAGCGATACACCTCTTTGCGCAGCAGCGCGGCGGCGTCGGCAGGCCCCAACGCGACCAAACGCGGCGTGTTCGTTGTCCGCAATATGAAAATCGCGCTCAACAGCGTTGGTCCTTGCGTCGCCGCCCTCGGCGGATCAACGTGGAATTTCTTGATGCAAGGCCGGACTGGCGGCCCCAGACGGTCGGTCAGGGCAAGCTGTTCGACGGCGTCCATCCACAGCCGATGCTGGCGTCCATCGGGCAGGATGGCCGGCGCGCCGCCCTCATCGAATTGAATAGCGGCGACGTCGTCGCCGACGAAATCGCACCCCGCCCGGCAAAGCGCCGCCGCCAGGGTGGATTTCCCGGCGCCCGTGACGCCGCATAGGGCTAAGCCTCTGCCCCGGTAGGAGACGGTGGCGGCGTGCAAAACAAGCTGTTCACGTTGATGAAGCAAGACGCCAAAGGCGGTGCCGAGAAGAAAGGGCGCCGCGTCGGTCGTGGTCGATGACTCGTGCAGGTCGACGACGACCTCGTTTCCATCCGTGACGAGGAAACGGGCGACCTGCGGCACATGAAACAGAAAAGCCGTATCATCAAGTTGCCAAGTCGCCCCGACACGCCGCGCCGCGCCCAACTCCGCTGGCGTCGCGCCGCACCGCACACGCACATCCGCCTTGGACGCGCCCTCGGCTGCGATCACCATCCCTGGAAGAACGAAATCCGATGCGACGGAAAGGCCGCAGACACGATAATAAAACAACGACCGTCTCTGGTGTTGAGAAAATTACAAAACAGTCGTCAGACCGACCTGCGTCACGACGGCCCGGAGTTGGGGCTCGATTCACTTGGACTGACGCTCTTCGCTTCCGTCAGACTCTTGACGCTCTGATCGCGGATTTCCGGGGCGATCCAGGCTTTTTTACCAAGAACAGGCGCGGCATTCAACGGGTCGGAGGGTTCACGCGAATCCATGGTTCTACCTTCAAAGCGTTTGGCGCGGCCAACCTTTGTTTCCAAAGGCGTTGGCCACGAGTTTACTCGGGAAGGCGCGAAAAAGGCAAGCGCCGGTGGCGCTCCACACTTCCCACGCGCTGGGGATGCAGAAACTAAAGCACGGGTCTCCAAGGGGGACAGCTTCGTCTCACGCCGGGAGTGCGGAGGGACGCCAAATCATGCCCCAGGATGGTCCTTCCGTTCCATTCTCGACAAAGCCCAGACGACGGTAGAGATTTTGCGCCGGGTTCATCATGTCGACGCTCAAACTCACCGTCCGACCATCGCACGCCGCCCGCGCCTGCGCCGCCTGGAGCAACGCCCCGCCCAGCCCACCGCCCCGCTGTTCCGGCAACAGCGACACGTCCACGATGCGCAAATCCGTCTCGCCGTGGGCAAGATACAGCCGCCCGACCGGCTCGTCTCCCCAGGTCAGGATCATGAAATCGGGATCGGCGTAGGCGCTGGCGTAATGACGCGTTTGCAACGTGAACTGGGAGGTCAGAAAGGCCAGTTTCATCGCCTCGGGCCATCCCGTTGGCTCCAACTCCGCCATCCGCACCGACAGGTAAAGCCGAAGCAAAAAGGGAGCATCCTCGGCGGTTTCGGCCCGCAAGGCGAACCCTCGCGCCGCCCAGATGGCGGGCAACGCGAGGGATGGTTTGGGCGTCACCGACAACGGGTCAGTTCCGCACGGGAAAGAGGCCGTCGTAATTGATGCAAAAAACCATGGTCAGGTAAGGTTGCCGGTTGTCGTGCGGATCCGTGCCATAGGTCGCGTTGCCGCAAGCGGGCGCGACCGTGTTGATGTGCAAGGAAGCGTTGGGAGCCGTTCCGTTCTTGGTGTAGGCCAACACCGAATTGGAGCCCGTGGCGCCAACCGGCTGCACGGGGCGCGCCAGCCAGGACTGGCCCGCCGTCGGCGTTCCCACCGTGTTCACGTTGGATCCGGCGGCGACCGGGACCTCAATGGTCAGGGTGTGGGTGTGCGTGGGCAATTGCGAGCCGGTGAGCGTCACGGTTTTGGAGCCGACCGTGCTTGCGCCCCAATGCCGTGGCGACAGACCGGGACCTTGTCCCTGCCCCATGACGCAAAGAGTCTGAAGGTTGGGCACCTTGAAGGTCTGGTTCGGCGTGCCGCCCCAGGTGTTGCCGATGATGGCGTAGAGCGCTTGATACTGCAGCACGTTGTATTGCTGACCAGCGCAGGCAAGCCAGCCCTGAGGAACAAACCCGAAGGGGAAAATGCGGATTTCTCCGATATAGGCGTCAGCCATATTTGTGCCCCTCTCTTACGCTCGGGTGGGGAAAGTGCCATTCAAGGCGATGATGTAGGTCAGCACGGCGGCCGGCATGACGTTGGCGTGCGCCGCGCCCGGTCCATCGGTGGACATGGTGCTGGCGATAGGATTGACCGGCGCCCCGGCGGCTGTCCCCAAACCCGGTTTCAAATACTGCGTCGTCGGCGCGGCCGTGTTGGCGTAGGTGACGGTGCTGCCAGGCGTCGAAACGGTGGCGGCGACGCCTGCGGTCATCAGGCTGTGGGTGTGCGACCCCATGTTCGCCGCCAACAGGGTGACGGTCTCGGCGCCGCCGCTCTGCCCCATCACCCGATTCGTCAAGCCGGTCCCCTGCCCCTGACCGATCGGAATGCGACCGCGCAGATCCGGAATGCCGAAGGTGGTGACGCCGTCGCCGCCATAGGTCGTGCCAATCACGGCGAAGAGCGCCTGATAATCGGCAATCTTCAGCATGCCGCCATCGCACATATGCCAACCAGTTGGGACATAGGCTCCGGCGAACAATCGGACTTCACCGATATAATAATCGCTCATCGAAATTTTCCTTTCCTAATGTTTCTGGTCGTCATCAGTTGCGCGGCGGGTAGATGCCCTCTGTGGCGATGCAGAAGTTCATGACCAGGAAAGGCTGCATGTTGTTGTGTCCGGTCCCCGTGCCCGTCGGCGACAGGACGCCCGGGTTGAGCGGGATCGTGTTGGAGCCGGGCGAGGCGTAGATGGTCGGCGCCACGGGGACTAGGGCGTTTGACGCCGTTCCGGAGATGGTGTTCCCTGTTGGGGCCGACGCATTGCCCGCCGTGTTCAGCACATTCAGAGTGTGCCGGTGCGCTGGCGTCTGCGCGGCGGTCAACGCCACGGTCTCCGTGCCCAGAGCCTTGGCCCGCGCATAGTCGGGATCGCCCGTGTAACTATTATTCACCGGCACCCGCCCCCGCAAGTCGGGCAGATTGAAATAGGTTTTAAGATCGCCCCCATAGGTGTTTCCAAGAAGCGAGTACAGCGCCTGATTCGCTGAGATTTGCATGACGGACCCGTCACACACGTGCCATCCATCCGGCGCCCAACCCATCGGAAACAATCGAATTTCACCTAGGAACCAATCGCTCATGGCGTCACTCCTCCCAACCTTGCCACCGGATCCGAGACGCCTGGGTCAATTGCGCCCGACAGCCTCGGATACTGCCCATAGGGTGTATCATGAGTTGATTTTGCCGTGTCTTGTCAAATTGTGACAAACACAGACAGCACATGCGCACGGGTGCATTGAAGACTTCAATTGCGACGCGACAAGGATAGTGCAACGTAAGGACGCGCTCTCGAAGTGTGAAATTCCACCTTTGGTGACGCGCACCCCTCCCTTTCCGCTCGACTCGAACGCCGCCCCTGCCCGATCCTGGTTCCAACCCGGAAAATGGTCCGATAGGGTTGCCGTCGCGTCAGAAAACCAAAGACCGACATGCCGCCATTCCCGTCTCACCTGTTCCGCCGCTGGCTGACCTCCAAGACTCCGCTGGGCGAATTCGCGCGCTTTCTCCATGACGTCGTCGCGTTCGCCGGTTGGCGGCTGGCGGGGTTGGCGGCGCTGACCGTGATCGCCGCCCTGGCCGAAGGGGTGGGCCTGCTGCTGCTGGCGCCGCTTTTGTCCATGGTCGGGGTTGGCGTTGGCGGCGGTCAGGAGGGAAATGACCATCTTTGGCTGGCGTCTCTGGGGTTGGAAGGCGCTTTGACGCTCTATGTGATCCTGGTCGCGGCGGCGGCGCTGGTGATCGCGGCGCGTGGGGATCGGGTGGCGCGCCTGCGGCTCGGTTATGTCGATCATCTGCGCCACCAACTGCACGAGGCGGTCGCCGCGATGGAATGGCGCGCCTTCAACCGGCTGGCTGGCGCGGAGGTCGTCAACACGGTGGTCGGCGACGCGCAACGCTCCGCGAATGGTCTGGAGTTCCTGTTGCGCTCCGTCGGTTGGGCGGTGGAGATCCCCGTGTTGCTGGCCGTGGCGCTGCGGCTGTCGCCAACGATGACGGGCGCGGCGCTGGCGCTGGGCGGCTTGTCTCTGGCGCTGTCGCGACCGCTGAGCCGCCACGCCCACCGGCTCGGGCGGCAAGCCGTGGCGGGGCTGCAGGCCCTGCACCGCGATTTGTCGGAGGATCTCGCCGGCATGCGGGTGATCCGCGCCATCGGGTTGGAGGCGGAGCGGGCCAAACTTTTTGAATCACGCATGCGCGACGTCCGCGCCGATCAGATCGCGTTTCAACGCCAATCCGGCTGGGCGCGCGCGGTGACGCAGGCGTTGGCGGCGACGACGGCGGCGCTCGCCGTTTGGGTCGCCATACGGATTCTGGGCATGGAACTGGCCGGAACGCTGGTGCTGATGACGGCCTTCGCCCGGCTTCTCATGACGGCGCAGCGCATTCAAGACGCATGGCGGATCGTGCTGCACGCTCTGCCCGCCCACGCCGCCGTGCTTGGCCTGCTGGACCGCTGCCGAACTGAAAACCAATCCGTGAACGCAAAGCCGGTCGTCGCGTCGCCGCGCGCCGACCTGTCCAGCACGGCGACATTGACGCAAGCGTTGCGGTTGGACGGCGTTGGCGTCCGTTACACCCCGGATGGCCCCTGGGCCTTGTCCGACATCGACGCGGTCGTCCCCGCCCACGCCGTCACCGCCCTGGTGGGGCGGTCGGGCGCCGGAAAATCGACGCTGGCCGATCTGCTGCTCGGCCTTCTCGAACCAGACCAGGGCCGGATGCTGGTCGACGGCCAGCCCGTGGCTGGAACCGTCGCGCGTCAGTCCTGGCGGCGGCGCGTCGGGTATGTGCCGCAGGATTGTTTCCTGTTCCACGACGCCATTCGGACCAATCTCGCCATGGCGTGCCGAACGGACGGCGTTGACAGCGGCGACGGACGGTTGTGGGCGGCCCTGGAGCAGGCCGACGCCGCCGATTTTGTCCGCGCGCTTCCCCAGGGTCTCGACACCATGGTGGGGGATCGCGGCGCCCTGCTGTCGGGCGGTCAACGCCAACGACTGGCCTTGGCCCGCGCGCTGCTGTCGGGACCAGATTTGCTGATTCTTGACGAGGCCACCAGCGCGCTTGACCATGAATCCGAACAGCGCATCCTAAAGGTCATCCAGGCTCTGAAGGCTCGCACCACAATTGTGCTGATCGCCCACCGACCATCGACCGTTCAGTTCGCCGACCACGCCATCGTCCTCGACGCCGGACGGTTGGCCGCCTCCGGCCCCTGGTCCGTCGTAAAAGCGGCGTCGCCGCATCTGACCCATTTGGCGATGGATTGAAAAAGGCCGGGTCGGAAATCCTGGATCGGCATGGCGTTGGATCATCACGCCCGTTATGGTGGCGTTCTCGCTCACGATTTCCGCATCGCCCATGTTCGACGCCAACGCCCTGTTGATCGCCGCCTTCGCGCATCACCAATCCGGCCGCATGGTCGAAGCGGAGGAGCAATACCGACGGATCCTGGAGCGCGAGCCAACCCAAGCGGATGTCTGGCAACTTTCCGGCGCTCTCGCCGCGCAGTCCGGCCACCCCGATCTCGCCGCGCAACGGCTGCTGCGCGCCATGGCGTTGTCTCCGGAATCCCCGGCCCACCTCCTCCCGGCCTCCGCCGTGTTCAACGCCGCCGGTCGTCCGGACGTTGGGGAGATTTTGCTCCGCCGCGCGCTGCGGCTGCGCGGCGACATCGTCGAGGCGTTGCATCAGCTCTGCGAACGCTTGGGTCGGCAGGGCCGCTACGCGGAGGCGATTCCTCTGGCCCGCGTTCAGTCGCTGCTTGCCCCCGACGCCGCCGACCCGATCCTGGAGGTCGGCGCGATGAACGGCCAGATCGGGCGGATCGAAGAGGCGCGAACCGCGCTCCACCGCGCCGCTCGCCTCGATCCCACCGGCGGCGCCGCCTTCAACCTGGCTTGGCTCGACGCCATGGACGCGAAGCGGCACGATAGGGCCGTGACCCGGCTGGGCCTCGCGCTCGCCGCCGACCCAACCCACATTGACGCGCTGCACAACATGGGCTGCGGCCTGCTCAATCTGTCCCGCCCAGGCGAGGCGGCGATCTGGCTTGCCCGCGCCAACCGGCTGGCGCCGCACCGCGTCGACGTCGTCAACGCGATCACCAGCGCTGGGCTGTATCTGCCGCTCCCCGACGCCGAACCATGCTTTCAAGCGGCGCGCGCGTTCGAGGAGCGTTTCCTACGCCCGATCTACCCGCAGGATCCCGCCCACGCCAATTGGCCGGATCCCAACCGTCGCCTGCGCGTCGGCTATCTCAGCACCGACCTCCATTCCACCCAACCGGTGGCGCGCAACCTAGAGCCGGTTTTGCAGGCGCATGACCGCGAACGGTTCGAGCTGTTCGTCTATTCCGACACCCCCATCCTCGGCTCCACCGTAGAACGGTTTCAGGCGCTGAGCGGCGGTTGGCGCATGGTCGCCGGTTTGAGCGACGAGGCGCTCGCCCAGGGAATCCGCTCCGACGGCATCGACATTCTGGTGGTCCTCGCCGGGCATTTCGACGGCAACCGTCTCAGCGTCTGCGCCCACCGACCGGCGCCGGTCCAGATCAGCCACCACGACGTGGCGACCAGCGCCATGCCGGTGATCGACGCCTTGATCGTTGACCGGGTGATCGGCGCCCGCCCGCTGAGCGAACGTTTCGCCGAACGTCTGATGCGCCTGCCCTCCTACGTCATCATGGCGCCGCCGGACGATCCGCCGCCGCTGACCCCGCCGCCGCTGCTGCGCAACGGGTTTCCCACCTTTGGCTGCTTCAACAACCCAGCCAAAATGTCGGACGCGACGCTGGACCTGTGGGCGAGGGTGTTGAGCGCGACGCCGGGCGCCCGGTTGCGGTTGAAGTATCAAAAACACTACGACGCCACGGCCTGCCGGGCGCATATTTTAGACCGCCTCGTGGCGGGCGGCGTCGATCCGGCGCGAGTCGAATTCCTGCCCGGCAGCCTGAACAGCGTGTCCGAGCATCTGGCGCTGTATGACGGCGTCGACGTGGCGCTCGATCCGTTCCCCTTCAGCGGATCCACCACCACGTTCGAGGCGCTGTTCATGGGCGTGCCGGTCGTGACCCTGCCGCAGCCGCGCCTCGTCGCCCGGTGGAGCGCCTCCATCCTGACGACCCTCGGGCTAACGGCCTTCATCGCCGCCTCGCCCGACGAGTACATCGCCATCGCCCAGCGCGCGGCGACCGACAGCCAGGGGCTGGCGACGCTGCGGGCTGGGCTGCGCGAACGGGTTTTGGCCTCTTCCTTGTGCGACGCCCCCCGCATGGCCCGCCATCTGGAGCGGATTTACCGCGCGCTGTGGCGGCGCTGGTGCGCCAAAACCACCCAAAAGACAGCGGATCGGGAGCGTGGGGCATGACGCGTTGGAACGCCGGGTACGTCGCCGACGTCGAATATGGCGCGGGCCTGTTTCGCGAGCAGGCGCCCGATCACCTTGATCTCGTCTGCCTGCTGAGCGGGGTGGAGCCGCCATCGCGGAGGGACGATTTCACCTGGTGCGAGTTGGGTTGCGGCCAGGGGATCACCGCCAACGTCGTGGCCGCCGCCAACCCGCGCGCGAACGTCCATGCGGTCGATTTTCATCCCGCCCACATCGCCCGCGCCCGGGCCATGGCCACGACCGCCGATTTGCGGAACGTCACCTTCCACGAGCGGAGTTTCGAGGATCTCGCCGACGGCGCCGGGCCGGAGTTGCCCGCCTTCGATTACATCACCCTGCACGGCGTTTACAGTTGGGTCGGGCCGGAGACGCGACGGGCGATCGTCCGCTTTCTGGATCGCGCGCTGAAGCCGGGCGGCGTCGCCTATGTCAGCTACAACTCGCTGTCGGCCTGGGCGCCGTTGCTGCCGTTGCAGCGCTTGTTGCAGGAATACGCCCGCAACGTCGCCGGAAACAGCGTCGAGGCGGTTCGTCAGGGGATGGAGTTCGCCGACGCGCTGCAAGCCGCCGGCGCCGTCGCCTTGGGCGGGCCGGAGCTGTTGCGGCGCGTCCGCAATCCGGGGCCGCTTGATGAGAACAAGCACTGGACCTATCTGGCGCACGAATATCTGAACGCTCACTGGCAACCCTTGCTGCACGCCGATGTGGCGCGCGACATGGCGGGGGTGGGGCTGACCTACGCCGGAGCGGCGCACATCTTCCAGAATGAGCCAACCTTGACGTTGAGCGCGGCGCAACGCGCTCTGCTGGCCGGAATCGCCGATCCAACCGCGCGCGAGACCTTCGCCGATTATTGCGGGCAGGAGGGGCACCGTTGCGACGTGTTCGTGCGCGGCGCCCGTTCCCTCTCTCCCCAGCGGCGCGACGCCAAGCTGCGCGACCTTGGCTTGGCGCAGATCGCTCCCATCGCCCTGCCCTTCACCATCCAAGCGGTGGATGGGCCGGTCGTGCTGGAGGAGCGGGTGTATGGCCCGATCCTCGCCGCGCTGGCCGAGGGGCCGCGCCGCGTCGGCGAGTTGCTCGACCTTCCCGCCGTGCTGGACAGCGGCCAAGCGCCCTCTCCCCGCGACCTTGTCCTTTGTCTGACGGGTCTGGGAGTCGCGCTGCCGGTTGTCAGGAATTTGGACGGCGGCGATTGGGATGGGGGGATTCTGCCGTCGGTCCAGCGCTTCAACCGCACGCAAAGCGCCGCCGCGATGGCGGATGGCGGAACGGTCGCGTTTCTGGCCACCTCGGTCGGCGGCGCCGGGCTGACAGCGAGCGCCGCCGAAGCGATGCTCCACCACGGGCTTCAAACCGGCGCGCCGATGGAGCCTGCGCTTTTGGTCGATCATTATCTCGGCCCCTTCCAGGTGGCGGCCTTCGCCGACAATCCGGCGGAGTTGCACGCCGAGGCCCAACGCCGCGTCACGTTGACGTCCGCCATCGACCATGCCCAGCGCGTCGCTCTGCCCGTATGGCGGCGGTTGGGCATGGTGTGACGATTGCGGCGCTTATCCTGAACAAAAAAGGGTCGGCTCAAGCGAGCCGACCCTTTTTGCCGTCTCAACCAGCAAACGGCGGCGTCACGCCATGAAAGTCGGCGTCGCCGTGACGTTCGCGGATTTTTCCAGCACTTGACCGACCCGCAACAAGGTTTCCTCGTCGAACGGGCGACCGATCAATTGCAGGCCCAGCGGCAGACCGTCGGCGCCCAAGCCCGCCGGAACCGACATGGCGGGCAGACCGGCGAGGTTGATCGGCACGGTGAAGACGTCGTTCAGGTACATCTGCACCGGATCGTCCATCTTCTCGCCAATCGCGAAGGGCGTGCTGGGCGCGGTCGGCGTCAGAATGACGTCGCAGCTCTTGAACGCCTCGTCAAAGTCCCACTTGATGCGGGTGCGCACCTGACGGGCCTTGTTGTAATAGGCGTCGTAGTAACCCGCCGACAGGACATAGGTGCCGATCAGGATGCGGCGTTGCACTTCCTTGCCGAAACCGGCGCCGCGCGTGTTTTCGTACAGCTCGTTCAGGCTGCCGCCCTCGACCCGCAGGCCAAAGCGGACGCCGTCATAACGCGCGAGGTTGGAGGACGCCTCCGCCGGGGCGATGATGTAGTACGCGGCCAGCGCGTATTTGGTGTGCGGCAGGCTGATTTCGACCGGAACGGCGCCCGCGTCCTTCAGCCATTGGACGCCCTGGGTCCACAGGGCGTCAATTTCCGCCGACAGCCCTTCGACCCGGTATTCCTTGGGAATGCCGACGCGCAGGCCACGGATGTCGCCGGTCAGCGCGGCGCGGAAATCGGGAACCGCCAGTTCGACCGAGGTCGAATCCTTGGGATCGAAGCCGCACATGGACCGCAGCATGATCGCCGCGTCTTCCACCGTGCGGGCCATCGGCCCGGCCTGATCCAGCGAGGAGGCGTAGGCGACGATGCCCCAGCGCGAGCAACGCCCGTAGGTCGGCTTGACGCCGACCGTGCCGGTGTAGCCCGCCGGTTGACGAATCGAACCGCCGGTGTCGGTGCCGGTCGCGCCCAGCGCCACCCGCGCGGCCACCGCCGCCGCCGACCCGCCGGACGACCCGCCCGCGACGATCTTGCGATCCCACTGGCCGGGCTGGCCGGGACTCCAGGGGCTGACCGTCTCGCCCTGGTGGGCGGTGATGGTCGCCGACCCCATGGCGAACTCGTCCAGGTTCACCTTGCCGAGCAGAACCGCGCCGTCGCGCCAGAGCTGCGACGTCACCGTCGATTCATACTCCGGCTTGAAACCGTCGAGGATGCGGCTGCCCGCCGTGGTGGCGACGCCCTTGGTGCAGAACAGATCCTTCACCGCGATGGGCAGGCCGTCCATCGGCCCGGCCTCGCCCTTGGCGCGGCGCTCGTCGCTGGCCTTGGCCATTGACAGGGCCGTGTCCGGCGTTTCGGTGATGAAAATGTTGAAGGGCCGCGCCGCTTCGACCGCGCGCACATGCGCCTCGGTCAGTTCCACAGCGGTGAAGTCCTTTTTGGCGAGGCCGTCCAGCGCCCCCGCCATGGTCAGATGCGTAAGCGCCGTCATCACTCGACCACCTTCGGCACGACGTAGAAGCCTTCGACCGTTTCCGGGCCGTTGGACAGAACCTGCGCGGCGTAACCGCCGTCCGTCACCGCGTCCTTGCGGCGGCGCAGCTTTTGCGCGGCCACGCTGGTCATCGGCGGCACGTCGGTCGTGTCCACTTCGTTCAGTTGGTCCACGAAGGTCAGGATTTGGCTCAGTTCCCCGGCCAAAGCTTCCAGTTCCTCGTCCGGCACCTTGATGCGGGCCAGATGCGCGATCTTGGCCACCGTGGCCTTGTCGAGCGACATGCCTGTACTCTCTGCCAAAACATTGGAAATTGGGCGGGAAGCTATCACCCGGAACCCCCAACCGCAACGATTGCGGCAGGGTCGCGGCGTCAAAGCCCGCCAAGCGTCGCCAAAAACAGCAATCCGCCCAGCAGCGTGACCGCCCCCGCCCCGCCGAACGCCATGCCCCGCTCGGCGAAACGGGTCGCGCGCGGGCGGGCCGACAGCAGCCGCTCCACCCCGCGCCGGGCGCCGATGCCGACGAATCCCGCCGCCGATGTGGTCAAGGCCACCCCCGCCGCCATCACCAGAACCGCCAACACGCCCGCCGGAACCATGTCGTTGGCCAGCGCGAACAGCAGCACCAGCACCGCCCCCGAACAGGGCCGACAGCCGACCGCAAAGGCCAACAGCCGGAAGCCCCGCCGCTCCACCGTTGGGGGCGCATGATGGTGGCCGCAAGCATGGCCGTGCTCATGATGATGGCCATGATCGCCAAAACCATGATCGTGGCCGCAGCCAGTCTGCCCACGGGCCGCGCGAACCAACAGCCCCAGCCCGATCAACGTCATCAGGCCATAGCTGGCAAGCTCCAGATAGCGGATTTTCCCCAAGGCGCCGGCCCGCGACATGCCCAGCAAGAGCACCGGAATCCCCACCAGCAGAATCGCCGCCAACGCCTGGGTCAACGCCGCGCCGACCGACAGCAGCACGCCGCGCCGCCACGCCGCGCGATTCGCCAGAAAATAAGAGGACACCACCAGCTTGCCATGCCCCGGCCCGGCGGCGTGCAGCACGCCATAAACAAAGGCGATCAAGCACAACCACGCCCCAGCGACCAACGATCCACCCTCGGCCCCGTCCGCGTCGCGCATCTCCTGAAGCTGTCCGGTCATCCGGCGGCTGAGATCGGCCTGAAGGCGATTGAGGCTCTGCGCCACGCCGCGCAACGGTTCGGGCAGCAGCGACAGCGACGCGGCGGCCTCGTCGGGCGCGGCGGCGCGGCCACCGGCCAGCGGGCTGGCCGCCATCACAGGAGCAACCAGCGCCAGCCACAAGGTGAGAACGAGAAGACTGAGACGGCGCATGGGCCTCACCCGATGGTGCAGGACAGGCCAGCCACGCCGATGGGGCCGGTGATGTCGGTTTCGCGCTGAAAGCGTTGGGTTTTGCACTGATGGCGGAACGGCTTGCCATGCGCCTGCGGCGGCCCGGCCAGCGTGTATTCGATGAAATAATCGGGATCGAACCCCAGCAACTCCACCACGCCGGAGGCCACCGGCTTGTCCAGCGGGATCATGAAGTGAAAGACCAGCGCCCCACGCTCCGCCCGCGCGGTGAAGCCGCCTGCGTTGACGGCCTTCAGCGGCGCGCCAGCAATGGCGACGTCGGTGTAATAGTGAAAATCGCCAAGAAAGCGGAAGACGTCGTCGTACAGCCCCTTCACGCCGCTGGCCGACAGTTGCTTTTCGCCCTTCTTCAGATAATCGGGCAGCATGGCTTGCGAATACATCTCGTCAAAGCGCCAGGTGACGTCAATCGCCTCCAACCCCTTGTCGGCGAATTGCAAACCGAACGACACCTCGGCGAAGACATGCGGGTGCGCCGCCGCCGGTTCGCACAGCGCGATCACCCCCGCCGCCGCCAACAGTCCCAAACGCCGCATTCAGAAGGACGCGGGCGCGCCGGGCGGCGTCAGAAGAGGACAGCCGCAGTTCGGGCAGGCGGTGTTCCGCAAGACGGCGACGATGCGCGGATCGGCCAGCGTGCCGCCCAAGGCGCTTTCCAACGCGGCGATCTGGCGGCGATGATCCGCCGACGCCCCGCAAGCGCCGTCCAGCAGCGCGCCGTAATCGGATCCCGGCAGCGCGGTGAAGGCCCAGGCGTTCGACCCCGCCCCGCCCAGCGCCGCGCCAAGGCCGCCCAGCGCCAGACCGCGCAACAGATTCCGCCGTCCTGTTTTCATCGCCCGCCCGCTCCCGCTTCGCCGTGTTGGTCCGCCGACCATGATCCACCACCCCGCAATAGAGGGTCGTGACAACATTATAACATAGCGGGAAATCCAGCAAGACAGCCATCATCGCGCGGCGGCTTGGCGAGGGACGTCCGGTGGGTGTATTGGTCGGGAAACCAAGAAACGGGGATTCCGATGAGCGACGTCACCATCTATCACAACCCGCGCTGCTCCAAATCCCGGCAAACGCTGGAGTTGCTGCGCGACAAGGGCGTCGAGCCGCTGGTGGTCGAGTATCTGAAGACCCCGCCCTCGCCCGCCGAATTGACGGCGATTCTGGGCAAGCTTGGGCTTGGACCGCGCGACATCCGCCGCGCCAAGGAAGCCGCCGAGGCGGGCATCCCGGCGGATCTCGACGGCGAGGCCCTGATCGCCGCCCTGTCCGCCAACCCCAGCGCCATCGAGCGCCCCATCGTGGTCAAGGGCGACCGCGCCCGCGTCGGTCGTCCGCCGGAATCGGTTCTCGACCTGCTGTGACCGCCCGCCGCCCATTTGTCCATCGCCACCGGAGACCGCCGCCGTGACCGCCGCCCTACCCCCTGCCCCGACCGAACACGCCGCCGCGACCGCCGCCGCTGAACTGTCCAGCATCCGCGATTTTCTGCGCTACGGCGTCAGCCGCTTCAATCAGGCCGATCTGGATTACGGCCACGGCACCACGACGGCCTTTGACGAGGCGGTGTTTCTGGTGCTGGAAACCCTGCATCTGCCCATCGACCAGCTCGATCCCTATCTGGACGCCAAGTTGACCTTGGCGGAACGGCAGGCGGTGGCGAACATCCTGCACGCCCGCGTCGACACCCGCAAACCGGCCCCCTATCTGCTGAACAAGGCCTACATCCAGGGCATCCCCTTTTACGTGGATGAGCGGGTTCTGATCCCGCGCTCCTTCATTGGCGAGTTGCTGTTCTCCGACCTGTTCGGCGGCGATGATTTCACCCTGGTCGAGGATCCGACCTCGGTCGAGCGGGTGTTGGATCTGTGCACCGGGTCGGGCTGTCTGGCCATCCTCGCCGCCCGCATCTTCCCCGAGGCGCAGGTGGACGCGGTCGATCTGTCCGCCGACGCGCTGGAGGTCGCCAAGCGCAACGTCGCCGACAGCGGATTCGGCGACCGCGTCACCCTCCATCAGGGCGACCTGTTCGCCCCGCTGAAAAACCGCAAATACGACGTCATCATCACCAACCCGCCCTATGTGGACGCGGAGGCGATGGACGCCCTGCCCGCCGAATTCCGCCATGAACCGTCGATGGCGCTGGCTGGCGGCGACGACGGGTTGGACATCGTCCGCCGCATCCTGAAGGAATCCGCCAAGCATCTGACGCCCGAAGGCGGCCTGATCTGCGAGTTCGGCACGGGGCGCGAAATTCTGGAGGCCGACTATCCCAACCTGGATTTCTTCTGGCTGGAAACCGCCAACAGCTTTGGCGAAGTGTTCTGGCTGACGCGGGACCAGTTGAAGGGCGTGAAGTAAGACGTTGGGCAAAGGGCGGCGGGCCTCACACCCGCCGCTGCAACAACACGCTCCCCCCATGGCGGGGCAAGCGCTCATGCCATGGAATCGCCGCGCGGCCCAATTCGACAAAGCCCTCCTTGGCGTAGAGCCGTCGCGCGGCGTCGTTGTCGGCCCAGACATGCAGGGTCACGCGGTCGAAACCGCCGCCGCGCGCCCGTTCGGCAAACCACCCCAACAGGCGGCTGGCGACGCCCTGGCGGCGAAACTCCTCGTCCACCGCCAGCGCGGACAGGAAATAGCTGCCCCAATCATGGGTTTGGGAAAAGCTGGCCAAATGCTCCACCCGGTCGGGCGGCAGGCCGCTGTAATCCTCCGTTCGGATCCAATCGACCGGATAGCCGTGAACCACCCCGATGATGCGGCCATCCAATTCGGCGACTCCGCTCTGGCGGTACGACAAGGAGCCGGTTCGCCCGGCCAACCCCGGCGTCAGCATCTCCCGCACGGACAGGCCGGGATAGAGGCCATCCAGCAGAAATTCATAAACCCCGCCCCCCGCGATCGTAATCAGCCGCGCCAACTCCGGGGCGTCGTCGGCGCAGGCCGGGCGAAGGATGAGACGGTCGTCGATCATGACGGGGCGGTTCCTGTTCGTGACGGTTGCGGCGTTCGCGCCGGTTGACGGACGCGACAAGGCACCGTAGCTTAGCCGCCATGAACACGCATCGGTTTGCCAGCATTCTGCGAATTAGCGGCCCGGTTCTCCTTTGAGAGCCGGGTAAACGCACGCCCACACCGCAGTTTTGCAATCAAGGCCCGACGCATCATGTCCAGCACCACCACAGCCGCAGCCAAGCCTGCCGTGACTCTCGCCCCGCCCGCCGCCGAATCGCGCCCCAGCGATCCCAATCGGCGCGTGGTCTTTTCCGTCGCCGCCGACGCGGATCCTGGCTCCCTGCCCCGCGTCCTGGAGTTGGTCGCCAAGCGCGGCCTCGTCCCGGTGGCGCTGGTCAGCCGTTTGGTTGACGACGCGCTCGCCATCGAGATGGAAGTCGGCGGCATGGTGCGCGCCGAATCCGATCATGTCGCCAATTGCCTCCGACAAATCCCAATGGTGGCGCGCGTCACTGTCAGCGAGCGGACCTTGTCCGCCGAGGGGATGGCCAGCCTGCTCGCCGCAGCGGAATAGGCTGGATCCTGTCGCAACGGAGATTCGCCGTCAAACCGCCGGAGGGAGACGCCCCTCGGCGGTGTCCGCGTCCGGCGAATCGGCCTGCATCAGTTCCGCCGCGCTCTGCAATTTGCGGAACTGGCCGACCGAAAAGGGCAAGCTGCCCAAATAGGCGAAGCCGACCAGCGACAGAGTCCACCAGGGTTGGTTGACCATCATCGCGGCGACCAACCCGACCCCGGCCAGGGCGGGAACCACCCATTGCGCCGGAACCCGCGCGCCCTTGAAGGAGAAGGTCGGCAGGGTGCTGACCATCAGGCCGCCGATCATCAACGTCCACGGAACGATGATGACAGGATGGCCGACGACGCTCGGTCCCGCCTCAAACCCCAAGGTCATCGGCAGCAGCACCAGCCCGGCCCCGGCGGGGGCCGGAACGCCGGTGAAGTAATTGTAAGCCCAGGGCGGCAGATCGACCACCCCCAACCGGGAGTTGAAGCGCGCCAACCGCAGGGCGCAGCACACGGCGTAGGCCATGGCGGCGATCCAGCCCAGGGTGCCGGCGCCGTTCAGCCCCCACAGATACATCATGAAGGCCGGGGCGACGCCGAAGCTGATCGCGTCGGACAGGCTGTCCAGCTCCGCCCCGAACTTGCTTTGCCCGTTCAGCAGCCGGGCGATCCGGCCATCCAGCGCGTCGAGAATGGCGGCGATCACAATGGCGATCACCGCCGGTTCCCAACGCTCCAAAATGGCGAAGCGAATCGCCGTCAGGCCGGAGCACAGCGCCAGAACCGTCAACACGTTCGGCAGCAGATGGTTGATCGACAACCCCTTGAGCCGAGGGTGCGGACGGCGCGGACGGCGCGCCCGACCGGGCCGAAAAATCGGCTGCTTGAACGGGCGTTTCATCACCGCACATCCCCGTGGCGCTGCGGCTCCGTCCCGGTCAAATCGGCCAGGATCGTTTCACCGCCAATCGCCGATTGTCCGACGCAAACCAACGGGGCGACGCCGTCGGGCAGATAGATGTCGGTGCGACTGCCGAACCGAATCAGGCCGAAGCGTTCGCCCGCCTTCACGTCCTGCCCGGCCTTGACCCACCAGAGAATGCGGCGGGCGACCAGACCGGCGATCTGCACATAGGCGATCTCGCGGCCATCGGGCAAACGCTGGCGGAAGGACATCCGTTCGTTCTCGTCGCTGGCCTTGTCCAGGGCGGCGTTCAGAAACTTGCCCTTGTGGTATTCGGCGGCGACGATGGTTCCATCGGTCGGCACGCGGTTGATGTGGACGTTGAAGACGTTGAGGAAGACGCTGATTCGCGTCAACGCCGTGTCGCCCATGCCCAACTCCGGCGGCGGAACCGCCTGGACGATCATGGTGACGCGACCGTCCGCCGGACTGACCAGCAGGCCGGGCCGGGTCGGGGTGACGCGGTCGGGATCGCGAAAAAAATAAACGCACCACAGGGTCAGAACCAGACCGGCCCAGCCCAGCGGGGTCCAGACGGCAAGACCCAGGATCAACGAAACGACGGCGAAAGCGGCGATGAACGGCCAGCCAGCGCGGTGGATCGGAACGACGACGGTATCGATGGCGGACATCGCCTCTGTCTTCACTGTTCAACCAATTGCGAGCGGCCATTGTAGACGCCCGATCAAGCCCTTTACAGAATTTTAGCGGCGAGACACCATGCTAACCGCACAAGCCACTGCAAAATCGAGCGCCGCCCCGTGACCGTTCCTGATTTGAAGACCATTCAGTTGCTGGCCGAAGTGCCGGACGGCGCTCTGCCCATCACGCCGGGGTCGATCGAGATGACGCCGGAAGGCGTGCTGGGCATCGCCAAGCCGCCCAAACCCTGCAAGCTGCATTTCATGGCCGACGGCCTGCCCTTCAACATCGCCGTCCGTCACGAGGGCGACGGGTCGATTTTTCAGATTTGGGCCGACGTCGGCCATGTTCCCTTCACCGCCCAGGCTCCCGACCGCCGCCGCACGCTGTTGTCGCTGCTGCGCGGGATCACCGGATTGAAGCATGTGAAATTCATCGTCCAGGGCGGCCAGAAGATCATCCTCTTCTCTGAAAGCACGCTGGAGCATCACGCCGCGCCGGAGGATCTGTTCCACCAGACCATTCTGGTGTTGCAAGAGGCCCGGCCCTTTCTGCGGCTGCTGGGGCCGTATTTGTAAGAATTGAGAAGCCTCACGCTTCCGGCCAGAAATCCATGTCCATCAGCCGCTCGAACGACCAGGGGCAGAGCGCCGGAAAGGTGGATTTCGGCAGGCCGGTTTCGCCCGCCGCCAAAATGGCCGCCTTGCGGTAGGCGTCCGTCACCGCTTCGTCCAATTTGGCCTTCAGGCTGGGATTGTCGCGCAGATGATCGGCCAGATCGTCGCGCTGGACCGTGATGGTCGCCTCCCAGCTCGCCCCGCGCCGTTCGGGCTGGCATTGCCATTTCAGCAGGTGGAGCAACAAAACCGAAAGGCGGCTGACCAACTCCCGCTTTTCAGTCTTGCCCATGCTCTCGATCTCCTCGGCGATGTGGGCGATGTCCGCCGCGTCGAGCTTCCCCGCGCGCAACAGCGCCGCCTGTTCGTTCGCCCAGGCGTAGAAATCACGGTCGTAGAGGGGCTGCTCCATCGCTGGTCTCCTCTCCCCTGCGCGCCATCCTGCGCGCCCTCATGCACGCCTATGGGCGGCGGCGGGACCGGAGACTTGCCCCCGGCCCGCCAGCGCCAAAGGCTTACTTGGGAACCTTGCCCTGCACGCCTTCGACGTACCAATCCATTTTCAGGATCTGCTCGTCGGTCGCGTTCTTGCCTTCGGGGATCACCACCTTGCCCGACTGGTCCTTGACCGGACCCTGGAAGGAATGGCGCTTGCCCGACATGATGTCGGCCTTGATCTGATCGGCCAGCGCCACGACGTCCGCCGGGATCGCCGGGTTGTAGGGGGCCAGGAACAGCATCTTATCCTTGAAGCCGCCCCAGGTGTCCACCGACTTCCACGTTCCGTCCAGCACCGCCTTGACGCGGTCGACGTAATAGCCGTTCCAGTCGTCAACGATGGCGGTCAGGTGCGATTTCGGCCCGAAGCGGGTCATGTCCGACGATTGGCCGACCGACCACAAGCCACGCTCCTGCGCGGTCTGGATCGGGGCCGGGCTGTCGGTGTGCTGAACGATGACGTCGGCGCCCTGGTCGATCAACGCCTTGGCGGCTTCGGCTTCCTTGCCCGGATCATACCAGGAATTGACCCAGACGACGCGGACCTCGGCCTTCGGGTTCTGCTCGCGCAGGGCGAGGGTGAAGGCGTTGATGCCGCTGACCACCTCGGGAATCGGGAAGGAGCCGATGTAGCCGATGACGTTCGACTTGGTCATCTTGCCGACGATGGCGCCAACCACCGTGCGGCCTTCGTAGAAACGCGCGGAGTAGGTGGCGACGTTGGCGGCGCGCTTGTAGCCGGTGGCGTGCTCAAACTTCACGTCGGGGTAGCGCTGGGCCACCTTCAACGTCGGGTTCATGAAGCCGAAGGAGGTGGTGAAAATCAGCTTGTGGCCGCTGGCGGCCAACTGCTCGATCACGCGCTCGGCGTCGGCGCCCTCCGGGACGTTTTCGACATAGGTGGTGGACACCTTGTCGCCCAACGTCTTTTCAATCGCCAGACGGCCCTGGTCGTGCTGGTAGCTGTAGCCGTGATCGCTGATCGGGCCGACATACACGAAGCCGACCTTCAGCTTGTCCTGCGCCGCCGCCGCGCCGACGCTCAGCGCGACCACAGCAGCCCCGGCCAGCCCCAGCAGAGTCTTGCCCATCGTCCTTCTGTTCACGTCAAAGCTCCATGTTTCTTTTGGTTTCGGGTTTCTGATTGCGGCGAAAAAGCAGCGCGCGGTCGGGTCAGGCGTCCGGGTGGAACAGCTTGCCCAAACAGGCCGGCGCGTTGAGACGGATGCGGGCGACGTCCCGCGAAATCAACACAAGAACCAGAACGGTAGCCAGATAGGGCAGCATCGACAAGAGCTGTGACGGGATGTCGAACCCCAACCCCTGGACATGAAGCTGGGCGATGGTGACGCCGCCGAACAGCCACGCCCCCAGCATGACCCGGTGCGGCTTCCAGGTGGCGAACACCACCAGCGCCAGCGCGATCCAGCCGCGCCCCGCCGTCATGTTCTCCGCCCACATCGGCGTGTAGTCCATCGACAGGAAGGCGCCGCCCAGTCCGCTCATCGCGCCGCCGAACAGCACCGCCAGAAAGCGGATGCGGATGACCTTGTAGCCCAGGGCGTGGGCGGCGGCGTGGTTCTCGCCCACCGCGCGCAGCACCAGACCGGCGCGGGTGCGATAAAGGAACAGATGGACCAGCGGCACCGCCAAAACGCCCAGATAAACCAGAATGTCCTGCCCGAACAGCGCCTGACCGACCACCGGCAGGTCGGACAGGCCCGGAATGTTCAGCTTGGGCAGCCCCTGCAACGGAATGCCGACGAAGCCCTGCCCGATCAACGACGACAGGCCGACGCCGAACAAGGTCAGCGCCAGCCCGGTCGCCACCTGATTGGCCAACAACCCCAAGGTCAGCGCCCCGAACAGCGACGCCGTCAGCGCCCCCGCCCCCGCCGCCGCCAGAAAGCCCAGCGGCGCGTTGCCCGTCTTCACGGTGACGGCGAAGCCGCAGACCGCCCCGACCAGCATCATGCCCTCCACCCCCAGATTGAGGACGCCGGACTTTTCCACCACCAACTCGCCCAGTGCGGCGAAAAGCAGCGGGGTGGCCGCCGCGAACATCGCCGCCAGGATCGGACCGATCAACGCCAGTTCCGCGTTCATGCCACAGCCCTCCGCGCGCCGAATCGGATCCGGTAGCGAATCAGCACGTCGCTCGCCAACAGGAAGAACAGCAACATCCCCTGGAACACCCCGGTGATCGCCTTCGGCAAGCCCATGGCGATCTGCGCCGCCTCGCCGCCGATGAAGGACAGCGCCATCAGCAGCGCCGCCAGCAGAATGCCGACCGGATGCAGCCGCCCGAGAAAGGCGACGATGATGGCGGTGAAGCCATAGCCGGGCGACACGTTCGGCGTGATCTGCCCGATGGGACCGGCGACCTCGCCCATCCCGGCGACCCCCGCCAGACCACCCGACAGCAGCAGGACCAGCCAGACGACGCGCTTCTGGTCGAATCCGGCGTAACCCGCCGCCGCCGGGGTCAAACCGATGACCTTGATTTGAAAGCCGATGAAGGTCCGGGCGATCAACACCCAGCCCGCCGCCACCGCGAACAAGGCCAAGGCCGCGCCGAGATGCACGCGGGTGCCCGCCCACAGGATCGGCATCACCGCGTCGGCCTCGAACAGCCGGGATTCGGGGAAGGCGAAGCCGTCGGGATCGCGGTAGGGGCCATGGACCAGATAATTCAGCAGCAACAGCGCCACATAGGTCAGCATCAGGCTGGTCAAAATTTCGCTGGCGTTGAAGCGCAGCCGCAGATAGGCCGGGATCGCCGCCCAGGCCATGCCGCCTGCCGCCCCGCCGATCACCATCAAGGGCAGCAGCCACCAACCGCCCTCGCCGTAAAAGGCCAGCGCCAGCCCGCCGCCGACGATGGCGCCCATGGTCAATTGCCCCTCCGCCCCGATGTTCCAGACATTGGCGCGAAAGCCGATGGCCAGACCGATGGCGCACAGGGTCAACGGCGTCGCTTTCACGATCAACTCGCCAATGCCCCGTTTCGACGACACCGGGTCGATGAAAAAGGCGTGCAACGCCTTCATCGGGTCAAAGCCAAGCAGCAGGAACAGGACAAAGCCGCTGAGCAACGTCAGCAGCACCGCCAGCAGCGGCGTGGCGTAGACCATCGCCTGCGAGGCCTGCCCACGCGGTTCCAAACGGATGAGGCTCATGCGTTGCACCCCTTCACGACGTCACAGCGCACGCGCGATCTCCCCGTCTTCGTCCGGCGGCGTGGCGAACAGGCCGCCCATCAGCAAACCGATCCGCTCCACGCTGGTCTCATGAGTCGGTCGGCTGTCGGACAGCCGCCCATGGAACAGCACGGAAATCCGGTCGCTCAACACGAACAGCTCGTCCAGATCCTGGCTGATGACCAGCACGGCGGCGCCGGAGCGCGCCAGACCGATCAACGCCTGATGGATCGCCGCCGCCGCGCCCGCGTCCACGCCCCAGGTTGGTTGACCGACGATCAGCAGCTTGGGCCGTTGCAGGATTTCCCGACCGATGATGAATTTTTGCAGATTGCCGCCGGACAGCGAGCGCGCCTCGGCCCGGTGGCCGTGGGTGACGACGTTGAAGCCCTTGATGATGGTTTCGGCGTAGGACCGCGCCCGCCCGAACCGCACCATGCCGCCCGTCACCAGGGTTTCGCTGGCGTAGCCCGACAGCAGCGCGTTGTCCGACAGGCTGAGTTCCGGCACCGTGCCGCGCCCCAGCCGCTCTTCCGGCACAAAGGCCAGCCCCAGCGCCCGGCGCGCGCGCGGGCCGAGATGCCCGGCGCTCGCCCCTTCGATGACCACGGAGGCCGGATCGGCGACCAGAACCTCGCCGCTCAGCGCCGCCATCAATTCGGCCTGCCCGTTGCCCGCCACCCCGGCGATTCCCAGAATCTCGCCCGCCCGCACCTCGAAGGACACGTCCTTGAGATTGGTGGCGAAGGGGTTGTCCGAGGTGGTGGAGAGATGGCGCACCGACAGCCGCGCCGCGCCCGCCGCGCCCTGCGGCGGGCGTTCCGGGCTGGACAGTTCGCTGCCGATCATCAGTTCCGCCAGCCCGCGCGCCGTCTCTTGGCGCGGATCGCAGGCCCCGACCACCCGACCGCCGCGCAGCACGGTGGCGCGGCCGCACAAGGCGCGGATTTCCTCAAGCTTGTGCGAGATGTAGAGGATCGTGCAGCCCTCCGCCGCCAGACGGCGCAGGGTCTCGAACAGCTTGGTCGCCTCCTGCGGGGTCAGGACGGAGGTCGGCTCGTCCATAATCAGCAGCTTGGGATCCTGGAGCAGGCAGCGCACGATCTCCACCCGCTGCCGCTCGCCGACCGACAGATGGAAGACGTGGCGTTCGGGATCCAGCGCCAGCCCATAGCGTTCCGACACGCTGCGGATCTTCGCGGCCAGCGCGTCCATCGGCCCCGGCTTTTCCAGGCCCAGCGCGATGTTCTCGGTCACGGTCAACGTGTCGAACAGCGAGAAATGCTGAAACACCATGCCAATGCCAAGCTGGCGCGCGCCCGCCGGATCCGGCACGCGGGTTTCCCGCCCCTGCCACAGAATCGTCCCGGAATCGGGGTGGAGCACCCCGTAGATCATCTTCACCAGGGTCGATTTGCCCGCCCCATTCTCTCCCAACAGCGCGTGGATCTCGCCCGATTGCAGGACAAGATCGACATGGTCGTTGGCCAGACAGCCAGGAAACCGCTTGGTGATGCCGCGCAGCTCCAAGCGGGGCGGCGGCGGATCGGTCGGGAGGGGGGAATCCAAGGGGCGCGGACCCAAAAAGTGAAGAGCCAAGCGGCAATGCCAAAGCCGTGCCACCACGTCCCACAGAGTAACGCGGCGGACACGCCACCCGTCAACAGCCGATCAACCGCCCAATCCGAATGCATGTGCTGATTTTAACGGCAGCGCTCGATCTTCGTTGCCCGCCGCGTGGTCAGACAAGCGCCCGCCGCATCATCGCCCGGACAATCAACGGATGAATGCGGCCAACCGGCAGCATGTAAAGTCGGCCAAGCGCGTTGTGGATCCGCACCACCGTGGACACGACGTAGCGCGGCGTCTCTCCCGCCTCCGGCTTGACGATGGACACCCGGACGTCGAGATGGCGGTCGTCGATGCCCATCAGAATCTCGGCGTCGCTCATCGCCTGGATGGTGAAGATCCCCAGCCGGTCGCCAACCCGGTAAGCCGAGGCCGGTTTGTCGGACCCAACCGCCAGCGCGCCGACCGATTTTAAGCCGACCAGACGCACCAACCCGTTGCGCAGCGTCATCAGCCACGACACCCATGGCGGAGTCGCGCCAAAGCTTTTCAACGCGATTTCGGTCGGCGACAGCGCCCCGTTCCGCAGGGGGGCTTCATAAGCGTCCCAAAAGCTGGCGCGGGCGAGCGACCCGCGCAGGGCGCTGTTGGTTGGGATTTCGGTCTCGGTGATCGGGATCATGGGGCGTTCTCCGACGCGGGAGCGGCCTGGATGGCATACACCCTCTGTGAACCGCGTTCGAGCGGCGTCGGGCGCCGGTGGAAAAATCGCCCCCTCTTTCCCGCAACGCAACGAAGCGCCCTTGCCAGACCCGACCCGCTGACCCAACTTTGACCGGACAGCGCGACGAAACGAGGACGATCATGGCGGCGAATGCGACGGGGTACGCGGTGCTGGAGCGGCGCGGCGTGGTGGCGGTGGCGGGCGACGACCGCGCGGCCTTCCTGCAAGGGCTGGTCTCCAACGACGTGACCCAGGTGCGGGAGGATCGCGCCGCCTACGCCCTGTTCCTGACGCCGCAGGGCAAGTTTCTGCATGATTTCCTTCTGATCGAGTCGGACGGCGCGCTGCTGCTCGACCCGGAGATGGAACGCCGGGCCGATCTGCTGCGCCGGTTGAAGATGTACAAGCTGCGCTCCAAAATCGCCTTGGAGGACCGCGCCGACTCCTCGCGCGTCGTCGTCGCCTTTGGCGCCGGGGCGCTGGCGGCGCTGGGCTTGCCGGAGGAGGCCGGGGCCGTCCGCCCCTTTGGCGGCGGCGTCGCCGTCACCGACCCGCGCCTGCCCGCCTTGGGCGCGCGGCTTTACGTGCCCCCCGACGGTTTGGCGGCGCTGGACGCGGTCGGGCTGGAGCGACGCGAAATCGCCGATTACGACCGCCTGCGCCTGTCGCTGGGCGTGCCGGACGGCGCCGCCGACATGGTCCCGGAAAAGGCGATTCCCCTGGAAAACCGCCTGGACGCGCTGAACGCGATTTCCTGGTCCAAGGGCTGCTACATGGGGCAGGAATTGACGGCGCGGACCAAATACCGCGCGCTCATCAAGAAAAAGCTGTTCCCGGTGACGCTCGACGGCCCCCTGCCCGCCCCCGGCGCGGCGGTGACGATGGGGGACAAGGAGGTCGGCGAGATCCGCAGCGGCCTGGACAACCAGGCTTTGGCCTTGCTGCGGCTGGCCGATCTGGAAGACGCGGCGCTGCCGTTGACCGTCGGCGAGACCCGTTTGACGTGGCAGACGCCGGAGTGGGACGCGGCGGAGGCGGCTTAACCCAAACTCCGCGCCCAAAGGCGCACGGCGCGCGCCGCATCGCGCGCCGCGCCCTTCACCCGCCCGGCCAGCCGCCGCACGGCTTGCCAGGGCGGCAGAGCCTTCAACCGCTCCAGCCAACCCACCAACCGGGTGAAGATCCAGGCGAACCACGGGATGGTCATCAGCCGGTCGCGGGTGATGTGAAACAGCCGCTCGACCAGCGTGACTTTGAGCAGCTCGGCCCCGACCAGAACCACAAGCCCCGTGCTGGGTTGTCCGGTGGCGAGCAGCCACGCTCCGGCCCATTTGGCCGGTTCCAACAGCACCAGCGGCAGCAGAACGACGATCAACGCCGGATAAGGTTCCAACTCGGACACCCAGCGCACGAACCCGGCGAAGATCGGCAGACCGCCAAGCCAGCGCGCGAAGGGCCGGATGATCCAATAGACCAGCGCGTCGATGATGAAATAGAGCAGCGCGGCGATCGTCACCACCGGGCGCAGGATTCGCCCGATCAGACGGCGCGGCGGCGCGGAAGGCTCGGTCATCGGCGTGGTTCCTCCCGCACAACATCCCCGCCCTTCTGTAGCACAAGAGGCCGCCGCCGGAACACCGGCGCCCGGCGATCCCAGAAACCTCTCATGCAGCGCTGCGATGCGGCGAATCGGGCGCGACATTCCAGGCGCGACGGCGTAAGTCTGCCCGCGCCATGACCGGCCCCGATCATGGTCTGCCTTCGTTTCGGGTTGAACGGATTGTGATGTTTCTTCAACGCATCGTCATAACGCGCCGCCTTCTGGCCCGCGCCGGGATCGCGCTGTCCGTCTTGCTGGCCCTGCCGCCGCTGGCGGCGGGGGGCTGGTTCCTCTGGCTGCGCGGCCAACAGCCGCAGACCAGCGGCGAGATCGCCCTGACCGGACTGGACGCGAAGGTCGAGGTTCTGCGCGACCGCCACGGCGTGCCGCACATCTTCGCCGCCGCCCCACGCGACGCCTACCGCGCCTTGGGCTACGTCCACGCCCAAGACCGGCTGTGGCAGATGGAGACCATGCGCCGTCTGGGCGCGGGGCGGCTGGCCGAACTGGTCGGCGTCCGCTACGGCGATTTCGCCCTGAAAAGCGACCGGCTGATGCGCACGCTTGGCCTCTACCGCGCCGCCGAGGCGATGAGCGCCGGTCTGTCGCCCGAAGCGCGCGAGGCGTTCGACGCCTACGCCGAGGGGGTGAACAACTACCTCGACGGCCACCGCGAGGCGCTGCCCATCGAGTTTCAGTTGCTCGGCCACCATCCCGAACCCTGGCGGCCCGCCGATTCCCTGGTCTGGGGCAAGCTGATGGCGCTGCAACTGTCCGGCAATTACCGGGACGAGCTGCTGCGCGCCCGCCTGCTGAAGCGGCTGACGCCGCAGCAGGTCGAGGATCTGTTCCCCGCCGATCCGCCCGGCACGCCGGTGACGCTGGCCGCCGAACTGCGCGATCTGGATCTGGGCGCGGGCGTCCGCCGGATTCTGGCCGCCCTGCCCGATCTTGGCCCGGACACCGCGTCCAACGAATGGGCCTTGACCGGCGCGCGCACCAGCACCGGCAAGCCGATCATCGCCAACGATCCCCATCTGGGGCTGGACGCGCCGATCCTCTGGTATCTCGCCCGCATCGTCACGCCCGAATTCACCATCGCCGGGGCCACGGTTCCGGGCGTGCCGCTGCATGTCCTTGGCCACAACGGCAAGGTCGCCTGGGGCTTCACCACCACCCACAGCGACACCCAGGACATTTTCGTCGAGAAGATCGACCCGCAGGATCCCAGCCGTTACGTCACCCCCGACGGGGCCAAGCCCTTCGTCAGCCGCAGCGAGACCATCCACGTCAAGGGTCACGCCGACGAGACCTTCACCGTGCGCGAGACGCGGCACGGCCCGGTGGTCTCCGGCCTGGAACCCGGCGACGCCCCGCCGGAGGGCCATGTTCTGGCGTTGGCCTTTCCCGGACTGGCCAGCGACGACCGTTCGCCCGAGGCGCTGTACCGCCTGAATCACGCCGACGATTCCGAAGCCGTGCGCAACGCCGTCCGACTGCACGTCGCCCCGCAACAGAACATCGTCTACGCCGACCGCGCGGGCGAGGTGGGGATCATCTCCCCCGGTCGCGTGCCGATCCGCCGCAAGGGCGACGGGCGGGTTCCCGTGCCGGGCTGGACCGGCGAGTATGATTGGAGCGGCTTCCTGCCCAGCTACACCCTGCCCCAGGCGGTCAACCCGCCGTCGGGCCAGTTCGTCAACGCCAACAACGCCATCGTCGGGCGCGACTACCCCTACCGTCTGGCGACCGACTGGCCGGACGCCTCGCGCGCCAAGCGCATCGCCGAGATGCTGGGCGACCGCCGCCATTCGGTGGACGACGCCGCGCGCCAGCAGATGGACGTCGTCTCGCTGCCCGCCCGCGACTTCCTGCCCGAATTGCTGAAATACCCGCTGCCCAAGGGGATCGCCACCGACGCCGACGCCCTGCTGCGGAGCTGGGACGGAAGCATGGCGCGCGACCGGCCCGAACCGTTGATCTTCGAGGCGTGGTTGCGCGCGCTGTCGCGCGCCGTCTTCGCCGACGAACTCGGCCCCGATTTCGCCAGCTATTGGGAGTTGCGCCCGCAAACCCTGCGCCACGTCTTCACCACCGCCCCGCGCTGGTGCGACGACGTGACGACGCCGGAGACGGAGAGCTGCGCCGACATCGTGGCCAAGGCGTTGACCACCGCGCTGGACGATCTGTCCAAGCGCCATGGCGGCAATCCCGCCCGCTGGCGCTGGGGCGACGAGCACCGCGCCGCGCTCAGCCACCGCATCCTTGGCAAGCTGCCGATCCTGGGATCCCTGACCGATCTGTCCATCGAGACCGACGGCGGCTTTTTCACCGTCAATCGCGGTTCGACACGGCTGCGCGATTCTGCCGCGCCCTTCGCCCATGTCCATGGCGCCGGCTATCGTGGGGTGTATGATTTGGCGGACCTGGACAACTCCCGATTTGTAATCGCCACCGGGCAATCGGGAAATCCGCTGTCGTCGCACTGGGGCGACCTTGTTTCCACCTGGCGCGACGGCGGTTCGTTGCGTCTGTCCGGCGACCGTGGCACGTTGATCGCGGCAGGGGCGGAGGTGCTGACACTCACACCACGCAACACCGGGACACAACAAAAATGACCATTGGTTTGGAGGATGTGCGCGCCGCAGCGGCGCGCATCGAAGGCCATCTGTCGCGGACTCCGGTGGTTTCGGCCGCCCGCCTGGGGGACATGGCGGGGTGCCGCATCCACCTGAAACTGGAAAGCCAACACGCCACCGGCTCCTTCAAGGAACGCGGGGCGTTGAACAAGCTGTTGTCGCTGGGCGCGGCGGAACGGGATGCTGGCGTCATCGCCATGTCGGCGGGCAACCACGCCCAGGCGGTGGCCTGCCACGCCACCCGTCTGGGCATCCGCTCCACCATCGTCATGCCCAGCTTCACCCCCTTCACCAAGGTGGAGCGCACCGAAAGCCTGGGGGCCAAGGTCGAGCTGCACGGCGACACGCTGAGCGACGCCGCCGCCTTCGCCCATGATCTGGCGGCGCGGCAGGGCTTGACCTTCGTCCACCCCTACGACGATCCCTTCGTCGCCGCCGGGCAAGGCACGGCGGCGTTGGAGTTTCTGGCCGAAATCCCCGATCTCGACACGCTGGTGATTCCCATCGGCGGCGGCGGCCTGATCGCGGGCATGGCGACGGCGGCCAAGGCGCTGAATCCGGCGATCCAGATCATCGGCGTCCAATGCGCGCTCTACCCGGCGATGGCCCAAGCGCTGGCCGGACAGCCCATCGTTTGCGGCGGGGCCACCATCGCCGAGGGCATCGCGGTGAAGGCCCCCGGCGGCATCACCCTGCCCATCGTCCGCGCCCTGGTGGACGACGTGATCGAGGTTGGCGAAACCCGGTTGGAGGAGGCGGTCTACCGCCTGTCCACCATGCAAAAGCTGGTGGCGGAGGGGGCTGGCGGCGCCGGTCTGGCCGCCGTGCTGGACAACCCGGCGCGCTTCGCCGGGCGCAAGGTCGGCATCGTCATTTCCGGCGGCAACATCGACTCGCGCATCCTGGCGCAAGTTCTGATGCGCGGCCTGGTCTATGAGGGGCGGATCGTCCGCCTGCGCATCGGCATCACCGACGCCCCCGGCGCGCTGGCCCGCGTCACCCGCCTGCTGGGCGAGGCCGGGGCCAACATCGTCGAGGTCTATCACCAGCGCCTGTTCCACAATGTGCCGGTGAAAATGGCCGAGGTGGACGTCGTGCTGGAAACCCGCGACCAGAGCCACGTCCAGGCCCTGATGACCCGCATGCGCGACGCCGGTTTCCCGACGGCGCTGATGACGGACGTCTCTTAAAGCACAAGGGGGAAGGCTCTTACCTCAGGGTTGTCGCCTTTGGCGATCATCGCCCTCTCCCTCTGGGAGAGGGAGGGGACCCACAGAGTGGGGAGGGTGAGGGGTGGCCCAAGAGTCCAGAACCGCATGGCTTCTTGGATCACCCCTCACCCTTCCCACCGCTTCGCGGCAGGCCCCTTCCCTCTCCCGGAACGGGAGAGGGAGATTCGACGCCAAATGCGATAAACCCTGGCCTTTACCCCGTCACGCCCAGCTTGCGGCGCAGCAGCGACAGGGGTTGCGTGTCGTCGATGCTGGGTTGGAAGGCGATGGTGATTTCGCTCAGGGCGTTGGCCCAGCTTTCCGGGTTGGTTCCCTCCGGCGCCTCGACCGAGGTGAAGCCGGTGCGGACCAGGAACTGGTACTGGTCGGGGATCACATGGCCGACGGCGCGGATCTCGCCCGTGTAGCCGTAACGCTCCCGCAGTTCGCGCGCGGTGGAGAAACCACGCCCGTCGCGGAATTTCGGGAACTCCACCGCCACCAGCGCGAAGCGGTCGAGGTCGGGGGCGACGGCCCCGGCCAGCGTGCCGCCTTTCAGGCGCACGCCCAGCTTGGCGTTGCGCCCGTCGAAGCTGGCGCGGTCGGCCTGCCAGCGTTCAAAGCTGATGATGACCGGGCGGTCGTTGGGGACCGGCTCCCCGTCGGGGATGAAGCTCCAGGCGTCTTCGCCGATGCGGCCATTCTCAATCAGCGGCATAGATTCTCTCCTTGAACGGGCCGTGGCCGACGCGGGCCAGCGTGTCGAGGAAACGTTCGCTCTCGCCGGTCCGGTTGGCGAGATAGACCTCGACGATGGCTTCGATGGCGTCCACCGCCTCATGCTCCGTCACCGCCGGGCCGAGGATGTCGCCGATGGCCGTGGTCAGGGTCGGGTCGCCGCCGACGGTGATCTGGTAGAACTCCGTCCCCTTCTTGTCGACGCCCAGAATGCCGATGGCGCCGACGTGATGGTGGCCGCAGGCGTTGATGCAGCCGCTGATCTTGATGCCCAATTCACCAATCGTGCGCTGGCGCAGCGGATCGGCGAAGCGGGCGGAAATCGCCTGAGCCAACGGGATGGCGCGGGCGTTGGCCAGCGCGCAGTAATCCAGACCAGGGCAGGCGATGATGTCGCCGATCAGCCCGGCGTTCGCCGTGCCGAGGTTGACGGCGTCCAGCTTTTGCCAAAGCTCGTACAGCTCATCCTGCTTGACGTGGGCCAGCACGATGTTCTGGACGTGGCTGACGCGCAGCTCGCCAAAGCTGTAACGCTCGGCCAGATCGGCGATCACATCCATCTGGTCGCAGGTGGCGTCGCCAGGGATGCCGCCGGGCGGCTTCAGCGAGATGGTGGCGATGGCGTAGCCCGGCGCCTTGTGCTCGGCGACGTTCACCGCGACCCAATTGGCGAAGGCGGGGTTTTCCGCCTTGGCGCGCTCCAGCGCGCTGGAGGTTTCCGGCAGATCCTCAAAGGGCGGCGGGGCGAAATGCGTGCGGATCTCGGCGACGATGGCCGGATCCAGGCGGTATTTCGGGCCGCGCAGCCGGGCGAACTCCTCCTCGACCTCCGCCTTGAACTTTTCAAGGCCAAGCTCGTGCACCAGGATCTTGATGCGCGCCTTGTAGATGTTGTCGCGGCGGCCATACTGGTTGTAGACGCGCAGGATGGCTTCCAGATAGGCGACGAAATCCTCTTCCGCCACCCACTCGCGCACCAGCTTGCCGATGAAGGGCGAGCGGCCCAGTCCGCCGCCGACGTAGAAGGTGAAACCCGCCTCGCCCGCCTCGTTCCGCCGGGCCAGCAGGCCGACGTCGTGGACGCGCACGGCGGCGCGGTCGCTCGCGGCGCCGGAGATGGCGATCTTGAACTTGCGCGGCAGATAGGTGAATTCCGGGTGCAGCGACGTCCATTGCCGCAGGATTTCGGCGTAGACGCGCCCGTCCACCACCTCGTCCTTGGCGGCGCCGACGAACTGGTCGGTGGTGACGTTGCGCACGCAATTGCCGCTGGTTTGCAGCGCGTGCATGTCCACGTCGGCCAGCGCGTTCAGGATCGCCGGGGTGTCTTCCAGCTTGATCCAGTTGTATTGCAGGTTCTGGCGCGTGGTGAAATGGCCGTAACCCTTGTCGTAGGTCCGCCCGATCTCCGCCAGCTTGCGGAGCTGAACCGCGCTCATCACCCCATAGGGGACGGCGATGCGCAGCATGTAGGCGTGAAGCTGGAGATAGAGGCCGTTCATCAGCCGGATCGGCTTGAACTCCTCCTCCGTCAACTCGCCGGACAGGCGGCGTTCGACCTGTTTGCGGAACTGCTCGACCCGTTCGCCGACGAAACGGCGGTCGATCACGTCGTAATGGTAGATCCCGGCGCGGGCGCCGGGCGCGATGTGGTTCATGTCACGGTTCCCAAGAGCGGGCAAAACAGGGGGCGGGCAAAACAGGGGGGCGGGCAAAGGCGCGACGGGCGGGATCAGGCCGCCGCCTGCTTGCCAAGATCAAGGCGGACCGACGGGCCGAGCGTGCGGATGCGTTCGCGCATCTTCACCGGCTGCGCCGCGCCATTTTCGCTCTCCACCTCAAAGGCGTAGAGATCGACGCCGAACTGGTCGCGCTCAGCCTGCGCCTTGGCGGCGGTGAGCGCCGTCGTGGCCTCGGCCTCGGTCAGCAGGGCGGCGTCGGCGAAGGACTCCACCCAAGCCCCGGCGGCGCCGAGAAAGACGACGACGCCGTCCCGCAGGCGGTTGGCGGTGATGGCGTGCAGCGTTCCATCAGGGGACGGCATGTCTGGCTCTCCTCGCTTCTCAAAAACGTTCGGCGGCAACATTCAGGCGGATAAGGCGGACAATGGCGCGGACAAGGGGGCGGGCGCCATGGTCGTTTGCTGAAACTGGGTCATCCAGCCGCGCAGCCGCGCCACCTCGCCAACCACGACGATGGCCGGGCGCTTGGGCTGTAGCCGGATGAGGTCTTCGCCGCAATGGGCAAGGTTGCTCTCCACCACCGTTTGCGCGGCGGTGGTGGCGCTGGAAACGATGGCGACCGGCGTCATCGGCGGCTTGCCCGCCGCGATCAGGCGGCGCGCGATCTCGTCCAGCGTGCCGAGCGCCATGTAGAACACCAGCGCGCCGGGCAGCTTGGCCAGCACCGTAAAATCCAAATTGTCCGGCAGCGCGCCGGATTTGTCATGGCCGGTGACGAAGGTGGCGGTGGTCGCCAGCCCGCGATGCGTCACCGGGATTCCGGCGTAGGCCAACCCGCCGATTCCGGCGGTGACGCCCGGCACGACGCGAAAAGTTATTTTTGCCTCGGCCAGCGCCAGACATTCCTCGCCGCCGCGCCCGAAGACGAACGGGTCGCCGCCCTTCAGCCGCAGCACCCGCAGGCCCTGGCGGGCCAGCATCACCAACGTGTCATTGATTGCTTCTTGGGTGGGCGACGGTCGCCCGGCCCGTTTGCCAAGATCGATCATCCGCGCCGCCGGGTTGGCAAGCTCCAGGATGGCGGACTCCACAAGCGCGTCATGGACAATGACGTCGGCCTCGGCCAGCGCCTTGGCGGCCAGCAGGGTCAACAGGCCGGGATCGCCGGGACCGGCGCCCGCCAGCCAGACGGCGCCGGGCGTGAAGGCTGGAAGAGTGACGCCCCGCGTTTGGATCATGGCAGCCATCCTTCCCGCGCAATGAGGTCCTTGGTCGCCTTGGCGACGGTGGACATGGACGCGCCCTCGCCCCGCAGCCGGTCGCGCAACGCCGCGATGGCGCGCAGCCGGTCGCCCCAGCTTTCCGGGAACAGGGTTTCCAACCGTTGCCGGACCAGACTGGCCAAGGTCGGGCTGCGCCCGCTGGTCGAAACGGTCAGCAGCAGGTCGCCGCGTCGCACGACGGACGGGGAATGAAAATCACACAAGGGGATGACGTCTTCCACATTGACCAGAACGCCGCGCGAGCGCGCCAGTTCCGCCAAGGATTTTTCCACCGCAGGCTCCAACCCCATGACGAACAGGACCCGCACGGCGTCGAGATCATCCGTGAAGGGCAAGGCGCGGACCAGCTTGTCCCCCGCCAGCGCGGCGAACTCCGCGTCCGGTTCGGGCGAATACACCACCGGATCGCCGCCGCCCTCGCGCAATTGGCTGAGCCGCCGCACCGCCAACGGGCCGTTTCCAGCCAAGGCGATGGGCACCCGCGCGGGATCGAGAGCCACCGGAATCATCAGCGCCCCCCCGCCTGCGCGGCGTTGAAAACTACACAAAATTTTGCGGCGTTCTGGCCCATGTTGGTATTTAGCCGCCGAACCGGGAGACAATCAACATATTTCACACAAACATCACAATCCTATTAAACAACTAGATAATGTATTTGCGTTGCACCCGTCATATGCTGGTGTTAATGTGCAAATCAGACACTTCAATCTACTTTAAAAGTAGAGAATTAAACGACCAGAAGGTTGATCCTCCATGGACACGGCGACACGCGTCAAAGATCTGACCGAACGTTACGGCAAGCTGGAGGGCGCCGCGCTGCTGGCCGCCATTCATCAAGCTTTGAACGGTCGAATCGCTCTGGTGTCATCGTTTGGCGCGGAGTCCGCCGTTCTGTTGGCTTTGGCGGCGGAAGCGACGGCGGATTTCCCAGTGATCCTGGTGAACACCGGCAAGCTGTTCGGCGAGACGCTGCGTTACCGCGACCAGTTGGTGAAACAGCTTGGCCTGACCAACCTGCGCGAGGTGGGGCCGACGGCGGAGGATCTGGCGACCGGCGACCCGAACGGCCTGCTGTTCTCCAAAAACCACGACGCCTGTTGCCATCTGCGCAAGACCATCCCGCTCGACCGCGCCCTTGCCGGGTTCGACGGCTGGATCACCGGGCGCAAACGCTTTCAGGCCGCGACCCGCGCCGCCCTGCCGTTGTTCGAGGCGGACGGGGACAAGATCAAGGTCAACCCGCTGGCCGCCTGGGACAAGGCGCGGCTGGAGGAGGAGTTCATCCGGCGCGATCTGCCGCGCCACCCGCTGGAAGCCGACGGGTTCCTGTCCATCGGCTGCTACACCTGCACCGAGCGCGTGGCGCCCGGCGCCGACCTGCGTTCCGGCCGTTGGGCCGGGACCGACAAAACCGAATGCGGCATACACATGACCATGATTGGAACCGCCCGATGAGCGCCGATCTCGACCAGCTTGAGAACCAGAGCATTTACATTCTTCGCGAGGCCTACAACCGCATCGACAAGCTTGCGCTGTTGTGGTCGATCGGCAAGGACAGCAACGTCCTGCTCTGGCTCTGCCGCAAAGCGTTTTTCGGGCGCATCCCCTTCCCCGTCGTTCAGCTCGACACCGCGATGGAGTTGCCGGAAGTCTATGAATTCCGCGACCGCATCCACAAGGAATGGGACCTCAACCTGATCGTCGAGCAGTGCCCGCCGGAAGAGGAGATGGACCAGACCCTGCCGCCATTGACCCGCGCCGCCGCGCGCAAGACGGAAGGGCTGAAAAACCTGCTGCGCGGCGACGCCTATCAGGGGATCATGGTCGGCATCCGCCGTGACGAGCAGGCGACCCGCGCGAAGGAGCGCGTCTTCTCCCCCCGCTCGCTGGAAGGCGATTGGGACGTGAAGGACCAGCCCGCCGAATTCTGGGACCATTACAAGACGCGCTTCCCCGAAGGCGTCCATGTCCGCATCCACCCTCTGCTGGCCTGGACCGAATTGGACATCTGGCGCTATTCCAAGCGCGAGGGGATTCCCATCGTTCCGCTGTACTTCGCCCGCGACGGCAAGCGTTACCGCTCGCTGGGGGAAAAGAACATCACCTTCCCGGTGGATTCGACCGCGTCCAACATTGATGAGATCATCGAGGAATTGATGATTACCCGCATCCCGGAACGGGCCGGGCGGGCGATGGACAATGAATCCGAAGACAGCTTCGAGCGCCTGCGCAGCGTGGGGTACATGTAACATGCCGAATTCACAGCTTCGCATCGTCATTGTCGGCCATGTCGACCACGGCAAATCCACCCTGATCGGTCGCCTGCTGAACGACACCGGCAGCCTGCCCGACGGCAAGGTCGAACAGGTTCAGGAGATGAGCCGCAAGCGCGGCATGCCGTTCGAGTGGGCCTTCGTCATGGACGCGCTCCAGGCTGAACGCGACCAGGGCATCACCATCGACACCACGCAAATCCACTTCAAGACCAAGCAGCGCCCCTACGTCATCATCGACGCGCCGGGCCACACCGAGTTTCTGAAGAACATGGTGACGGGTGCGTCCCAGGCCGACGCCGCCCTGTTGGTGATCGACGCCGGGGAAGGCGCGCTGGAGCAATCGCGCCGCCACGCCTTCCTGCTGCATCTGCTGGGCGTCCGTCAGGTCTCCGTGGTCATCAACAAGATGGACCGCGTGGAATTCTCGCAGGCCCGCTATGAGACGGTAGCCCACGAGATCAAGGAGTATCTGGCCGAACTCGGCCTGTTCCCGAAGGCGGTGATCCCGATTTCGGCCCGTCATGGCGACAACATCGTCACCCGCACCGACCAAGCCCCCTGGTATCTCGGCCCGACGGTGATCGAGCAGTTGGACAGCTTCCGCCAACAGCAAATCTCCCCCGACCAGCCGCTGCGCTTCCCGCTTCAGGACGTCTACAAGCCCGGCGACCGCCGCATCCTGGCGGGCCGCGTCGAAAGCGGACGTTTGAAGGTCGGCGACACCCTGCGTTTCGCCCCCGGCGGGGCCAGCGCCACGGTGGTCAGCATCGAGGCGTGGAACAACCCGAACCCGGTTCTGTCGGCCCAAGCCGGCCAGAGCATCGGCGTCACGCTGGACAAGCGCATCTTCGCCGAGCGCGGCCACATCGCCCACCATGAGGACGCGGCCCCGACCCTGACCCATCGCCTGAGCGTCCGTCTGTTCTGGCTGGTGTCGGAACCGATGGCGCTGGGCAAGACCTACACGCTGAAGATCGCCACCGCCGAACACCGGGTGACGGTGGAGCAGGTGACGGCGGTCATCAATGTGGAGGATTTGACCAGCACGCCGGGCAAGGCGGTTCACCGCAACGAGGTGGCCGAGGTCGTGGTGCGCTCCCGCTCGCCCATCGCCGTGGATCTGGCGGCGGATTTGCCGCGCACCGGGCGCGGCGTGCTGCTGGACGGCAACGACGTCGTCGGCGGCTGCCTGGTGATCGAGGCCGAGGATTCGGCGGCGGCCAACAACCTGACCGAAGTCACGCACACCGTCTCGTTGGACGAGCGCGCGGCGGCCAACGGCCACAAGGGCGGCGTCCTGTGGTTGACCGGCCTGTCGGGGGCGGGAAAATCCACCCTGGCGATGGCGCTGGAACGCGCGCTGTTCGACCGGGGCTGGCAGACCTTCGTTCTGGACGGCGACAACGTCCGCAACGGGCTGAACGCCGGGTTGGGCTTCTCGCCCGACGACCGGGCGGAAAACATCCGCCGGGTCGCCGAAACGGCGAAGCTGTTCGCCGACGCGGGCGTCGTCGTCATCGCCTCGCTGATTTCGCCGCTGCGGGCCGACCGGGCGCGGGCGCGGGTGATCGGCGGCGACCGTTTCCATGAAATCCACGTCGGCGCCGACCTGTCGGTGTGCGAGGAACGCGACCCCAAGGGCCTCTACAAAAAGGCGCGGGCGGGCGAAATCGCCGAGTTCACCGGCGTGTCCGCCCCCTATGAGGCCCCGGAATCGCCGGAACTGCTGATCGACACCGGCAAGCTCGACCGCAGCGAGGCCTTGGCCCAGTTGCTGGATTACGTGGATGAAAATCTGGGCAAATCCAGCCTGAAGTCCGGCAAGGAGCTGACCTACGTGATCTGATGTTTGTGGGGAGCGTGGGCGCGGTCGCCCCCTCCCCATCCCTCCCCCGCTTCACAGCGGGAGAGGGGGCGTGATCCTTGACGGCGTGCGGCGGAGTTCCCTCTCCCGCCGCACGGCGGGGGAGGGTTAGGGAGGGGGAATTCACCGACCGCTCCACACAAAAATCTGTGAAATCCCCAATTCCCTCCCACACAACTGTTGAAATCGATCTTCCTGTCGCCACATTCTGTGCTAAATAACAACAGAACTCTGTCGAGGATGATCCGATGCTCCGCTTGACCCGCCGCGCCGCCGTCGTCGCCATGGCCGCCTTCGCGTCCGTCGCCGCCCTGCCCTTCGGCGCCGCCCGCGCCGCCGATCCGGTGAAGCTGGAGATCGGCTACATCCCGATCCTCGCCGCGTCGCCGCTGTTCATCATGGATGGCGAAGGCTGGGCCAAGGACGCCGGGATCACCCTGAAGTTGACACGGTTTGAATCCGGTCCGCACGCCATCCAGGCGATGGCCGCCGGGCAAATCGACCTGCTGTACGCGGGCGTCGCCCCGGTTCTGGTCGCCCGCACCAAGGGCGTGGACGTCGCCGTCATCGCCAATTCGGCGGTTGAAGAGATGGTCGTCGCCGGGCGCGGCGCCTTCGCCAAGGCGCTGGGCGCCAACCCGACGCCGGACACCTTCAAGAAGTTCTTCGCCGACACCGGCCGCAAGCCGAAGATCGGCACCCAGCCGCCCGGCTCCGTCCCCGACACCGTGCTGAAGCATTGGCTGTTCAAGGTGGTCAAGGTCGATCCCGCCGACGTCGAGTTGGTGTCGATGGGCATTGAGAAGACCCAACAGGCCTTGCTGGCGGGCGCGCTCGACGCCGCGACGATTCGCGAACCGACGGTGACGGTGACGCAGCAGATCGACCCGAACGTCACCCTGCTGGCGACCGGCGCCCAAATGTTCCCCGACCAGCCCGGCACCGTGGTCTCCGCCCGCGCCGACGTGCTGAAGAAGAACCCCGAGGCGATCAACGCGCTGGTCAAGGCGCATCTGCGCGCGGTGGACCTCATCAACAAGGATCCGTCCCGCGCCTCGAAAATCGTCAACAACTATTTGGGCAAGGGGTTGATGGAACCGGCGACCCTGGAGACCGCCTTCCGGGGGCCGGGGTCGAAGTTCGTCGCCAATCCGCACGGCGTGGTTCCGGCGGTGGAGAACATGATGGCCTTCGCCAAAGAAATCGGATCGGCCGATGGCGTGATTCCCGTGGCGGAGGCCTTTGACTTCCGCTTCTATGACGCCGCCGTCGCCAAGTAACCACCGGCAAGACGACCGATGAAGATCCAACATTCCCTGGCCCTGTCGGCGCTGGGCGTCGTGGCCTTCCTGCTGGGCTGGGAGGTGGTGGCGCAGAGCGGCGTCGTTCCCGCCCGTCTGATTCCGTCGCCAAGCGCGGTTCCCGCCGCCTTCCTGGCCGAGTTCCAGCGCGGCATCTGGCAGGAGATGGTCCTCGCCAGCCTGTCCCATTATCTGGTCGGCCTGTCGTTGGGAACGTTCCTGGGCGTCAGCTTCGGCACGGCGGCGGCGCTGTGGCCGATCTGGGACGCCTTCCAGGCCTGGGTCGTGCGCATGCTGCGCCCGATCCCGGCCATCGCCTGGATCCCCTTCGCCATCATCTGGTTCGGCGTCAGCGAGGGCGCCGCGTCCTTCCTGATCTCCTTGACGGTCTTCTGGATCAACTACTACGCCAGCTATTCCGCCGTGCGTGGGGTGGACAAGGATTTGATCGAACTGGGGCGCGCCTTTGGACAGGGCGGGTTGATCCCGCGCCTGTTCAAGATCATCCTGCCCGGCGCCTTGCCGGGCATTCTGGCGGGCATGCGGGCCGGGCTGGGGCAAGGCTGGATGACGGTGGTGGCGGCGGAACTCTTCGGCATTTCCGGCTTGGGCATGCGGATGATGGAAGCGTCGGGTCTTTTGGCCACGCACATCGTCGTGCTCTACATGGTGACGATCGCGCTGCTCTATGGCGTGTCGGATTTCCTGTTCATGCGGGTGCAGTCGCGGGTGTTGTCATGGCAGCGGTGATTGATCTTGACGGCGTCTCCATCGGCTACGGCGCCGACGCGCCGCCGGTTCTGGTGGACGTCAGCCTGTCGGTGGAGCGCGGCAGCTTCGTCGCCATCGTCGGCCCGTCGGGCGTCGGCAAATCCACGCTGCTGCGCGTCGTCGCCGGACTGCACACGGCGCGCGGCGGCAACGTCGTCATCCACCAGGACCAACGCCCGGCCCACCGCCCGGTTGGTCTGGTCTTCCAGGACGCCCGCCTGCTGCCCTGGCGCCGGGTGGTGAAGAATGTTCAGCTTGGCCTGGAAGGTCTGCCGGTCAGCCGCGCCGACCGTCTGCGCCGGGCCGAAGAGGCTTTGAAGCTGGTGCGGTTGGACGGCTACGCCCGCCGCTGGCCCTATGAACTGTCGGGCGGCCAGCGCCAGCGCGTCGGCATCGCCCGCGCCATGGCGGTCGATCCCGACATTCTGCTGATGGACGAGCCGTTCGGCGCGCTGGACGCCATCACCCGCAACAATCTTCAGGACGAGCTGCGGCGGATTCACCGGGAAACCGGCAAGACCATCCTGTTCGTCACCCATGATCTGGAAGAAGCGGTGCATCTGGCCGACCGCATCATCGTGCTGGGCGGTTCCCCGGCGCGGGTGGTGCGCGACGTGCAAAACAACGCCGGGCGCGACGGCGCGGTGTTCCGCGATCAGGTGGAAAAGCTGCGGCTGGAAATCGCCGACAATTACAGCATTTGAACGGCGCGGTTCCCCTCTCCCGCTTTTTCGGGAGAGGGGCGCCCGATCAATGCGCCACCGATCAATGCGACAGCAGCAGCGGCACCGGGCAGGTGCGCAGGACATGGCGGGTGCCGCTGCCCCGGTGCAGGAACGGGAAGCCGTAATGGCCGTGCGCGCCCATCACCAGCAGATCGGCGCCGGTGTCCATGGTGCGGGCCAACAGCGCGTCCATCGCGCCGATGTCGCTCACGGTGAAATGCGTCTGTTCGGCGGTGATCCCGTGCAGCGCCAGATGATCGAGCAGACCGACGCGCGGCGATTCGGCGTTGCCCGACGCGGCTTGCGTCAGCACCGTGATGACCGTCACCTCGTCCGCCTTTTCCAGGAAGGGCAGCGAATCGGACAGGGCGCGGGCGGCTTCACGCTCGGCGTTCCAGGCCACGGCGACCCGCTTGCCGATCGCCGGGAAATTTCCGGCGTAGGGAATCACCAGAACCGGACGGCCCGAGTTCAACACGACCTGCTCGTTCAACTCTTCCGGCGCGCCGTCCGATCCGACGTCGCGGTCATATTGGCCAAGGATGGTCAGGTCGGCGAATCGCGACCAGATGATCGCCTCGCGAATCACATGATTGTGCTCGCCATGGGTCAATCCGTGCCATTGGCCGCGCAGGCCCGACGCCGCGAGTTTCTCGTTGAACAGGGCCTCGCTCTTGACGGCGGCCTCGGTCAAATGGTCGCTGGAACGACGGGCGATCATGCTGGTGGCGTTGCGGTCGCCCTGGGCGAACAGGCCGCGCAGAAACGCGCCATGCTTGGTCGCCAGCGCGACGGCGGCGTCCAGACGGGCGCCCACATGCGGGCTGGAGTCCAGATGAACCAGGATGTGTTTGTAAGGCATTGCGTTCCTCCCCTTCGTCTTGCGCGACGGTTGTCGTCTGCGGTTGGCCCTGACGGCGGAAACATCACTCCATTCATCTGTATACCCGTCAAGTCTTACCGCGCTGCGGTGAAGAGTCGCAGCGGCCTATCGCGTCCGCATGACAGCATGCGGCGGCGTTTTGACCGGCCTGTGACGGTCGTCACTGAGAATCGCAAAAGGCGAAATTTAGAATGCATTAACGACTCTGGGCATTGAGTCGGTTCAAAGACATGTCCGAACCGTGCTGCCCCCCTTGCGGGATGGCGGCGCGGAAGGGAAAGCGCGGCGGACGCCCGACGGCGGCAAGACGCGTTCCCCCTGTGACGACCCAACAAGGAGTGCCTGAATGTTCAACCTGCTTTCGGTGGTCGTCGCGGTCGCCATTTCCGGCTTCATGGCCGCCGCCGGGGTGTTCTACACCGGGTCGGCCTTCACCAACATGAGCGCCAAGGCCCAGGCCGTTCAGGTGCTCAGCGCGATGGAGCAGATCGACGCCGCCTGGACGATGTGGAGCAACGACGGCAACACCACAACCGCGTCGCTGCCCAGTTCCACGGTGCTGACCAGCGCCACGCCGCCGACCTACATGTCGTCCTACCCGCCCGCCATCAACACCGCGACCACGTTTGGCACCGGCCCGACCGCCGCCGGTTACGTGATTGACAGCACCGGCACCGGCGGCGCCACCGCAGCGGGCAACGAAACCACCAACACCGGCGTCTACACCGTCCTGACCTCCACCACCGGCGCCAACGCCTGCCTGGAAATCGCCAAGTCGGCGGGCTATGTCGCGTCGACCGCCAGCAGCTTCACCGGCCTCGCCAACATCACGGTCAACGCCGTGACGGTCGCCGTCAGCGGCATCACCACCAAGGCCGAGCTGGACGCGCTGGGCGCGGTCTACCGCTATTTCTGCGTGCCGCTGGGCACCACCACCGCCACCATCATTCTGGGCGGCGCCGCCAACACCATCGCCGTGGGTGGCGACACCGGCAAGCACGTCGCCTATTTCAAGCACATGTAAGACGCAGGGTCATTCCCTCCCCCAGGGCGCTTCCCCTCACAAAGCGCCCGACGCTGGACCGGCGGCCCCACCGCCGGTCCTTTGTTTTTTGCGGCGACGTCGGCGCGTTCCGGGTTAGGGTGAGCGCCGCGTTCGACCAATGACGGCGGCGACAGGCGGCGGCAACAGACGGCGGCCCATGGTTTCCCTTCTCATCATCACGATCATGGCGATTTCGCTGGTGGCGACGACGGGCTACACCGCCTTCACGCTGGTGCAATCCTCCGACCGCATCGCCCAGGCCCAGCGCAGCGCCGGGCAGATGCACAAGCTGGCCGCCTTGGTGGAGGCCAACCTCCGCGCCCTGAAAAACGACGGCACCCTCTACGCCCCCGCGCCCAAGGAGCGGCCCGACGGCAAGACGGAACTGCCCGTCTGGCTGATGCCGGGCGTGCAAACGCCCTGGGGCGTTCCCTATGGCTATTGCGTCTTCGCCCCCGCCCCCGATCAGGTCTCCCCCAGCATCGTCACCACGCCCTGGCCGCAAGACGGCGCGCCGGGCGCCCGCAGCTACGTCCTGAGCGCCCCGGCGGCCCCGGCGGAGATCGCCAAGGCCGGAATCATCGCCGCCGTCGTCGCGCCCGCCATTGGGTCCGACGCAATGCCGGACTGCGCCGGGCTGACGATGAAGGACGGGCAGCTCGCCCTGCCTGCCGGATCGGCGCTGGGCGTCACGCGCGGATCCTCCGCCGATCTGGCCGCCGTCGCCGCGTCGGCCACCGTGCGCCGCCACGTCGCGCCGACTCAAATCGGCGATGGCGGCGGCACCACCGCCGCCGACGCCATGTCGCTGACCGCCGCGTTGGGGCTGTGGCAGGCGACCCAGCCCAACGGCATGGTTCTGCGCCTCGCCCCTGGCCGGCACGAGGTTCCCGCCGCCCTGCTCGACCAGTTGGCCAGTGGATCGGGCGGCGGTCGGTCGATGCGGCTGGTCTTGCAGGGCGAGGCCGCCGGAGTCGTCATCACCAGCCTTCCGCCCGGCGCGGCCTTTCGCCTGCCCAGCGACCTTCGGGTGGAGAACGTCGCCTTCGACACCCCGGTGGAGGCCATGCCGGGAACCCGGCTGAGCTTCGCCGGAACCAACGCGATTTCGGTCGCCAACGGCCCGGCGCTGAAGGGCTATCACGCCCGACTCGACGTCACCGGCAGTCTGACCGTGACCTCGAACACCGGCGACGGGGTGCAGGTGACGGGGGGCGAGGCGCTGTTCCGCGACGCCGACGTGGTGGCCCAGGTCGGAACCGGTCGCACGGGGGTGGTCAGCGCGCTGGGCGCCGCCGTCACCTTTTCCGGCGAACGGCGACGCCCCCGCTTGCGGGTGCGCGGGCGCGGCGGCGTGCCGATGGCGGCGATCCGTTCGGGCGGCGGGCAAACCATTCTGGACAGCGCCGACGTCGGGGCCGAAAGCGACACGCAATTCGGCGTCGTGCTGGAAAACGGCGCGCTGGAGATGACCGCCACGGCGGTTGGCCTGAACGGCGCGCGGCCCAGATCGGCGGGGGTGCTCGACCTTGGCGGAGCGCGGGTGGCGTCGGATTCGGCCAGTCAGGTCATGGTCGCGCCGGGCGGCAAATGCGCCCATGGCGAGCTGTTCGCCCAACCGGCCACCGCCCGCCGCTCCGCCGCCGATGTCGCCGCCGGAAGCGCGCCGCTCGCCGTGTCGCTGACCAACCGTTCCCATTGGGGATGCCGCCAATGAGGTTGGATCCCCCGACCGCCGTGCGCGAGGAGTTGGCGGCCTATCTGCTCGACCGGGGGCTGGTGTCGCGCTCCATCCTCGACGCGGCGCTGGCCGAACAGCGGGTGACGGGGGAGCCGCTGGGGTCGATCCTGGTCCGCAACGGCTTCGTCGCCCGCGCCGATCTGATGGAGGCGCAAACCCGCCACGAGGCCGCCGCCCACGCGCCGGAGCCGGTGGCCGCCACCCCGGTGCCGCTGCGCCTGCTGGAAAAACACGCCATCATCGTGACCGGGGAAACGGCGGACAGCGTCTATGTCGCCACCCTGCATGAGGAGATGATCGCCGCGCGCGTCGTCGCCCGGCATTACCCCGGCAAGCGGGTCCGCTTCGTCGCCTTCGTGCCCGACCATTTCGAGGATTTCCTCGACCGCGTCCGCCGGGGCGAGGGAAACACGAGCGATCCCGAAGGCGTCGAAACCCTGCTGACCCAGGCGGCGCAGGCTGGCGCGTCGGACATCCACATCGTGCCGCGCCGCAAGACCTACAGCGTGTTTTTCCGCGTCAACGGCGTCCGCCAACTGATGCACGAGGGCGCGCTCGACCATTACGCGACGATCACCGCGCAGATCAAGGACCGCGCCGCCATGGATCTGGCCGAACGCCGGGTGCCGCAGGAGGGCCGCTTCGATCTGGAGATCCGGGGGCGCTCCATCGATTTGCGCGTCGCCACCGTGCCGTCGGTCGATGGCGAAATCCTGGTGCTGCGCGTGCTGGACGCCGAACGGATCCAGCCGGTGCTGGACGGGTTGGGAATCACCCGCGTGGCCGAATGGCGCCGGGCTGTGGACCAGCGGCACGGGCTGTGCCTGATTTGCGGGCCGACCGGGTCGGGCAAGACCACCACCCTGACGGCGACGATCCGCGAGATCGACCGCATCGGCAAGGCGGTCTACAGCATCGAGGATCCGGTGGAATACCGCGTCGCCTACGCCGGGCAGGTCAGCGTCAACCCGACCGTCAACATGGATTTCGCCCAGGTCGTCCGTTCCTTCATGCGGGCCGATCCCGACGTCATCGTTCTGGGCGAGGTGCGCGACGAGGAGACCGCCAAGATCGCCGTGCGCGCCGCCGACACCGGCCATATGGTGCTGACCACGCTGCACACCGGATCGATCCTTGGGGCCATCGACCGGCTGCGCCATCTGGGCGTGACGGCGCACGACATCAAGAATCTGCTGCGCTGCGTGATGGTGCAATCGCTGATCCGCACCGTCTGCCCGGTTTGCCACGGCGCGGGCTGCGAGTCCTGCTTCGACAGCGGTTACGCCGGGCGGACGGTGGTCAGCGAATGCGCCCGCTTCGACGGGGCCGCCAGCGTGGTCAACGCCGCCAAAGGGCAACGGAGCTGGCCGACGATGTTGCAGGACGCCATCGCCAAATTCCACGCCGGGCAAACCACCGGCGCCGAAATCCGCCGGGTCTTCGGCAGCGAGGCGCAGGGCGTCGGCGCGTCGGCCCCCGCCTTGCGCCCCTAGGAACCTCCGATGAACCTCATTTCCGCCGTGGTGGCGGTCGGCCTGCTCGCGACCGTGACGGTGGGCGGCGTCCAATACATCGGGGTGGACACCGAGGCCCGCGTGAAAGTCAGCAGCGCCGCCGACGCCGGATTCCAGGCGCTGGACTCCGCCTTCCGCGCCCGGCAGGCCGCCGGGTTGACCGCGCCGACGGCGCAGACGTGGGAGGCCGCCCTCTTCCCCAGCTTCGGCGCCCGCCCGACCCCGCCCAAGGATCTGGCCTGGTCCTATGGCGTGGACGCGACGGGAACCTGGTTCTGCCTGTCCGGCACGCCCAAGGACCAGATCGCCAAAACGGCGTTGGAGCGGCTGAAGGCGCGCTATGCCGAGGGGATCTACGCGGTGGCCGAATCCTGCGGGGCCGCCGCCGCGCAAAGCGGCGCGGTCGCGGCGACCTATTGGGTGGTGAAGCCCAGCGCGCCGACCGCCGCCGCGACGCCCAGCGGTTAGGAATCGCGGAACCGCCCATAGGTGTAATGCGCCGCGCACGCCCCCTCGGCGGACACCATGCAGGATCCCATCGGGTTGTCGGGGGTGCAGACGCCGCCGAACAGCTTGCAGTCGCTGGGCCGCTTCACCCCGCGCAGGATGGCCCCGCAGTCGCAGCCCTTGTGATCGGGAACGCTGGCGCTTTCGACGCCAAAGCGCGTCTCCGCGTCAAAGGCGGCGAAGGAATCGCGCAGCCGCAGGCCGCTGCGCGGGATGCTCCCCAGCCCGCGCCATTCAAAGGACAGGCGCGGCTCGAAGGTTTCGGCGACGAGGGCCTGCGCCTTCTCGTTGCCGCTGCGGGTGACGGCGCGGGTGTATTGGTTTTCCACCTCGGCCCGCCCCTGGTTGATCTGGCGGATCAGCATCAGGATGGATTGCAGCACGTCCAGCGGCTCGAACCCGGCGATGACCACCGGCTTGCCATGCTGGTCGGCGACCGGCTCATAGGCTTGGCTGCCGATGACGACGGAGACATGGGCCGGGCCGACGAAGCCGTCCAACCGCAGATCCTCCGCCCGCCCCTGCGCCGCCGCCATGATCCCCTCGATGGCCGACGGGGTGAGGACATGGTTGCAGAAGACGGAAAAATTGGTCAGTCCGCGCGCCCGCGCCGCCCGAACCGCCAGCGCCGTCGGCGGAGTCGTGGTCTCGAAGCCAATGGCGAAGAACACCACCTGACGGTCGGGATTGTCGGCGGCTATGCGCGCCGCGTCGGCGGGGGACACCACCATGCGGACGTCGGCCCCCTGCGCCTTGGCCTTCAGCAGGCTGACCCGCCCCGATCCCGGCACGCGCAGCACGTCGCCATAGGCGCACAAGATCACCTCGGACCGCCGGGCCAACGCGATGGCGTCGTCGATCCGGCCAATTGGCAGAACGCAGACCGGGCAGCCCGGCCCATGGATCATGCGGACGTTGCCGGGCAAAAGATCGGGGATGCCGTAGCGGGAAATCGCGTGGGTGTGGCCGCCGCAAAACTCCATCAGGTGATAGGCGCGGTCGGGCGCGGCCTCCCGCGCGATGGCGGCTGCGACGCTGCGGGCCAGCGCCGGATCGCGGAATTCATCGACGTATTTCATGCGCGCAAGCCCCCCGGTCAACCCGCCTTATGACGGAGAACGGGGGGCTGTGGCGTTGATGCGGATCAAGCGGCGCGGGTTCTCGGGCTTACGGCGTCAGCACCAACGCCCCGCCGGCGCCCCGCCCTTCCAACAGGCGGTGCGCCTCCGCCGCCTGCTCCAACGGCAATTGGACGACCGGCCCGACCCGCAACGCGCCCGCCGCCACCCGGTCCAGGACCGCGCCCGCCGCCGTCTGATAGGTGGCGAGATCGGCCATATAGCCGAACACGCTGGGCCGCGACAGGCAGAGAGAGCGGCGCGGGCCGAGATCGGCGACGTCCAGCGCCGGAATGGGACCACCCGCCTGCCCGACGCTGGCGACCATGCCGAAGGCGCGCGCCGCGTCCAGGCTGCGCCGCAGCGTGTCGCCGCCGATGCCGTCCACCACCAGATCCACGCCGCGCCCGTCGGTCAACGCGCGGGTTTCGGCGACGAAATCCGCCTCGCGATGCAGGATCGCGTGGTCCAGGCCGTGGGCGCGGGCGATGTCGGCCTTGTCCGGGCTGCCGACCGTGCCGATCACCATGGCCCCCAGGCTCTTGGCCCATTGCGTCAGCACCAACCCAAGCCCGCCCGCCGCCGCGTGAACCAGCAGCGTGTCGCCCGGCCCGACCGGACGAACGCGGGTCAGCAGCATGTGCGCGGTGATCCCGCGCAGCAGCAGCGAGGCCGCCGTCACCGCCGCCACCCCGTCGGGCAGGCGGACGGCGCGTTCGGCGGGCAGCAGCCGGGCTTCGGCGTAGCCGCCGACGGGCAGCCCGGCCCAGGCGACGCGGTCGCCGACGGCGAAGCCGGACACGCCCGCCCCGACCTCCTCCACCACGCCAGCGGCCTCCACCCCGATCACGGCGGGAAAGGCGGGCAGCGGGTACAGGCCGGTGCGGTGGTAGACGTCCACATAATTGACGCCCGCCGCCGCATGACGGATGCGCAAGTCCCCCGGCCCGGCGGGCGGCAGATCAATGTTCTCGGCGCGCAGGGCTTCGGGGCCGCCGGGTTGGCTCAGGCGAATGGAACGGATCATCGGGGCGTCTCCTGTCGTCGTGTGACGCGGTTGGTTGCGATGACCGCGACGTTACCCTGTGGCCCCATCCCCAGAAATTCGGCATTATCACCCATCTTCTGGGGATTTTTGCACGGATGAGCGGCGTCAATTGGGATGATGTGCGCGTGTTGCTGGCCTTGGCGCGCGGCGGCAGCCTGTCGGCCAGCGCCCGCGCCCTTGGCGTGGATCACAGCACGGTGGCCCGCCGGGTCGCGGCGCTGGAAAGCGAATTGGGCGTCAAGCTGTTCGACCGTCTGCCGCGCGGCTATGTCCCGACGGCGGAGGGGGAGGACATCGCCGAACTGGCGGCGCGGGTCGAGGACGCCGTTCTGGCGCTGGAGCGCCACGCGCGCGGGCAGGCCGGGGAACCCGCCGGAACCGTTCGTCTGTCGGCCCCGCCGGTGTTCGCCAGCCATTTCCTCGCCCTGCGTCTGGCCCGCCTGCGCCAGACCTTGCCCAAGCTGGTGGTCGAGCTGGTCGGCGACGCCCGCCGCGTCAGCCTGACCCGACGGGAGGCCGACCTCGCCATCCGCCTCGATGAGCCTGAGGAGGACGGGTTGGTCGCCCGGCGGTTGGGGGCGATGGGCTATGGCCTCTACGCCACGCCCGCCTATCGGGACCGCCGCGCGCCCGCCGATTGGGAATTCATCGGTTACGACGACAGCATGGACCATGTGCCGCAACAGCGCTGGCTGCGCGCCGTCGCCGCCGGGCGGCCCTTCGCCTTCCGGGCCAACGATCTGGCGAGCCTGCACGCCGCCGCGCGGGCCGACGCCGGGGTCGCCGCCATCCCGCATTTTCTGGGTCGCGGCGACCCGGCGCTGGTGGCGATTCCGACCGACAGCGAACCGGAGCCGCGCGCGCTGTGGCTGCTGGTCCACCGCGATCTGCGGCGGTCGGCGCGGGTGCGCGCGGTGATGGACGCGGTGATCGCCATCATGAACGCCGAACGGGATTTGATCGGCGGTTGAGCGCGGTCAGTCGGTCGTTTCAGTCGGTCGCTTGCCGCACCCTGGCGTAAATCCGCCGCAGCGTCGCGTCGGGTATCCCCAGCGCGTCAAGGTGGGTGACGGTGTTGGCGAGATACTCGACGTTCGGGCCGCGCTGGCCGCAGCAGCGGGCGATGCGTTGAATGACGGACGCCTCGTCCAACCCGCCGCAATATTGATAATGCTGACGGTCGACGACGAAGCAGCAGGCCTCCACCGCCTTGCCGTCGCGCAACCGCAAACGGCGGATCAGTGGGCGGTAGACGCGGTTGGTCATCTCGCGGTCCCACAGATAATCCAGAGCGGCGGGAACCTCGGCGGCGGCGATGCGGAAGACGATGCCCCGGCAGGAACCGCCATGATCCAAGCCCAACACCAGCCCCGGAGTCTCCGGCGTGCCGCGATAGCGGTGCGAGGCGACGCAAAAGCGCCGGTGATAGCCGTTCAAAGTCGCCACATGGCGCTCGATGAAGGGAAAACCGGGATTCCACATCAGCGACCCATAGGCGAACACCCACAGATCGGCGCCGGGCGCCAGCGTGATGTCCAATGACCAATCGGGCGGGGACGCCTGCGTGTGAAGGGGCATGATCCGACAAACAAAACGGCGGAGGACGCAAAGAAACCACAGACAAAACAAGTTCCCAAGCCTAGCATGGCGGGGCCGTCGTCGCTATAACAGGACCGACACGGAACGGACATGCCACCGATGCGCTTTCCCAAGCTCCGCACCCGCCTGATTGTGATTTTGGCCGTGCTCGTCGCCTTGCCGCCGCTTGGCTACGCGCTGTGGTGGCAGCAGGCCGCGCGCGCGGTCGAACGCGGGGTTCTGGCCTGGATCGACCAGCAGCGGGCCAACGGCGGCTTAGCCGATCATGGCGGGCTGTCGGTGGACGGTTTCCCCTTCACCCTGCGCGCGGCGCTGGAACAGCCGCATCTGGCGACGCGCGGCGCAGAATGGCGCGGCGCCCGTCTGGTGGCGGAGGCGGCGCCCTGGGACGTCACGCATGTGACCTTGAGCCTGCCGGGCGAGCAGCGGGTGACGCTGGTTCAGGCCGGGCAACCGCCGCTGGATGTGACCGCGCGCGGCGGCGGCGGCGGACAGGCCGTGTGGACGATGAACGGCACGCTGGAGAACCTGCGGCTGAGCTTCAGCGATCTGACGGCCCAGGCGCTGAATCTGCCGCTGCCCATCGCCTCGCTCGACCTCAACGCCGCGCAGCCGAACACGCCGCCCGACACGAGCGCCGCCACCGGCCTGACCATCGGCGTGACCGCGAACGGCATGACCCTGCCCGACAGCGCGCCCTCGTCGCTGGGCCGCGACGTCAAGCGGGCCGAACTCTCCGCCCGCGTTCTGGGCCGCCTGCCCCAGCCCGAGCCGGTCAGCCTGTCGGCCTGGAGCCGCGACGGCGGGACCGTGCGGTTGGATCGGCTGGCGCTGGATTGGGGGCCGTTGGCCATCGCGCTCAACGGCACGCTGGCGCTGGATGGGGAGCTTCAGCCGCAAGCCGCCCTGACGGCGGAAATCCACGGCGCGCCCGCCGCGTTGAACGCGGTCAAGCCGATGATGCGCCCGAACGACGCGGCGATGGCGCGCACCGTCCTGACCATGCTGTCCCGACCGACCGGCCCCGGCGGCGCGCCGGTCCTCACCACCCCGGTGACGGTGCAGAACCATTCCCTGTTCCTCGGCCCGCTGAAAATCGCCTCGGTGCCCCGCGTGGTGTGGTGAGGTTGCAAATCTTATTACTATTGATTGTTTTTGGCATGTGGCAATACACCGGACTTGACAGGGCGTTGGACCGCCCCCCAGATATGAGACGTGGATAAAATGTTCCGGCATGGTCATGCCA